>NZ_JBICKL010000045.1:0-314130 GCF_043104195.1 Pseudomonas sp. xss_2
CGCATAGCGTTTCCCCAGGCACGACGCCATCATGCAGTCAGCGCGCCCCCTGTGGGAGCGGGCTTGCCCGCGAAGAGGCCGGAACGTCCACCACCCGACTGGCAGACCAACCCGCCGCTGCGACGCATAGCGTTTCCCCAGGCACGACGCCGTCATGCGGTCAGCGCGCCCCCTGTGGGAGCGGGCTTGCCCGCGAAATGGCCGGAACTTTCACCACCCTACTGGCAGACCAACCTAGAGACCTCGAACAACCCAGATCAAGCATCAAGACCCGCAAGGAGCCCCCATGCCAGCACCGATCGAAGACTACGCCCTGCTGGGCAACTGCCGCAGCGCCGCGCTCGTCAGCTGCGATGGCTCGCTGGACTGGCTGTGCCTGCCGCGCTTCGACGCCCCTGCAGTGTTCGCCGCGCTGCTGGGCAACGAAGAAAACGGCCGCTGGCGCTTGGCCCCCTGCGATCCGGTCGAGCACTCCAGCCGTCGCTACCTGGGCGATACCCTGGTGCTGGAAACCACCTACAGCACCGCCAGCGGTCGCGCCCGGGTGCTCGATTTCATGCCCTTGGACGAAAGCAACGCGCTGATCCGCATCGTCGAAGGCCTCGCCGGCGAAGTCAATTTCGAAATGGACCTGGTCCTGCGTTTCGACTACGGCCGCAGTGTGCCCTGGGTAGAAAAACTCGACCCGCTGACCTTGAGCGCCGTCGCCGGCCCGAACCGTCTGATCCTGTGCAGCACCGTCACCACCCACGCCCGCGACCACCACACCGTGGCCCGCTTGCGCGTGTGCGCCGGCGAACGGCACAGCTTCAGCCTGCGTCACCAGCCTTCGCACCTGCCGGTGCAGCCCGGATGCGACATCGACAACGCCCTCGAACACACCCTCACCCAATGGCAAACATTCGCCGACCGTTGCCCGGACGTCGGCCCCCACACCGCTCAGGTGCGCCGCTCGCTGCTGACCCTCAAGGCCATGACCTACGCGCCTACCGGCGGCATCGTCGCCGCCGTGACCACCTCGCTACCCGAGCGCATCGCTGGCGAACGCAATTGGGACTATCGCTACTGCTGGCTACGCGACGCCACCATGACCTTGCTCGCTTTCATGAACCTGGGCTACTTCGACGAAGCCCAGGCCTGGCGCGAATGGTTGCTGCGCTCGGTAGCCGGCAACCCCGAGCAGATGCAGATCATGTATGGCCTGGCCGGGGAGCGCGATCTGCAGGAATACACCCTGCCGTGGCTGCCTGGCTACGAGCACTCCCAGCCTGTGCGCGTGGGCAATGCCGCGTCGCAGCAGCGCCAGTTGGATATCTACGGCGAAGTGGCCGACGCCATGACCCAGGCGATCAAGGGCGGCTTGCCACGCCACCCACGCAGCGCCGCGATTGCCCGCCTGATCCTGCCGTACGTGGAGCGTATCTGGCGCGAGCCCGATGAAGGCATCTGGGAAGTGCGCGGCGGGCCGCAGCATTTCGTGCACTCCAAGGTCATGGCCTGGGTGGCATTCGATCGCGCTGCGGGGCTGGCCGACACCACCGAGGAGGACCGCGAACGCGGCCGGCATTATCGCCAGGTGGCCGATGAGATCCATCGCGACGTCTGCGCGCACGGGCTGGATGGCAAGGGCGAATTCTTCGTACAGGCGTACGGCTCCAGCGAGCTGGATGCCAGTCTGCTGCAAATCGCCTTGACCGGTTTTTTGCCTGCGGACGATCCGCGCTTTCTGCGCACGCTTGAGCAGATCGAAAAACGCCTGCTGAGAAACGAGCTGTTGCTGCGCTATGACAGCGACAGCTGCAGCGATGGGCTGACCCCAGGGGAGGGCACGTTCCTGGTCTGTTCGTTCTGGCTGGCGGATGTCTATGTATTGCTTGGCCGCCAGGAGCAAGCCCAGGCGCTGTATGAGCGTTTGCTTGGCTTGTGCAATGACGTGGGTTTACTGGCCGAGCAATACGATCCGGCCGGCAAGCGCATGCTGGGCAATTTCCCTCAGGCGTTCAGCCATATCGGCATCATCAATACCGCGCTGAATGTGCACCGGGCGCAGTGTCCGGCGCGCGATCGGGCTCGCTGTGGTTGATTTGAGCCTGGTCAATCCAACGGTGCGCTTGGGCCTCTGAATAGTATGTGACGCATAACGTCACATATGTTATTTTGCTCCGTGTGATGCGTCGGGTCACACTTGCGTCATTCTCACTGAATGGATGCAGCGCGATCCTCATGATCATCAGCTTTCGGCACAAAGGACTGCGCGTTTTTTATGAAACCGGCGGCACCCGCGGGATCCAGCCAGCCCATGCCAGCCGCCTCAAACGGCAGTTGCAAATCCTCGACCGTGCCATCGCGGCAGACGAGATGAGCGTGCCTGGTTGGCAATTGCACCCGCTCAAGGGCGAATTGGCTGGCTTCTGGTCGATCAGTGTCTCAGGCAATTGGCGGGTGATTTTCCGCTTTATTGGCTCGGACGTAGAGTTGGTCGATTACCTTGATTACCACTGAACAGGAGGGCACACCATGCCTCTGCACAATCCGCCCCATCCAGGTGAAACGCTGCGTGAGGACGTCTTGCCGACGCTAGGCCTGACAGTGAAAGCGTTTGCCGCGCACCTGGGTTTTTCCCGCGAGGCGCTCTCGCGGGTACTGCATGGCCGGGCCGCAGTCTCACCTGACTTGGCGTTGCGCTTGGAGATGGCTGGAGTCAGCACGGCTCGTCTGTGGCTGGCGATACAGGCTGATTACGATCTTTGGCAGGCTCGAAATCGTAAGCAGCCTGTTGTCGAGCGGCTTTTTCAGGCGGCATGAACGCTGTAGTCAAGCCCATCGTTTCTGCCATGGTCTCGCGCGGTCCTATCGATAGATAAAACCTTCCGACTTCTCCGTCGATCATTGTTGAGCTGGATTGTTGTCGCCTTTGCCTTTGCTGTGGTCTTTACCTGTAGCTGTGACACCGTGAGTTGCTTGACCGAAAGCAGCAGCGCTATCGCTCACTGCTCGGCTCGCAACCAACCCCGCAAGCGCCTGGCGCAGGCCGGGCAAATCGCTGAAACGCCGCTCACGCGTGACGCTACCGCCCTGCATTTCCAGCCACTGAACACTGTCGCGGTCACCGGCGTAGCGTTCGGCGACCTGGCCGTCGCGGTCCAGCAGAATGCGGTAGGTCGCCGAGCGCATGTTTGGCACCAGCACGGCCTGGACCAGGCTCGGCAGCTTTTCGATATCCGCCACGAAGACCACGCCGCGTTGTTCCAGATAACCTTTCGGGGTGTGTTCCACCGCACTGTTTACCAGGCGCGCGCTGGACATGCTGCGGGCAATCATCAGCACACGGGTCTGGCCATCGAGGGTGTAGGGCTGGTCGAACTGGTCAGAGAGCGTCCAGGCATCGCGCACAGGCAAGGCCTGTTCGGCCAGCAGTGGGGGACAGCTCAGGCTGAGGATCAACAATAGCCAGGTCCGCATCGGGCAATGCTCGCGAGTGAGTGTGCTCCTTACCCTAGTCGTGCGCATACGCTAAAGCCAGCCGGCGCATGCTAAGTTACCCCGACCTCTCCCTCACCCGAGATGAGGCCCGAACCGGCGGTGGCAAACTCAGCCGACCACACATGGCCCATAAAAGGAGTTTACCGATGCCATTCCCAGCCCATGAACACACCGCCCTGTTAGCGCTCAAGGGCGTCGGGCCGACCGTCATCGCACGTCTTGAGCAGATAGGCATCGACTCGCTGGCGCTACTCAGTCAGGCGAATGTAGGCGACATCCTCGCTCAAGCTTCTGCCGCAGTGGGCTCGACCTGTTGGAAAAACAGCCCGCAAGCGCGGGCGGCGATTACTGCGGCGGTCGAGTTTGCCAAGAGTGCACAGTCAAGCACACCCGCCGCCCACTAGGCAGCGCTGGTACCTGAGATAGTCGTGAGTGCCGGTGCCCGTGCAGATGAACCCCGCCTGCTCATACAGGTACCTGGCGGGGTTATCGGGGCGCACGCTCAAGGCCAGTTGGGTGAACCCCAGGCTCAGTGCATCAGCGCTGTACCTGTCCAGTAGCGCCCGCCCCACGCCGTTTCGCCGGTAGCGCTGCGAGACATGGATAGTGCACAGCTCAGCCGCGCCTTGCTCGGCAGTCCATAGCGCGTAACCGGCGAACTGCTCATCGATGAGCGCGACCGTCAGTCGCTCGAAGTTATCCACCCAGCGCCGTAGATGCCTTTCCAGTTGCAGGCGCCAGGCCGTCTCATGGGCGGGCTCCCAGCGTTGGATGTAGGCCTGTTCGCCTTGATAGATCGACGGCAGGTCGGTCACCTGCGCGGGTCGTAGTCGAAGGGTCATCCTTGTGCCCTGTAGCTGATGAGGGGAGGTGGGGCGCGACGAGACAGAACGCTCAAGACTTCCCGTCAAGAAACCCGGATAATGCCCGCCATCGTTTTGCTCGAATTATGGTAATCCCGCATGGAAATCAAGGTAAATTTTCTCGATAACCTTCGACTTGAAGCCAAGTTCGATGATTTCACGGTGGTGGCCGATCAACCTATCCGCTACAAGGGCGATGGCTCGGCACCGGGTCCGTTCGACTACTTCCTGGCTTCGTCGGCGCTGTGCGCGGCTTACTTTGTAAAGTTGTACTGCCAGACGCGCAATATCCCTACGGAAAATATTCGCCTTTCGCAGAACAACATCGTCGACCCAGAAAACCGCTACAACCAGATCTTCAAGATCCAGGTCGAGCTGCCGGCCGATATCTCGGAAAAAGACCGCCAGGGCATCCTGCGCTCGATCGATCGCTGCACGGTGAAAAAGGTCGTGCAGACCGGGCCTGAGTTCATCATCGAAGAGGTGGACAACCTCGACGCCGATGCCCAGGCGCTGCTGATGCTCGACAGCGACGCCCAGGCCCGCACCTACATTGCCGGCAAGGACCTGCCACTGGAGCAGACCATCGCCAACATGTCGGCGATTCTCGCTGACCTTGGCATGAAGATCGAAATCGCCTCGTGGCGCAATATCGTGCCTAACGTCTGGTCGTTGCACATTCGTGATGCGCACTCGCCGATGTGCTTCACCAACGGCAAGGGGGCGACCAAGGAAGGCGCGTTGGCTTCGGCCCTGGGCGAGTTCATCGAGCGGCTGAACTGCAACTTCTTCTACAACGATCAGTTCTGGGGCGAAGACATCGCCAATGCAGACTTCGTGCATTACCCCAACGAGCGTTGGTTCAAGCCGGGCCCTAAGGACGCGCTGCCGACGGAAATTCTCGATGAGTACTGCCTTGAGATCTACAACCCCGACGGCGAGCTGCGTGGATCACACCTGTACGACACCAACTCGGGCAACAAGGAGCGCGGCATCTGCTCGCTGCCGTTCGTGCGCCAGTCGGACGGTGAGGTGGTGTACTTCCCATCCAACCTGATCGAAAACCTGTACCTGAGCAACGGCATGAGCGCCGGCAATACCCTGGCCGAAGCGCAGGTGCAGTGCCTGTCGGAAATCTTCGAGCGCGCGGTCAAGCGCGAGATCCTCGAAGGCGAGCTGGCGCTGCCGGATGTGCCGCAGCAGGTGCTGGCCAAGTACCCCGGCATCCTCGCCGGGATCCAGGGCCTGGAAGAGCAAGGCTTCCCGGTGTTGGTCAAGGATGCTTCGCTGGGTGGTGAATTCCCGGTCATGTGCGTGACCTTGATGAACCCGCGTACCGGCGGTGTGTTCGCCTCGTTTGGCGCGCACCCAAGCTTTGAAGTGGCGCTTGAGCGCAGCCTCACCGAACTGCTCCAGGGCCGTAGCTTCGAAGGCCTCAACGACCTGCCGCAACCGACCTTCGAAAGCCACGCGCTGACTGAGCCGAACAACTTCGTCGAGCACTTCATCGACTCCAGCGGCGTGGTGTCGTGGCGCTTCTTCAGTGCCAAGGCCGACTTCGAATTCGTCGAGTGGGATTTCTCCGGCAAGGGCGAGCAGTCCAACGCCGATGAAGCGGCGACCTTGTTCGGCATCCTCGGAGGCATGGGCAAGCAAGTGTACATGGCGGTCTACGACAGCCTTGGCGCCAATGCTTGCCGGATCCTGGTGCCGGACTACTCGGAAATCTACCCGGTGGAAGACCTGATCTGGGACAACACCAACAAGGCCTTGCTGTTCCGCGCCGACATCCTCAACCTGCACCGCCTCGATGACCGCAGCCTGAGGGCGCTGGTCAAGCGTCTGGACAACTGCGAGGTGGACGAGTACACCGCCATCAGCACCTTGATCGGCATCGAGTTCGACGACAACACCGTGTGGGGTCAGTTGACGATCCTGGAGTTGAAACTGCTGATCAGCCTGGCCTTGAAGCGCTTTGAAGTGGCCAAGGAACTGGTGGAGACCTTCTTGCAGTTCAACGACAACACCCTGGAGCGCGGTCTGTTCTATCAGGCGCTGAACGTGGTGCTCGAAGTGCAGCTGGACGATGAGCTGGAGCTGGCCGATTACGAGGTCAACTTCCGCCGCATGTTCGGCAACCCACGGATGGATGCGGTGATCGGCTCGGTCGACGGCAGCGTGCGCTTCTATGGCTTGACCCCGACCAGCATGAAGCTGGAAGGGCTCGACCGACATTTGCGCCTGGTCGACAGCTACAAGAAGCTGCACAGCGCTCGGGCCAAGGCGGCGCTGTCCTGATAACGGCGTAAACAACAAAAGCACCCGAGGGTGCTTTTGTTGTTTTTTGCAGCTTAGAACGTCCCGCGCTAGAAGAAGCTGCGCTGGGCCTTGAAGGTGAGCATGCCATCGCAGTAGCTGTTGATACCTGCATAAGCTGCGCAGCCGCCCCCACTGAGGTCGGAGTTGCTGTAGATCAGGTTCAGGTCCAGGCCCAGCCACGAGCGCGACAGCTTCAGCGACCAATCGTTGAAGCTGTCGACCTGGCGGCCATCGCCGATGGTGTAGGGCGTGCCGAGGCGGTGATGGGCCAGCTTCACGGTCACCCCGACATCCAACAGCGGCAGTTGGCCCAGGTCGGCGAACAGGGTACCAATGCGGTTGTCGGGGTTGTCATTGAGCGCGCCGCCCAACTTGCTGCCCAACAGTGACAGGCCGCCGTACATCGCGTAGCGGTCACGGCCTGATATCTCGGGGTAGCTGTAATGGATCAGCCCTACCTCGTAGCCCAGGCTGTTGTCGAAGTGGTGCTTGTAGCCCAGGTAGTTATCCAGTTGCAGGGTGGAAGTGGGGGTCAGGCCCATGCTCGGCGCGTACTGGCCGAAGTACCAGCCGCTGGGGTGGGTGAAATCCAGGCCGCCGTGGAACGAGCCGATCGCGCTGGGAGAGATCAGCCCTTGGGCCATGCTGCGCGAGGCACTGGTGCCCAGTTTGAAATCGAACTCGCCTAGCTGGCGCTGGATGATCTGCGCCTGCAGCGGCGGGCTGAGGAGCAGGGCTGCGCTGAGCAACACTAGCGGCTTGGTCATCGTTACCGTCCTGGAAAGCCCGGATTTGAGAGGCCGAGGATACCTGTGCCTGCCGACATGGGGAACCCTTGAGCGAGCCTGCGGGATTTCCCTCTGGGCGATCTGCAGCCTTGAGCGTGGGTATATTCGATCAGGCACTATGCATGTACCCAACTCATCTAGCGTCGCGGGTACAGGCCATTGCCGTTGGCCGGGGATAGGGTTTAGCTAATCGCTGGTCGGGCGCAACCGGCTCGGCCTGAACACTCCAAGACAACAATGGCGCGCTGACCGCTTCAAGCAAGACGGCCGCGCGGAAAATCAGGTGCACGCCATGAGCACACCCCTGGATTTGCAAGCATTGAAGGCCCGCCAGCAGGCGGCGTGGGCCAGTGGAGATTACGCGGTCATCGGTACCACGTTGCAGTTGGTCGGCGAGCGGTTGGCCGAAGCCTGCGACCTGCGCTGGGACGAGCAGGTGCTGGATGTCGCCGCCGGCAACGGTAATGCCACCCTGGCGGCTGCACGGCGCGGTTGCCGGGTCACTTCCACCGACTATGTAGCCGAGCTGCTCAAACGAGGTGAAGAGCGCGCCCGCGCGGAACACCTGGATGTCGTGTTTCAAACCGCCGATGTTGAGGCGCTGCCGTACGACAATGGTGCGTTCGATGCCGTCATCTCGACCTTCGGTGTGATGTTCGCCCCCGATCAGGCGCAGGCAGCCAAAGAGCTTGCCCGTGTTTGCCGCTCGGGCGGCAGGATTGGCCTGGCCAATTGGACCCCACAAGGTTTTATCGGCCAGATGTTCAAGACCCTGGGCCGGCACGTGCCACCGCCTGCCGGTGCGCAACCGCCATCGCGCTGGGGCGATGAAGAGCAGTTGCACCAGCTGTTCGGCGATGCCATCGGCTCAATCAAGGTGAGCCGCCAGCATTTTAATTTTCGCTACCGTTCGCCGGCGCATTTCATCGATGTGTTTCGCACCTGGTACGGCCCGGTGCACAAGGCCTTTGCGTCGCTGGATAGCGCCGCGGCGGGTGCACTGGAAAGCGATTTGACCCAGCTGCTCAATGAGCACAATGGCGCAGGCGAAGCGTCGTTGGTGGTGCCCAGTGAATATCTGGAAGTGGTGATCAGCCGCCGCTGAAGGTGAAGCCACCGCCAGATGGCGCCTGGGCTGGCGTTATCTGGTGATAGTGACAGGTGTGGGGGACACTCTGGCCTCTTCGCGGCGAACCGCCGCGAAGAGGCCAGAACCCACAACACTAAAATAGAAAATCAATCGTTGGCTTGTGCTTTGGCTTAACTGGGGTTAGTTGCCTGCGCCTTGCGCAAAACTGTTAGCCTTGACGGGTTTCAGTCGCATTGGACAGGCCATGGCCAACCACAAGATCGAAATCCGTCGACGTAACGTCGAGAAGATTCTGCAAGCTGCCGAGAAGGTGTTTGCCGAGAAGGGCTTCGGCGCCACTTCGATGGGCGATATCGCCGAGCAGGCCGAACTGCCGCGCTCCAATCTGCATTACTACTTCAGCACCAAGGACGACCTGTATCGAGCGGTGCTGCAGGATCTGCTGGATGTGTGGAAGCAGGACGCCCTGTGCTTCGAGCGCTTCGACGACCCGCGGGTGGTGTTGACCAGTTATATCCGGGCCAAGATGAGCCACTCGCGCTCGCGCTCGCTGGGCTCGAAGATCTGGGCCGAGGAGATGTTGCACGGCGCGCCGTTGCTGGGCGCGAGCCTGGATGACAGCCTGGTGCCCTGGGCGCAGCTCAAGCAAGCGAAGATCCGTCGCTGGGTCGAGGAGGGGCGGATCTTGCCGGTCGAGCCTTCGGCGCTGTTGTACATGATCTGGGCCTCGACCCAGCACTACGCCGACTTTGGTTATCAGGTCGAGCTGCTCAATGGCGGCGAGCCGCTGTCGGACATGGCTTTTGAAAGGGCGGTGCAGACGGTGACCGGCGTTATCCTGCGCGGCATTGGCTTGGAGCCTTGATATGCATAACCCGCTGATTGAACGAGCTGAACGCAGTATCCACGAGGTGCACCACCTAATTCATACAGTGTTCACCCGGCCTGCGGCTGAGACCCACGACGTGCTTGAGCAATTGATGGCGGTGTTTGCCGATGGCTTCAGCATGGTCACCACGTCTGGAGCGCTGGTGGACCGTAACCAGGTAGGGCAGATGTTCGATCGCGTCGCGGGTACGCGGGTGGGGTTGGAAATGCTGGTCAGCGATGTGCAGGTGGTGTGGCAGGCGGGGAGCGGCGTTGCCTTGAGGTACAAGGAGACGCATCGTATGGCCGGGGTTGAGCAGGTGCGGTATTCGTTGGTGATCGTACAGTGCAGCGCACAGGGGGTTGTTTGGCAGTGTTTGCATGAGACGGCGTTGGGGTGAAAGTACTGGGGCCGCTTTGCGGCCCATCGCAGGCAAGCCAGCTCCTACAGGGACCGCGCAGAATCCTGTAGGAGCTGGCCTGCGATGGGCTGCGTAGCAGCCCCGACTATCGCCGAACAAACCGCAACCTAACCGGCCTCACGATACGGATTGCGCGGATCCTGGGTCCAGTTCAGGTAAGGCTTGCCGGTATCCTGCGCCACCATCTCGATGCAGTCCTCGACCGGGCAGGTGATCTGGCACAGGTTGCAGCCCACGCATTCCTCCTCGATGACGCTGTATTCATGGGTGCCGTCGGCCTTCAGCGCGCTGCCGATCGCCTGGTGCGAGGTGTCTTCGCAGGCGATGTGGCAACGCCCACAGCCAATGCACGCTTGCTGGTCAATCTGGGCAATCACCTGGTAGTTGATGTCCAGGTACTTCCAGTCCGTGGTATGCCCAACCGCCTGGCCACGGAACGCTTCCAGGTTGCGATGGCCATGCTGGTCCATCCAGCGCGCCAGCCCGTCCTTCATGTCCTCGACAATCCGAAAGCCATGCAGCATTGCCGCCGTGCACACCTGCACCGCACCGCTGCCCAGCGCGATGAATTCCGCGGCATCGCGCCAGTTACCGATACCGCCGATGCCGCAGATCGGCAGCCCGCGGGTCTCAGGGTCGCGGGCAATTTCGGCGACCATGTTCAAGGCAATTGGCTTGACCGCCGAACCGCAATAACCGCCATGGGTGCTCTGATCGCCAACGATCGGATGCGCAACCATGCGCTCGAGATCGACGCTGGTGATCGAGTTGATGGTGTTGATCAGCGACACCGCATCGGCGCCACCGCGATGCGCAGCGCGGGCTGACTGGCGAATGTCGGTGATGTTCGGGGTGAGCTTGACGATCACCGGCAGCGAGCAGTAGGTCTTGCACCAGCGGGTGACCATCTCGACATACTCGGGCACCTGGCCGACAGCGGCGCCCATGCCACGCTCGGGCATGCCGTGCGGGCAGCCGAAGTTGAGCTCGATACCATCTGCGCCGGTGGCCTCTACCAGCGGCAGGATGAACTTCCATGACTGCTCTTCGCACGGCACCATCAGCGACACGATCAGCGCGCGGTCGGGCCAGTCCTTCTTGACCTGGGTGATCTCGCGCAGGTTGATCTCCAGCGAGCGGTCGGTAATCAGCTCGATGTTGTTGATGCCCTGCACCGAACGGTTGGCGCCAAAGTGCGCCGAGTAGCGCGACGACACGTTGACCGCTGCTGGGTCTTCGCCGAGGGTTTTCCAGACCACGCCGCCCCAGCCGGCCTCGAACGCGCGGACCACGTTGTAAGCCTTGTCGGTTGGCGGTGCGGAGGCCAGCCAGAACGGGTTGGGTGCCTTGATACCAGCGAATTCGATAGACAAGTCGGCCATTTACGCAGCCTCCACATTGAGCATGAGTTGGGCATGGATGGCTTCGGCGGCCAGCTTGCCGTGTTGCACGGCCTGGACAGTGAGGTCCTGGCCTAGCGCGGTACAGTCGCCGCCGGCATAGATGCCGGGCAGGTTGGTGCGCAGGTTCTGGTCGACCTGAATGCGTTCGCCGTCGCGGGCCAGTTGCGCGGCCAGCGGGTCGCTGAGGCTGGCATCGTCGAAGCATTGGCCGATGGCCTTGAAGATGGCATCGGCGGCCAGCTCGAAGCTTTCGCCGGTATCGCGCAGGCGGCCTTCGACCAGCTCGGTGCGGGCAAAGCGCATGCCGCGCACGCGATTGTGCTGATCGAGCAACACCGCATCCGGGCGTGCCCAGGTGTGCAGGCGCACCTGGTTGGCCTTGGCGATGTCCTGTTCATGACCGGTGGCGCCCATGTCGGCGTGGCCACGGCGGTACACCAGGTTGACGTCGCGGGCGCCCAGGCGGCTCATCTGCACGGCCATGTCGATGGCGGTGTTGCCCGCGCCGATCACCAGGCAGCGGTCGGCCAGCGGCAGTTGGCTCAGGTCATCGGCCTGGCGCAGTTCGCGAATGTATTCGGTGGCGGCGAGCAGGCCCGGTGCTTCTTCGTCCGCCAGGCCCAGTTGGCGTACAGCGTTCAGGCCAAGGCCGAGGAATACCGAGTCGTACTGCTGGTGCAGCTCGCTCAAGCTCAGGTTGCCGCCCAGGCGCTGGCCGTGGCGGATCTCGATACCGCCGATGCCAAGCAAAAATTGCACTTCTTGCTGGGCGTAGTCGTCCACCAGTTTGTAGCGGGCGATGCCGTACTCGTTGAGGCCGCCGGACTTCTCGCGGGCCTCGAAGATCACCACGTCGTGGCCATGCATCGCCAGGCGATGAGCGCAGGACAACCCGGCCGGGCCGGCGCCGACTACTGCGATACGCTTGCCCGTGTCCGGCGCGCGCTTGAATGGGTGCTCGCTGAAACCGGCGTTGTCCAGCGCGTAGCGCTGCAGCTGGCCGATCAGCACGGGCGCGCATTCCTGGGCGTTGTTGCGCACGCAGGCTTGCTGGCAGAGGATTTCGGTCGGGCAGACCCGGGCGCAGCTGCCGCCGAGGATGTTCGCCGACAGAATCCGTTCGGCGGCGCCTTGCAGGTTGTCGTCGCTGATGCGGTGGATGAACGAGGGGATGTCGATCTCGCTGGGGCAGGCGTTGACGCACGGCGCATCGAAGCAGTACAGGCATCGAGCACTTTCCAACGCAGCCTGGCGAGCGCTGAGGGGGGGAGCGAGATCGCCGAAGTTATCGGCCAGTTGGTCGGCGCCGGCGCGGGGGCGCGGCAAGTGCTTCAGGGCATCGATCACGGTTGTAGCCTCTCTCTTTTTTATGGATTCAGGCGGCGGTCACTCGCCTGTCCGTTTCGGGGATGGCAGTCAACAGGTACAGCACTCTTGTTCTTGCTCGCCCATCGCAGGCTGTCGCCAGTCTGCGATGGGCTGCCTGGCAGGCCCGTGCTTCAGCGCTGAACGGGCGTCGGCCGCTGATGCTCGGCGCGTCGGCTGAGCACCTCATACACCGAGGGGTAGGCCGGGCGCTCCACGTAACGACCGGCGCCAGGTTCTGCGCGCAGGTCGCCATCGGCCCAGAGCACCCGGCCCTGGCTGATGGTGTGGCTGGGGATGCCGCGAACCGTGCGGCCTTCGAAGATGTTGAAATCGACTTGCTGGTGGTGGGTCTTGGCCGAGATCGTGCGGCTGCCCTGTGGGTCCCACAGCACCAGGTCGGCATCGGCGCCGACGCGGATCGCGCCCTTGCGCGGGAACAGGTTGAAGATCTTCGCCGTGTTGGTGGAGGTCAGCGCGACGAACTCGTGCATCGACAAACGCCCGCTGTTGACCCCGGCGTCCCACAGTACGGCCATGCGGTCCTCGATGCCGGCAGTGCCGTTGGGGATGCGGCTGAAGTCGTTGCGCCCGGCGGCTTTCTGCTCGGCGCAGAAGCAGCAGTGGTCGGTGGCGGTGGTGTGCAGGTTGCCCGATTGCAGCCCGCGCCACAGCGCCTCTTGATGCTCGCGTGGGCGGAACGGCGGGCTCATCACAAAGCCGGCGGCGGTGGCCCAGTCCGGGTCGCGGTAGACGCTGTCGTCGATCAACAGGTGGCCGGGCAGGACTTCGCCATACACCGGCTGGCCCTTGGCCCGGGCATAGGCGATTTCATCCAGCGCCTCGCGGGTCGACACATGCACCAGGTACAGCGGCGTGCCCAGGGTTTCGGCGATGCGGATGGCGCGGCTGGCGGCTTCGCCCTCGACCTGGGCAGGGCGTGACAGCGGATGCGCCTCGGGGCCGGTCATGCCCTGGGCGAGCAACTTCTGCTGCAGGTGGTAGACCAGCTCGCCGTTCTCGGCATGCACGGTAGGCACTGCGCCCAGTTGCAGGCAGCGCTCGAAGCTGGCCACCAGGGTGTCGTCGGCGGCCATGATCGCGTTCTTGTAGGCCATGAAGTGCTTGAAGCTGTTGACCCCATGGTGGGCGACCAGCTCGCCCATCTCTTCGGCGACCTGTTCACTCCACCAGGTGATGGCGACGTGAAAGCCATAGTCGCTGGCGGATTTTTCCGCCCAGCCGCGCCAGGTGTGGAAGGCTTCCAGCAAGGACTGCTGCGGGTTGGGGATGACGAAGTCGATGATCGAGGTGGTGCCACCGGCAAGCCCTGCGGCAGTGCCACTGAAGAAGTCTTCACTGGCCACCGTGCCCATGAACGGCAATTGCATGTGGGTGTGCGGATCGATGCCACCGGGCATCAGGTATTGGCCGCTGCCATCGAGGATTTCGCAGCCGGCGGGGGGATCGAGGTTTTCGCCAATGGCGCGGATCAGGCCATCAACACACAGGACATCAGCGGGGTAGCTTTCTTCGTGAGTAACCACGGTGGCGCCACGGATCAACAGGGACATTGCCGTCTTCCTCGCAGGCTGACCGGTCTTGGGCCGGTTCTTGAAATTATTTTTCTGGCAGTGACTGGAGGATAGTTTCAATCCTGTCAGGCCTGACAAGAATGAAATCTAGATGGGGATCTACTATTGTTCAAGAAATATTTTTATAAGCATATTCAGTTTATAACTTATTGAAAAATAACGGATTAAAACAAAAATCACCAAAATGGTGAGCCTCCTCACCATTTTGACGCACTTGACAAGATGTCAAATTGGTCAAGATTTTCCATGCAAAATCAGCTGCTTGAAACCGGGTGTGAGGGCCTGGTCAGCGGCGCATAAAAAACACGCTGCACCAGATTGAAACCTGATGCAGGGGCCAAGGCCGGCCCGTTGCAGTTACAGCGTCAGCCACAGGTTTGACCGTGCCCGCCGCTGGCGTTGAACAATGCTTTGCAGATCAGTTGATTACCTGTGGTCGGCGGCGGCCGACCGGGGCAGCTTCGGCCGACCCGGCACGCTTATTGAGAGGGCCCGCAGCCAGGCCGGGCCACAGGTGCAGTACTGGTGGTGTGTGTACTCCGGCCATCGCATTAGCCCGATGAGCGAAAAATTAAAAGAAAATCTGGAGAAGGCCCCATGCAACCGAGCAGATCGGAAGTGATCGAAAAGGATGGTCTGTGCGAGCTCAATGCTGGCAGCGACGTCCTCGACAGCCCCCGCTACAACCACGACATGGCCCCCACCAAGGTGCACCAGCGCACTTGGAACAAGTGGCACATCACCGCCTTGTGGGTGGGGATGTCCATCTGTGTGCCGACCTACACCCTGGGCGGCGTGCTGACCGCCTACTTCGGCTTGAGCGTGGGCGAGGCGTTGCTGGCGATTCTGCTGGCCAACCTCATCGTATTGATCCCGCTGACCCTCAACGCCTTTCCAGGGACCAAATACGGCATTCCCTTCCCAGTGCTGTTGCGCTCCTCGTTCGGGATTCTCGGCTCCAACGTGCCGTGCCTGATTCGTGCGGTGGTCGCCTGCGGCTGGTTCGGCATCCAAACCATGTTCGGCGGCTTGGCCATTCACCTGTTCCTGGGCTCGGTGTTCGACGGCTGGAAGGCTATGGCCGGTACCGGCGAAGTGCTGGGTTTCATGATTTTCTGGGCGCTCAACCTGTGGGTGGTGCTGCGTGGCGCCGAGTCGATCAAGTGGCTGGAAACGCTCTCTGCGCCGCTGTTGGTGGCAGTCGGTTTCGGCCTGCTGTTCTGGGCCCTGCCGCACATGTCGATGACCGAGCTGCTGGCGCAACCCCCCAAGCGTCCAGAGGGCGCCAGCGTGGTCAGTTACTTCTGCGCGGGGTTAACGGCGATGGTTGGCTTCTGGGCCACACTGTCGCTGAACATTCCCGACTTCAGCCGCTATGCCAAGAGCCAGAAAGATCAGATCCTCGGGCAGATTTTCGGCCTGCCGCTGACCATGTTCCTGTTCGCCGCCCTGGGTGTGGTAATGACCGCCGCCTCGGCCTCGCTGGTGGGGGAAACCGTGTCCGATCCGGTCAGCCTGATCGGCCGAATCCAGAGCCCAGGCTGGGTCGCATTGGCCATGGCCTTGATCGTGATCGCCACGCTTTCGACCAACACCGCAGCGAACATCGTCTCGCCTACCAACGACTTCCAGAACATCGCCCCCCGCTTGATCGGGCGCACCCGGGCGGTGCTGCTGACCGGGGTGATCGGCTTGCTGCTGATGGGCCACGAGCTGTTGAAAAAGCTCGGCTGGATCGTTTCCGACCTGAGCCTTGAGAGCGTCTATTCCAACTGGCTGCTGGGCTACTCCAGCCTGCTCGGGCCGATTGCCGGGATCATGGTGGTGGACTACTTCCTGATCCGCCGTCAGCAACTGGACCTTGCCGGGTTGTACCGCGACGACGTTTACCCGGCCTGGAACTGGGCGGGTTTTGCCGCCTTCGCGCTACCGGTGGCGCTTACCGTGATGGCTATCGGCAATACCAGTTTCAGTTGGTTCTATGACTACGGCTGGTTTACCGGGTCGCTGCTGGGTGGGGCGCTGTACTACGTCCTCGGTGGCATCGCAGCTCGCAGTCCGGCACGGCTGGCTAAACCTGTGCCCTGAGCAACCGCGCTGGTCTGTTCGCGGGCAAGCCCGCTCCCACAGGGCTTGGCGTGATGTTCGGATCAGCGTTCAGCCTGTACGGGCTTGCCCGCGAACAAGCCCCACTCGACAACCCATGCGTGTCAGCAGAAAAAAGCCAGAGGAGATGACCATGAATCCTGCCAAGGATGTCCTGCAATCCACCGACCGCCACGTCGACAGCGCCCGCCTGTGGCAATCTTTGATGGAGCTCGCGCGCCTCGGCGCTACCGCCAAGGGCGGCGTCTGTCGCCTGGCGTTGACCGACCTCGATCGCCAGGCCCGCGACCTGTTCGTGCAGTGGTGCCAAGCGGCCGGCTGTAGCGTCAGCATCGACGGCATCGGCAACATCTTCGCCCGCCGCCCGGGGCGCAATCCCAAGCTGCCACCGGTGATGACCGGCAGTCACATCGACACCCAGCCCACCGGCGGCAAGTTCGACGGTTGCTTTGGCGTGATGGCGGGGCTTGAGGTGATCCGCACCCTCAACGACCTCGGCGTGGAAACCGAGGCGCCGCTGGAAGTGGTGGTGTGGACCAACGAAGAAGGCTCGCGCTTCCCCCCCTGCATGATGGGCTCGGGCGTGTTCGCCGGTAAGTTCACCCTCGAGCAGACTTTGGCCAAGACCGACGCGCAAGGCGTGACAGTGGGCGATGCGCTCAACGCCATCGGCTATGCCGGCCCACGTGCCGTGCTTGGCCATCCGGTGGGCGCCTACTTCGAAGCGCACATCGAACAGGGGCCGATTCTTGAGGACCAGGCCAAGACCATCGGCGTGGTGCTCGGCGCCCTCGGACAGAAGTGGTTCGACCTGAGCCTGCGTGGCGTCGAAGCGCATGCCGGCCCCACGCCCATGCATTTGCGCAAGGACGCCCTGGTCGGCGCTGCGGCGGTGGTCGAGGCGGTCAACCGCACTGCGCTCGGCCATCAGCCCCACGCGTGCGGTACGGTTGGATGCCTGCAAGCGTATCCGGGCTCGCGTAACGTCATTCCGGGGGAAGTGCGCATGACCCTGGATTTGCGTCATCTGCAGGGCGATCAACTGGACGCTATGATCGTCGAGGTGCGCAAGGTGATCGAGGCTACCTGTGCCAAGCACGGCTTGAGCTACGAACTGACCCCAACCGCAGATTTCCCCGCGCTGTATTTCGACCGCAGTTGCGTCGACGCGGTGCGCGACTCGGCGCGCACGCTTGGCCTGCCGCACATGGACATCGTCAGCGGGGCAGGGCATGACGCTATCTTCCTCGCCGAGCTAGGCCCGGCGGGAATGATCTTCGTGCCCTGTGAAAACGGCATCAGCCACAACGAGATCGAGAACGCCACGCCCGAGGATTTGGCGGCAGGCTGCGCGGTGTTGTTGCGGGCGATGCTGGCAGCGTCCGAGGCGATTGCCAGCGGGCGCCTGGCTGCCTGACTCAAGCTACCATTGCTGGGCCAGCGGTGGCGGGCCGGACAATGACGGGAACAGGGGCAGCACGTCCTGCCCCAATTCCTCGATGATCTCGGCCGCGGGTCGGCGTGCCATCTGAATACCCAAGGCTGCATGGTTGACCCCGGCAGCCTGCCATTCACCGAGCAATTCGATCAGCCCGTTGCGCCCTGTCTTCAGTACATAGCCACCTTGCAACGGCGTACGTGGAAAGTTCGGATCGTCCGCCAGATCAATCCATTCGTTGGTCATGTGCGGGCGGAAACCGCCGCCCGGAATCGCTTCGCGCCAGGCGCGGATCTTCTGTGCCAGGCGCCGCGGTCCCATCACGTTGTGGGTGGCCTCGGGGTAAGTCAGCCAGCCATCGGCCTGCTCGCCCAGCCAGTGCATCGATTGGCGCGATGAGCCGGTGACGATCAGCGGAATGCGGCCGGTGACTGGCTTGGGCAGCAGGAACGCGTCGCTCAACTGCCCCAGGGGTGACTCAATGCTGGGCGGGGTGTTCGCCAGCAGTTGACGGAAGTAGTCCACCGACTGCGCAAAGCGCTCGCCGCGCGTCTCATGTGCCAGGCCATAGGCGGGGAATTCCACCGCACGATCCCCCGAGGCGATGCCCAGCACCAATCGGCCGCCAGATAACCTATCGATGCTCACCGCCGACTTGGCCAGTTCGATGGGGTGGCGCAAGGAAAAGATCGCACTGCCCGTCGCCAGTGCAATCTGCCGCGTGTGCGCGGCCAGATAGGCGAGATAGACGAATGGATCGAACACTTGCCCGGCATCGCCGAACCCCGGATCGAACAGCGGTACATCGCGCACCCAGGTGGCGGCGAAGCCCAGGCGATCGATCGTGCTGACCAGCTGCGCCTGTCCTTCGAGCACGGTCATGTCGCCTGCATAGAAGCGCAGCGGCAAGAAGATCCCCAGGGTCAGTTGGTCCGGGGCGAACATGCGCCGGTAGCCAGGGTGATCGGCGAATGCCGAAGCATTGGCGCCGCGAGTGACAGTGGCTGGGTTGAACTGGGTCATGTCGTTCATGGCGATTCCTTGCAGGTGGAGTCAGGCGCCTGTTGCAGGCTCTGGTAGGCGAATGCCGCGCTGTACCGCGGGTCGTTGCTCGACGCGGGCGAACCACTCGCTTAGGTGGCGGTGGTGGCTGAAGTCGAAGTCGATCACACGGGCGATGTGCATCCAGCCGAAGCTGGCGATATCGGCAATCGAGAAGGCATCACCGGCTAGCCACAAACGGTTGGCCAAATGCTGGTCGAGCGTGGCCAAGGCGGTTTCGCTGAGCTGCCGGTAGCGGTTGATGGCTGGCTCATTGCGGGTCTGTTCGAACAGTTCGAAATGCACCCGCTGGCCTAGCAACGGCCCCATGCTGGCGCTGTGGAACATCAACCAGGTGATGGTCTGCCAGTGCGCTTGAGGCTGGCGGTCGAGCAGCTGGCCGCTCTTGTCAGCGAGGTACAACAGAATCGCGGCGGACTCGAACAGGGTGATGCCGCTGCTGCGGTCGACCAGCACCGGGATCCGTCCATACGGGTTAAGTGCAAGAAAATCGGCATGACGCTGCTGCCCTTGCTCGATGCGTACGTGCCGCAGGCTGTACGCCAGGCCCATTTCTTCCAGGGCAATGGTGATCTTGAAACCATTGGGGGAGCTGTCGGTGTAGAGAATCAGATCGGGATCAGGCATGGACCACTTACCTCAGGCAGGCTAATGTCAGCGACGAGTGTTGCCAGCCATGCTAGTGGGCCGGGTAGGCAGCTGGAAAACGATATGTCCTGCGCTTAAGCGTTAGGTTTTCTAAACCAAGGAGTGGCTTGATGGGCGCTGTGCTTCCTTTACTGGCCCTGCGGGCATTCACTGAAACCGCGCGCCTGGGTAGCCTCAAGGCCGCAGCGCACCGGTTGGGGGTGACGCCTGGGGCGATCAGCCAACAGATTCGCCAACTCGAAGACCGGCTGGGCGCTACGCTGCTGCTGCGCAGTCGCCAGGGCGTACAACTGACCGAAGCAGGAGCGCGTTTGCATCCAGGTTTGCTGCGCGGTTTTGGCCAGATTGAAAACGCCCTGGCTGAGCTTGAGGCAATGACGGCCGAGCAAACCCTGACCGTGAGTACCGTGCCGTCTTTTGCGTCGTCCTGGCTGGTGCCGCGGCTGGCCGATTTCAGTGCCCGGCACCCGGGCATCGAAGTGCGGGTAGAGGCCACGGCGCAGCTGGTGGATTTGCACCAGGAACGCGTCGACATCGCCTTGCGTCATGGCCTGGGGCACTATCCGGGGCTTGAGTCGATTGCATTGCTGGCCCCGGTGCTGCTGCCAGTCGCCAGCCCCGCATTACTGGGCAAAGGCCCGGCCATCCAGAATCCGGCGGATTGCCTGCACTATCCGCTGTTGCAAGACTCCGACCGCGCCGACTGGGCACTATGGCTACAGGCGCATGGCGTGGAGCCTGACAGCAGGGTCAGGCGCGGGCCGAGCTTTGATGAGGATCTGTTGTTATTGCGTGCAGCGGCGATGGGCCAGGGCATTGCTCTGGTGCAAGACAATCATGCCCAGGAAGAGTTACAAAGTGGCAGGTTGGTGGTGGTGATGGACCTGCCCTGGCCCGCGCGCTTCGCCTATTACGCGGTTGCTCGCCCGCATGCCTTGCAGCGTGCGCCGGTATCCGCGTTCATCGATTGGCTCAGGCATCAGGCGAACCTTGCATCGCCAGTATTGCCCACCGTCTGAAGGGAGATCGACCCGCCCATGCTCACCCATACCGCTTACCTGCACAGTGCCAAACGCGCCAGGTTGCAACGCTTGCGCGGGCGCGTCGGCTTGGGTCTGGTCGCCGGGCTGTCGGTGCTGGCGGGAATGACCGATGCCATCGGCCTGTTGGCGATGGGCGATTTCGTCTCGTTCATGAGTGGCAACACCACCCGCTTGGCCGCAGCCATCAGCCAGGCCGACCTGGCCCTGGTGGTGCGTCTGGCGCTGGCGATTGTTGGCTTCGTGCTTGGCAATGCCCTTGGCGTGATGCTGGTGCGCAGCTTCAAGCGCAGGGCCTGGCCGGTGCTGTTGATCGTCGCCAGTCTGCTGGTCGGCGCTGGCCTGTGGCCGGTACCGACGGCCTTGCCAGCGCTGCTCACGGCGATCCTGGCCATGGGCATGATCAATGCCGTGGTCGAGCAAGTGAATGGCCTGCCGATCGGCCTGACCTATGTGACCGGTGCGCTGTCACGCTTCGGTCGCGGGCTTGGGCGCTGGCTGCTGGGCGAGCGGCGCAATGGCTGGCGGGTGCAGTTGGTGCCTTGGACTGGCATGTTGCTGGGCGCCGCGCTGGGGGCTTGGTTGCAACAATGGCTGGGGCTGATGGCGCTGATTGGCAGTGGCGCGTTGGCCAGCGTGCTGGCTTTGGTCTGCGCCTTCATCCCCAGGGCTTGGCAACTGGGCTACCTGCCGCGCTAGCGAGCTGTAGTTCTTTTCAGTAAGGCTAATGGCTTAGTCGAGCACCGGCCGCAGGAAGCTTCGCTCATAACTCAGAATGAACCGCTGCTCGGTCGCCAGGGCGAACGCGGCGATGCATTCTGGATCGGTTTCAGAATCTTTGCGGTACTGTTCGTACGCCGCCAGGCTTGGGAAACTGAACATCGCGTAGGCGATATTGTTGGCGCCCTCGCAAGGCAGGAAATAACCATGGTGGGTGCCGCCCATGCGGTTGACCAGATGAATCCACAACCGTGAGTAGTGCTCGAAGGCGGGTATCTGATAAGGGTCGATGACGTATCTGAGGTGGCAGGTAATCATTCGCTCATTCCTTTGCTGCGAGGTGGGGCGCACACCTTAGCAGGCAACCCTAGCAGCGTCGATTAGCGCCCCGTCAACGTGAGCACCAGGGTTTGACTCATCAGCTCATAGCCTTCGCGCAGCGCCCTCGGCGGCAGACCCTTGTGACAGGGTGTGCCGGGATTTTCCTCTGTATGGTCCGATTGGCCCCCATCTGTAGCTTATGCCAGCTGCCTGCCTGCTTTAGCATCGATGGCCCAGCCTAGGTGCAAGTTATGAACGAGACTCCCCGCACAATCGATTTTTCCGGCCTGATGGTGCGTCGGTTGCAAACGGGTGACCACGCGATGATCTGTGCCCAGCGCGAAAAAATGTTCGTTGAGGCCGGTGGTGAGCCTGCCCAGCTGCGCGTCATGACCGAGCACTTCGCGACCTGGTTACGCCCGCGTTTATTCGACGGGCGATACTTTGGCTTCGTCCTCAGCGATCAAGGCAAAACCGCTGCGGCGATTGGTTTGATGAGCCTGGACTGGCCGCCGCATCCGGCTCATCCAACCTGCGCCCAGCGTGGCTATGTGCTCAATGTGTTCGTCGAACCGGACTACCGACGGCGCGGGCTGGCCTCGGCCTTGATGAACCTGGCCGAGGCCGAGTTCGCCCGGCGCGGCATCGGCTTTGCCATTCTCCATGCCACCGAACATGGCCGGCCGGTGTATGAAAACCTGGGCTGGGTACCGACCGCTGAGATGGCCAAGGCCATCCCGCTCGATTGAGCGACTAACACGCCCTACAGCATTTCACTTTTATTGAGTTCCAAGACATGGATATCCACTTGCTCCTCGCTTATTCCCTGGTTGCCGCGATTGCCATCGCCAGCCCTGGGCCTGCCTCATTGATGGCGATCAACAACAGCATCCAGTACGGCGCACGCTCGGCCATCTGGTCGTCGCTGGGCAACGTCAGTGGCCTGTTCTGCTTGTCGGCAGCGGCGATGCTCGGCTTGGGGGCCTTGCTTGCCAGCTCGGAAATACTGTTCAACGCAGTGAAGATTCTGGGGGCGGCTTACCTGTTCTACCTGGGCGCAAAGCAGCTGTTAAAGAAGAATTCGATGCTTGCGAACGATGGCGCGGGCAGCAGCAAGGCCAACAGACCGACGCGGATGAAACTGTATAAGTCGGCGTTTCTCACGGCAGCGACCAACCCCAAGGCGACCATGTTCTTCACCGCGCTGTTCCCGCAGTTCATTGACCAGGGGGCTGCATTGCTGCCGCAGTTTCTGATCCTTACCTCGATCTTCATGGCGCTGTCGCTGATGTCGCTGGGGCTGTACGCAATGCTCGCCTCGCGGGCCAAGGGCGTGCTGACCCGGCCGGCGTTTTCGCGCTGGGTCAGTCGGGTGGTAGGAACCACCTTCATTGGCTTCGGCGCGGCGATTTTGATGATGCGCCGGCAGACGGCCTGAGCGCGGCGCTGGGCTTCAGCGCGGATACGCGCGCAGCTGCGCTACCGCCGAGGCAGCCTGCTGCTGGTCGGGCAGGGCCAAGGCCAAGCGGTACAACAACAGATGCGCGCGGCACAGGGCGTCTGGCTGGTCTGCGTGCTGGCGCGGCTTGACGAACAGCTCGCGCGCTGCGGGCATGCTGGCCTGGGCCTGGATAAACAGGGCATCGAGGTTGGCTTTGAGCAGCGACGCTGTGGCGTCGCTGGGGTTTTGCGCTGCGGCCTCGATGACGCCGCGCTGAGCCTCCTGGATTTGTTGCAAGACAGTCGCTGGTACCGCTTCGGCGTAGCTGAAGCCTGCCGGTAGCGTGCCAAGAATGTAGTTTTTGCACTGCTCGGGCGCATGCTCTTGCAGGGCCTGCATCAGCGCCACCTGGGCGTGCCAGAACGCCAGGGTTGGCGCGGCAGGTGCCATGTCCAGCGCCTGAGTGACCAGGATCGAGCTCTCGCGCCCGGTCAACCCACTGAACTGAGCGAAGCTGCTGGCCTCATCCAGTGCCTTGGCGGCCTCGGTCTTGATCGCCTGGTAGCGCTCGGGATCGGCTTGGGCAAGGGTTCTGAACACGAAGTTGCCTTGCAGGAAGCTATCGAGCTGGCCTGGTTGCTTTAGTCGCAGCAGTCGGCCATCGCTGAACCGCCCAGGATCGACCACCGCGGTGACGATCCGCTCGTGCAGCAGTTGCTCGCTTTGCGGATACCACATGGCGCTGGGAGGGGTACTGAGCATCTTGTCGCTGAACGCTGCCGATACGCCATGCTCATCGAAGGCCTGGCGATACATAGCGCGCATGAACTGAGGCGCAGTGTCACTGCCGTAGAGGTTTGGGCTGTGGAAGCCCAGGCGCCCCTGATGACCCAGCAGCCGCTGCTTGCCGGCCAGGAACAGCAGGGTACAGGCACTGGAACACTCAGCGTTGGTATAGGTGGTGAAGCCGTTTTCCTTGATACGCAGGGCAATCGCCCGGGCTTCGCCCAACAGCCCGCCGGGGCTGTCCAGCTGGACTGTGGTCAGCTGTGGATTGGCCCTGAGAAGCTGCTCGAATGTGCTCAGGCTGCCGGGTGACAGAGCGCCGGCAATTTCCACTTCGTGCTCGCTGAGCAGGCTGATGCGGTGGGCAGGTAACGAATCGGGGCTGCTGACCATTTGCGCCAGCGACTTGAGTGCCGGGTAGAACCCCAGCAGCAGTTCGCGCCCGCTCACCAACAGCACTGCCAGCACCAACATGCGCACCAGAGTAACCCAATAGACCTTGCCGCCTTGTGCCTTGTGACGCTTGGCCGAGCGCCTGACCCCCACCGCCTGCCAGATGGCCACCGCCAGGGTGATACACAGCAGCGGGATCAGCACGGCAACCAACGCCTTTGGACTGAGTGGGTAGCGCACCAGCAGCCAATACAGCAGCAAGAAAATGGGCAGCGACAACACGCCCAGCAACATTTCGTTGACCCACAACGACGTCGCCAGCGACAGCTCGCCACGCCAATGGCGCACGATGTAATGGCGGCGAGGTTCAGGCAGCGGGTCGTCGACCGATCGTTCCATGATCCGGGGTTCCGTTACGAGAGGGGGGAGAGCGGCTACGGATGATAATCGATCAGCTGTTGGCGACGGTAGGAAACCGCATCGCGGCTGGCAATCGAGGGCTGTGAGTTCCACTATTGAAGCTGATCGAAGAGATGACGGAGGTGCGTCATGCAGCGATTCAGCGCAGGGTGCCTGTGCGGCGATGTGCGGATTGAAGCAACGGGGAGGCCCTACCGGGTTGGCCTGTGCCACTGTCTGGATTGTCGAAAGTTTCACGGGGCGTTGTTTCATGCCTCGGCGATCTTTGCTCAGGCGGCGGTGACGATCACGGGTGAGACGCGCGATTACGCGGGGCGGCATTTTTGTCCGCGTTGTGGTTCGTCGGTGTTCAATCGCAGTGCTGATGAAGTCGAGGTCAATCTTGGGGCGATGGATGCGCCTGATCAACTGCAGCCTACCTATGAAAGCTGGACGGTGCGCCGCGAGGGCTGGTTGCCGGCGTTTGCCCTGGCCAAGCATTACCCGCAGGACCGTGAAGGGGTAGGGCGTGGCGAGGATTGATGGCGTGTCAGTGCCGGCCTCATCGCGGGTCAAGCCCGCTCCCACGCAGGCCGCTCAGGTCTTCGTGGGAGATGGGCGTGGGAGCGGGCTTGCCCCGCGATGAGGCCGGCACAGTCAACCCATTGGCTTGGGCTTTACAACCAGTAAGTCACCCCCCACCAGCCCAGGCCACCCATCACTACGGTATACGGCAAGGCCATCCACACCATCCGTCCGTACGACAGCCGAATCAGCGGGGCAATCGCCGAGGTCAGCAGGAACAGAAACGCTGCCTGGCCATTGGGCGTGGCCACGCTGGGCAGGTTGGTGCCGGTATTGATCGCCACCGCCAAGGTCTCGAAATGCTCGCGGCTCATCGCACCGTTGACAAATGCTTGCTTGACCTCGGTGATGTAGATGGTCGCCACGAACACGTTGTCGCTGATCGCCGACAGCAGGCCGTTGGCCAAGTACAACATGCCTGGCTGCTGCTCGGCCGGTAGGGCCAGCACCGAGGCGATCAGCGGGCTGAACAACTGCTGCTGATGGATCACTGCGACCACCGCGAAAAACACCACCAGCAACGCCGTGAACGGCATGGCGTCCTGGAACGCGCGGCCCAGGCGGTGCTCGTCGGTAATGCCGGTGAACGCGGTGATCAGCACGATCACCATCAGGCCAATCAAGCCGACTTCGGCGATGTGCAGACCCAGGCAGACAATCAGGATCAGCGCGGCAACCCCCTGCACCAGCAGTGCCAGGCGTTGCGCTGGGGTGCGCGCGGCATCGTCCTCGGCGGCGTGGGCGGCCAGCACCTGGCGTACGCGCTCGGGCATCAGGGTGCCGTAACCAAACAGGCGCAGCTTCTCCAGGGCCACGCAGGTCACCAGACCGGCGGCGAGTACTGGCAAGGAAACCGGCGCCACCTTGAGGAAGAAATCGGCGAAGTGCCAACCCAGCTCATGGCCGATCAGCAGGTTCTGCGGCTCGCCGACCAAGGTGCACACCCCGCCCAGCGCCGTGCCGACCGCGCCATGCATCAACAGGCTGCGCAGAAAGGCGCGGAACTGATCGAGGTCTTCACGGTGCAACTGGGCGACCTGCTGGTCGCTGGCCAGCTCGGACTCTTCCCGGGGGTTGGCCCCAGACGCCACCCGGTGATAAACCGCATAGAAACCCACCGCCGCGCTGATGATCACCGCCGTCACGGTCAGGGCATCGAGAAACGCCGAAAGAAACGCCGACAACACGCAGAACAACAGCGCCAGCAGCGCCTTGGAGCGCACCCCCAGCAGGATTCGCGAGAACAGGAACAGCAACAGCTCCTTCATGAAGTGAATGCCCGCGACCATGAACATCAGCAGCAGGATCACCGGGAAGTTGTGCAGCAGCTCTTCGTACAGCGCCTGGGGCGTGGTCAGCTTGATCAGCAAGGCTTCGATCAACAGCAGACCGCCAGGCATCAGCGGATAGCACTTGAGGGCCATGCCCAACGTGAAGATGAACTCGATCACCAGCAGCCAGCCTGCGGCCACTGGGCCAGCGCTCAGCAGTACCAGTGGGTTGAGGATCAGGAACAGGCAGATGACCGCCTTGTACCAAAGCGGCGACTGGCCCAGGAACGAGTGGGCGACAGTGCCGGCCAGAGAGCGCGACATGAATTTGTATCCTTATGATTCTGCAGTGGCGCAAAGTGCCCCAAGCGGGCGCATCGCGCAAGCTGTGCAGTCCCGCTTTTGGCACAAGTGCGGCCTGTGGGGTGCGCTATAGTCCGGCGCTGAACCCTTTTCCCACAGGAGTGCCGCCCGTGACCGACTACACCGCGTTCAAGGTCGAACTGACCGACAACATCGCCCACGTTCAGATCAATCGCCCGGAAAAGATCAACGCAATGAATGCGGCGTTCTGGGAAGAGATCATCGCTATCTTCAAGTGGATCGACGACACCGATGCGGTGCGGGCCGTGGTCATCAGCGGCGCAGGCAAGCATTTCTCCTCGGGCATCGACCTGATGATGCTGGCGTCGCTGGCCAACCAGCTGGGCAAGGACGTCGGTCGCAATGCCCGCCTGCTGCGCCAGACCATCCTGCGCATGCAGGCTTCGTTCACCGCCGTCGACAATTGCCGCAAGCCGGTCTTGGCGGCGATCCAGGGCTATTGCCTGGGCGGTGCGATCGACCTGGTCTCGGCCTGTGACATGCGCTACTGCAGCAGCGATGCGCAGTTCTCGATCAAGGAGATCGACATGGGCATGGCCGCCGATGTCGGCACCTTGCAACGCTTGCCGCGGATCATCGGTGATGGCGTGATGCGCGAAATGGCCTATACCGGTCGTCACGTCGAGGCCGAAGAGGCGCGGCAGATCGGCCTGGTCAACCGGGTCTACCCTGATCAGGCGGCGCTGCTTGACGGAGTCTTTGCCATTGCCCGGGAAATTGCGGGAAAATCCCCCATTGCCGTGGCCGGCACCAAAGAGATGATCGGCTACATGCGCGACCATCGCATCGACGATGGCCTGGAGTACATCGCCACCTGGAACGCCGCCATGCTGCAGTCCGAAGACTTGCGGGTAGCCGTGGCGGCGCACATGAGCAAACAGAAACCGACGTTCGCCGACTGATTGGGCGGGGGACGCGCTTGAAGGAAGCCGAACATGTCAGCACGCTGGACTACCGCAGTACTCGACCCGCAGATCTCTGGGGGCTGGGCCGTTGCCCGCGGCCCGGACGGGTTCCTGGTGGATGACAACGGCGCGCTGTTCCCTCGCCAGTGGCTCAAGCGCCAAGCGCTGGACGTACTCAGCGAGCACGGCATCGGCCACTTCGACGGCGAGCCGGTGTTCTTGCTCGAACTGCGCAGCGCTGGCGAAGTGGCCGGTTGTGGCTGGCGTGGCCTGCGCCAGTTCATGCTCGAAGGCGATTTCGATACCTACAAGCTACTGGGCTATGCCGCGCAGATCGGCACCTGGGCGCGTGAGCACCGGTTCTGCGGCAGCTGCGGCCAGGCGATGACGCAGATCCACTGGGAGCGGGCGATGTACTGCCAGCATTGCGATCTGCGCAGCTACCCACGGATCTCGCCGAGCATGATCGTCCTGGTGACGCGCGGTGACGAGATTCTGCTGGCGCGCTCGCCGCGCTTTGTCACTGGGGTCTACAGCACCCTGGCTGGTTTCGCCGAACCTGGTGAGTCGGCAGAGGACTGCCTGGTGCGCGAAGTGCGTGAGGAAGTGGCGGTGCAGGTGAAGAACATCCAGTACGTGGGCAGCCAGTGTTGGCCATTCCCGCATTCGATGATGTTGGGCTTTCATGCCGAGTACGCCGGTGGCGAGATCGTCATGCAGCCGGATGAGATCGAGGATGCGCAGTGGTTCAACGTCCATGCGTTACCGCCACTGCCGGCCGGGCGTTCCATCGCCCGGCACCTGATCGACCTGTATGTCGCGCGCCGCTTAGGCTTGCCCGAACCAGTGCTGCCAGGCTAGGCGCACGGTCAACGCCAGCACCACGGTGATGAACACCGGGCGGATGAACTTGCTGCCACCGCTGATCGCCGTGCGTGCACCGAAGAAGGCGCCGACCATCACTGACAGGCCCATGGCCAAGCCGACGATGTAGTCCACTTGCCCAGACACGATGAACACCGTCAGCGCCGCGATGTTGCTGACGAAGTTCATGCTGCGCGCCACGCCGCTGGCGCGGACCAGGTCGATCGGGTACAGCAGCAGCGTACTGACCGTCCAGAACGCCCCGGTGCCAGGGCCTGCCACGCCATCGTAGAAGCCCAGGGTGAAGCCCTGCGGCACCTGCCAGGTTTTCTTGATCGGTGCATCGGCATCCAGCGGTGCTTTCGGCGTGCCGCCAAACAATAGGTAGATACCGCAGGCGAAGACGATCACCGGGAGCATTTTGTTCAGCCATTCGGCGGGCAGATAGTGAGCGATGATCGCTCCCAGCAGTGCCCCGACCAGGGTGGCGAACAGGGCAGGGCGCCACTGCGCCGGGTGGAACAGTTTGCGCCGGTAGTAGGTGAAGCCGGCGGTGGCCGAGCCGAAGGTCGAGCTGAGCTTGTTGGTGCCCAGCACCAGGTGCGGCGGCATGCCTGCGGTGAGCAGTGCTGGTGTGGTCAGCAGGCCGCCACCGCCGGCAATGGCATCGATGAAGCCGGCGACGAAGGCGACTGCGGCGAGGATCAACAGGGTGAGCGGTTCTACGGAGAGTTCGAAAGGCATGAGGGTTCGGGCTGCGGCAGGGCGCGGCAAAAGGCCGCGCTAAAGCCTGCCATGGTAGCCCTCGGGGTGAAGGGTTGCCAGTGTTGACCTCATCGCGGGGCAAGCCCGCTCCCACGTTGGCCCTGCGATAAACCCAGCTATCGTCACAGGGGCCGGTGAGACTGCCAGCTATCTTCACAGGAACCAGCGGTACTCCCTGGCACTGACCTCCTGCATGAATGCCAGGTGATCCTGACGCTTGTTCTCGCAGTAGACCATCACGAACTCCTCGCCCAGGCCTTCCAGCACGGGTGGGTAATCGCGCATCGCGGCTACGGCGCTCAGCAGATCCTTGGGAAAATCAATACCGCTGCCACGATCTTCATTGAGCGGCGCGATCGGTTCCTGCGCCGCGTCCAGGCCATGCTCCATGCCCGCTAGAATGGCCGCCAGTACCAGGTACGGATTGGCGTCGGCCCCGGCCAAGCGGTGCTCGATGCGCAGGTTGCGCGGATCCGACTCGGGAATGCGGATGCACGCGTCGCGGTCTTCGAACCCCCAGCTGGCGCGGCTGGCGGCATTGACCATGGCGCCATAGCGCCTGAACGCATTGTGGTTGGCGGCAAAGATCGGCATGCAATGCGGCAGCAGCGCCAGGCAACCGGCCACCGCATGGCGTAACGGCCGTTGCTCGTCAGCGGCCAACAGGTTGTTGCCGGCCTGGTCATACAGGCTGACATGCACATGCATGCCGCTGCCCGGCGCCTGCAAGTAGGGCTTGCTCATGAAACTGGCGCGCAGGCCGTGCTTGAGGGCCACACCGCGGGTGCTGCGGCAGAACAGCGCCGCCCAGTCGGCGGCGCGCAGGCCGTCGTCGCAGTGGCCGAAGTTGATCTCGAACTGGCCGGGGCCCAGCTCAGCGGTGATCACGTTTGCGTCCACGCCTTGCGCGTTGGCGGTCTCGACCATCTCGCGCAGCACGTCGCTGAAGCGCGACAGCCGTTCGATGTGCATGTTGGGCTGGTCATCCAGGTCGCCGCTGAGCGGGTCGCGGGGGAACTGCGGCACACCGTCCTGGAGCGTGCGCTCGAACAGGTAGAACTCCAGCTCGAACGCCACCACCGGGCGAATGCCGCGACGCTGCAGGCGTTGCAGCACGCGGGCGAGCACTTCCCGAGGCTCGAACTCGATGGGGGCGGCGGTGCCGTCGGAGCTGATCAGCATCTGCCCCAGCGGTTCACGCTCCCAGCTAACCGGCTTGAGGGTGCCGGCGATCAGCCGGCGTGGCGCGTCCGGGTCGCCGTCGTTGAAGCAGTAGTCGCCAATGTCGAACAATCCGCCTTGCACGCCGAGCAGTACGCAGTTTTGCGGCAACTTCAGCGCGCTGCCCGCCGCGACTTTTTCCAGCATGTCGATGGGGTAGCGCTTGCCGTAGAAATGCCCGGGGATGTCCAGGCTGATCAAGTCGACATAGCGTACGGCGGGGTGTTGGCTGCGAAACGCGCGTACTTCACTGAGCAAATCGGCAAAACCTTGAATGCTGGTCATGGTGTGCTCTCAACGGAAGACCCAGAGGACGCGGGTCGCCTGGGTGGACAGGTTGGCATAGCGAAAATGACGGTTGGGCGGCAGCTGGAAGCTGTCGTTGGGGTAGAGGGTGACGGGCTCATCCTGGCCATCGAGCCAGAGGGTCAGCTCACCTTGCAGAACAAAGCCGCCTTGCTCGGAGCTGTCGTTCAGGTGCCCCTCGCCACTGCTGGCACCCGGTGCCAGGTGGCTATCGAGCATCGAGAAGCCGCCGTTGAGCTTGGGCGACACCAGCACATCAGTAACGCCACCGGCGTAGTACAGCGTGCGCCGCTCATCCGGGCGGGTGACCCAGTCCAGCGCGCGCGGTTTGCTGACGTTGTAGAAATAGGTAGTGGGCACCTTCAATGCTTCGCTGATGGCGGTCAGGTCAGCCACGGTCGGGCGCGACCGGCCGCGTTCGACCTGGGACAAGAACCCTACCGAGCGATTGATCTGATTGGCCAGTTCATCCAGGGTCAGCCCACGGTGCTTGCGCAGGTCGCGGACCAGGATCGCCAAGCCTTCGATTTCATCTTGCATGTTCATTGCCGTGGCTCCGATCAGAAGTTGTCGTGTAGCCGGTACCAGGCCTTGGCCGCCGCCTCCAGTGGCGCGGCCAGCAAATCGCCGCCGGGGAAGCGGCCGTTGTCGATGCCCTGGTACAGGCTTAGCAACTGCTCATCGCCGAGGATCGCATCGCTGACCGCCCGCGCCCCGGCCAGGGTCGGCAGCACGCCATGGCCGGAAAACCCCTGTAGCCAGTAGCGCTGGCCCTGGCGGCCGATGTCTGGGGTGCGTTGGATGCTGCAGTCGATATGCCCGCCCCAGGCATGCTCCAGCACGACCCCGGTCAGTTGAGGGAAGACCCGCTCCAGGTAGGGCCGAGTGGCGCTGGCGATGTCCTTGGGAATACCACCCAGATAGGTGCAGCCGCCGCCGAACAGCAGGCGATGGTCTGGGGTCAGGCGGAAGTAGTCGGGGACGAACTGGTTGTCGATCACGCAGCTGTTGCGCGGCAGCAGCGATTGGGCGAAGGCCGGTTCCAGTGGTGCGGTGGTCACCTGGTAGGAGCCCACCGGCAGCAGCCTGCGTGCCAATGGCCGATCGAGGCGGTCGATGTAGGCGTTACAGGCCAGCACCAGCACCTGGCTGCGGACCTCGCCGTGATCGCTGCGGGCGACGAAACCGCTGGCGGTTTGCTGGTAGTCGTGGACTTGGCTCTGTTCGAAAATCTGCCCGCCAGCGGCTTCGATGGCACTGGCCAGGCCTTGCGCCAGCTTCAGCGGGTTGAGGTGGGCGCCATTGGGGTCATACAGCGCGGCCTGGTAGCGGGGGCTGTCGATCCATTGGGGTAGTTCATCGTGGCCGATCAGGCGCAGGGCGTCGTAGCCCCATTTTTCCTCGGCTTCGCGTTTTGCCTGGGCAAGCTGGTTGACCCGGCGGGGTAGCACGGCAGTCCACAGGCTGCCGGTCCGGTAGTCGACATCGAAGCCATGGCGCTGTGGCAGTTCACGCAGCTCCTGGGCAGCCCAGCACATGCTGTCCCATAAACGGCGGGTACGCTCAAGGCCCAGGGCTTTTTCCAGCGGCGGCATATCGCACGACCAGCCCAGCAGCGCCTGGCCGCCATTGCGCCCGGACGCTGCCCAGGCGGCCCGGCTGGCTTCCAGCAGAGTTACCCGCTTACCGGCCAGGACCAGGCGCAGGGCCGTGTGCAGGCCGCTGAAGCCGGCGCCGATGATCAGTACCTCGGTATCAATCGGGCCTTGCAGGGTAGGGCGTAACGGGATCGGTGCGGGGTAGGTTTGGGCGTAGTAGCTGGCGACGTGCTGTGCGGATTGCTTGAACATGCCGAGCCTCATGAAATTTATTGTTGTTAATTTCATGAAAATTTAGCAGAGGATTTTCATTGTGCCAGTGAGGTTTGTAGGCATGCGCCGGCCTATTCGCGCCGAACCGCCGCGAAGAGGTCAGCACAGACACCCACCCAACAGGTAAGCTTCGCCTCGAACGCCCAGTTTCATCCCTCGAACAAGAGCGATTACCGCCATGCGCCGCCTACCCTCGCTGACTGCCCTGCGCACCTTCGAATGCGCCGCCCGCCACGGCCATTTCGGCCGTGCCGCCACCGAACTGTGCGTCACCGACAGCGCCGTCAGCCACCAGATCCGTCAACTGGAAGAGCAGTTGGGCGTGGCACTGTTCGAGCGCGTCGGTCGCCAGGTGCGCCCCAGTGCGGAAGCCGAGCGCCTGCTGCATCACCTGCAACAGGCCTTCGAGTTGATCGGCAAGGCCTGCGATGAGCTGCGTGACCCAGCCTCCCAGGCGGTGCTGCGGGTGGCGGTGACTGCGGAGCTGGCGCAGAAGTGGTTGGTCGCCCGCTTGGCCGACTTCAGCAGCCGCTACCCGCACATCACCCTGCACCTGCACGACCAGCCAATCGATGCTGGCGCCCCGGCGCTGGATGTCGATATCGCCATCACCTACGGCACCAGTGCGTTGGATGCCAGTACTCATTTCGTCCGGCCGCTGCCGTTGTTGCAGTTCTTTCCAGTGTGCAGCCCTGGACTGTTCAACCAGGGCGGACTCAAGCGCCCACGCGACCTGGTACGCCACTGCCTGCTGCACGACGACCAGGACGGCAAGACCTGGACCACCTGGCTGGCCACTCACGCCGATGACGCGCTCCCCACCCGCCAACTGTATTTTCCCCACGCGGCGTTGGCCCTTGAGGCGGCGGTGCTGGGCCAGGGCGTGGCGATGGGCGACAACCTGACCTGCCAGGCTGATCTGCAAAGTGGCCGTCTGGTGCGCCCGTTCAGTGCCAGCGTCACTGCCCAAGGGCAATACGCCCTGGTGTGCGAACGCCTGCGCCTGGAGCGCGCAGCAGTGGCGGATTTCGTCGATTGGTTCATCGAACAGATCGCCGAACCCTGAATTGAATTCACCTATCGCTGAGTTTTCATCGTTGGAAGCGTGGCGTTGGGCGGCGTAGCGTCTGCTCATCCCATCCAGTGACGACGAGGTTGACCCATGGCACGTTCGCTTACCACCACTCCCAAAGTTGATGGTTTCCGCCTGCCCGGAGAGTTCGAGCCAAAGGCTGGCTGCTGGCTCGGCTGGCCGGAGCGCACGGATGTCTGGCGCAACGGGGCAAAGCCTGCGCAAAACGTCTGGGTGCAGATCGTCAGTGCGATCGCCAGCAGTGAGCCGGTGACGGTCTGCGCATCCGCTGCCCAGTACGCCAATGCCCGGCGGGTACTGCCCGAGCAGGTGCGGGTGGTGGAAATGACCTGCAATGACACTTGGTTCCGTGACAGCGGGCCGTGTTTTGTGGTCAACGACAGCAGCGGCGAGGTGCGCGGCGTCGACTTTGAGTTCAACGCTTATGGTGGGCTCGATGGCGGTCTGTACTACCCGTGGGACAAGGACGATCAGATCGCCCGCAAAGTCCTTGAGATCGAGAACCTGGAGCGCTATCGCGCCCCATTGATCGCCGAGCTTGGCGGGATCCAGAGCGACGGCCAAGGCAGCCTGCTGACCACCGAACAATGCCTGCTCAACCGCAACCGCAATGCCCATCTGGGCAAGGACGAAGTGACCCGCAGGCTGCAGGACTATCTGGGCGCCGAGCAGGTGATCTGGTTGCCACGGGGCTGCAAGTTCGACGAAACCGACGGCCATGTGGATGATCTGGCCTGTTTCGTGCGCCCTGGTGAAGTGGTGCTGCAATGGACCGACAACCGCGACGACCCGCAATGGGAAATCTACCAGGAGGCCTACGATATCCTGCGTAGCACCCGCGACAGCCGTGGCCGCGAGCTTAAAGTTCACAAGTTGCCCCAGCCGGATGTGCTGCAATGGACTGCCGAAGAAGCTGCCGGCCTGGATCAGGTCGAAGGCACCCACCTGCGCGAGGCGGGCACGCGCATCTGCGCCTCGTATATCAACTATTACGCGGGTAACTCGGCGATTGTCGTGCCGCTGTTTGGCGACCGCAATGACAGCGTGGCGCAGGCGACGTTGGCTGAATTGTTCCCTGGGCACCGCATCATCGGCATCGAAAATTCCCGCGAGATCCTGCTGGGTGGCGGCAACGTGGCCTGCATCACCATGCCGCAATACGCTGGGGGACGCCGCTGATGAAACTGCGCAACCTCGCCCTTGCCGTGGCGTTGGGCTGCGCAGGGGCGGCGGCCCAGGCCGCCGACGCACAACAGCCGACCGTCAACCTGTACATCTGGGGCGAATACCTCGCCCCGGACACCCTGGCCAACTTTGAGAAGCTCACGGGCATCCGGGTGGTTGCCGATCATTTCGATTCTCTGGAAACCGCCGAGACCAAGCTACTCACCGGTGGCAGTGGCTACGATCTGGTGCTCAGCGCCGGTCAGCACCTGAGCCGAGCCATTGCCAGCGGCGCCTTGCAGCCGCTGGACAAGGCCAAGCTGCCGCACCTGCAGGGTATCGGTGAAGAGTTCCGGCAGCACATGGCTGTGTTCGACCCTGGCAACCGCTACGCCGGGACTTACGCCTGGGGCACTACCGGGGTGGGCTTTCAGCAGCAGGCGGTGCAGGCGCGGCTGGCCGATGCGCCGCGCGATAGCTGGGCGATGTTGTTCGATCCGCAGGTGGTGGCGAAATTCGCCGATTGCGGGGTCAGCCTGCTGAATGATCCCAATGAGGTGTTTGCCGCGGTAATGCGCTACCTGGGGTTGGACATCAATCAGCAGCGCCTGGAAGACCTCAAGCTGGCTGAGGCGCAGCTGCGCAAGATACGGCCCTACATCCGCTACTTCGACAATGATCGCAACATCAATGACCTGGCCAATGGCGAAACCTGTGTGGCGATGTCGTGGAACGGCAATGTGGCGATTGCCCAAGGCCAGGCGCAGCAGGCGGGCAAGCCGTTCAGCCTGGATTACCGGATTCCGCAGGAGGGCACGTTGATCTGGCTCGATGCCCTGGTGGTGCCCAAGGATGCACCGCATCCACAGGCCGCCTGGGCGTTGATGGACTACTTGATGCGCCCTGAGGTGATCGCGCCGATTACCGACACCATCCACTATGCCAATGCGATAACCGCCGCTGATGGCCTGGTGGATGCGCAGATTCGCAATGCGCCCGGAACGTACCCGCCAGCAGAGGTGCGGGCGCGGTTGTATAGCAAGAATGACAATGGCAAGCAGTTCAATCGCGAGCTGACAAGAGCCTTCAGCCGGCTGAAAAGTGGAACCTGAAACCTTGCAGTCAATACAGGCCCTACCGCTGGGCAAGCCCCCCTATACACATGCAATTGGCGTGGGAGCGGGCTTGCCCCGCGATAGGGTCGATAAAGCCTAGGCAGTTGTTGTCTTACCCCGACTTTGCCTTGGCTTGCCACTCGCAGCCTTGGTCGCTCCAGCGGCCTTGGCCTTGCCGCCACTGCGGCGCTTTTTCTTCCAGGGCGCACCTTTGCCACCTGCCGGTACCAGCGGCCCACTGATGGTCATGCGCATGCCTCGGCAGCGCTCGACCAGTTTGCCCATCCATGCCGACTGCCGGGCGACGAACTCTTCCAGGCTCATCTCGCCACTTTGCACCATGTCCAGCGCCTGCTCCCAGATCGCCGTGGTGCCAGGGTCGGCAATCGCCCGGGGTACGGCATCGATCAGGCTGAACGCCGCCGGGGTAGCCGCCAGCGCCTTGCCATTTTTCACCAGGTAACCACGATCGAGCAGGCCTTGAATGATGCTGGCGCGAGTCGCTTCGGTGCCGATGCCGGTGGTGTCCTTGAGCTTTTGCTTGAGCTTGGGATCGTCGACCAGCTTGGCGACGTTCTTCATGGCCTTGATCAGATCGCCTTCGGTGAAGGGCTTGGGCGGCTGGGTCCACAGGTCCTTGAGTTGCAGGCCATGCACGGCGCAGTCCTGGCCTTCGCGTAGCGCGGGTAGTACCTGCGCAGGTGGCGCTTCACGGCCTTTGGCTGGGGTCAGCGCTTCGGGCAGGGCGCGGCGCCAACCCGCCTCGACGATCTGCTTGCCCACCGCGCGCAAGGCGTGGCCGGCGCAATCGAATTCGGCCTGGGTGCGGTCATACTCGTGATTGGCCAGGAACTGCGCCAGATAGCGTGCCCGCACCAGGGTGTAGACCGCCTTGTGCTTGGGCGGCAGTCGCGTGGGATCGCTGGCTGCGGCGGTGGGAATGATGCCGTGGTGCGCGCTGACCTTTGCGTCGTTCCAGGCCCGGGAGCGGCGCTGCGGTTGCAGATGCGCGTGCAGTGGCGCAAGGCTGGCGTCGGCGCGTTGCAGGACGGCGAGAATCGCCGGGGCCTCGGCGTGTTGGCTTAGCGGCAGGTAGCCGCAGTCGCTGCGTGGGTAGGTGATCAGTTTGTGGGTTTCGTACAGGGCCTGGGCAATGTCGAGGGTTTCCTGGGCGCCCAGGCCGAGCTTTTTCGAGCACACCTCCTGCAGGGTGCCCAGGTCGAACGGCAGCGGTGCTACCTCGCGCACGCGCTCGGTGGTCACCTTGCTCACCCTGGCATTGGCGGCAGCGTTGATCTGGGCGGCGGCTTGCTGGGCCAAGCCCTGGTTGAGGCAGCGACCCTGATCGTCACAGGCATCTTCAGGTGCGCGCCATTGGGCGTTGAATACGCTGCCGGCGTGTTCCAACTGGACGTCGATGGCCCAGAACGGCACGGGTACGAAGTCAGCGATGCTGCGATCACGGTCGACCACCAGGCGCAGCGTCGGCGTTTGTACCCGGCCCACTGGCAACACCCCTTGGTAGCCAGACTGCTGGCCGAGCAGGGTGAACAGCCGGCTCATGTTCATGCCGATCAACCAGTCGGCACGCGAACGGCCCAGCGCTGAATGGTACAGGCTGAAGGTTTCATTGCCGGGTAGCAGGTGTGCCAGGGCCTTGCGAATAGAAGCGTCATCCAGCGCCGACAGCCACAGTCGCTGGATCGGTCCGCGGTAGCGGCAGTGCTCGACCAGCTCGCGGGCGATCATCTCGCCTTCACGGTCGGCGTCGGTGGCGATCACCAGCTCACGGGCTTGGCCGAGCAGGCGTTTGACGGCCTTGTATTGGCTGGCAGTCTTGGGCTTGACCAGCATCTTCCACTTATCCGGGATGATCGGCAGGTCAGCGAGGTTCCAGCGCTTGTAGCGGTCGTCGTAATTGTCGGGTGGGGCGGTTTCAAGCAGGTGGCCGATGCACCAGGTGACGCACAGGTCAGGGCCTTGCCAGCAGCCATCGCCGCGGCGGTTGGCGCCGAGGACTTGGGCGATGTCTTTGGCCTGGGAAGGCTTTTCGCAGAGAAAGAGGCGCATGGCCGGCAACGCTTCGTGGGCAAACGATGGGCGTTAGGATGCGCAAAGAGAAGGGGGGAAGCAAGCTATATCTGTATGGATGTACAGCTTTTTGTGTCGCGCAGCTAATTGGCTGTCGACCCTGATCGCGGGGCAAGCCCGCTCCCATCCAGGAGCAGGATTGCCTCACGAGGATCAGATCAGGCGATCTCGTGGGAGTCGCGGACCATATCTACGTGCGGGATACCGGCCTCGAGGAATTCCTCGCTGACCACGCGAAAGCCCAGCCGCTCGTAGAATGGCGTGGCATGCACCTGGGCACTCAAGGTCTGCTGCTTGAGGTCGCGGTGCTGCGCTTCGGCGATCACTGCCTGGACCAGCGCGTCGCCTACCTTCAGGCCACGCCAGTCCTTGAGCACCGAGATGCGGCCGATGGTGCCATCGGCGAGCAAACGGGCGGTGCCGATCGGGTAGTCGCCTTCCAGGGCCAGGAAGTGCACGGCTTCCTGGTCTTCGGCATCGAACTCCAGCTCAGGTGGAATGTGCTGTTCGGCGACAAACACCGCTTCGCGGATGCGGCGGATATCGGCGTTGTCTTTATGCCAGTCGGCGAGGCGAACGCTGATTTTATTCATTGGCGAATCCCACACTCCCTTGTTTGACCAGCTGGCAGACCAACGTGCGGCCTTCTTCGTCTTTGAGCCACTCTACAAGGTTTTCGATGTGCAGTGCGTCGGCCGCGCAGATCAGCTTCAGCAGTTCGCGCAGATGGCCCGAGACCAGACGGCTCTGGCCGCTGGCGAACAGCAGCAGGTTGTCGTCGACTTCCGACCAGGCCAAGCGCGCGCTTGGGTTGCGCACCAGGATCGCGCCTTGCTCCAGGCTGTCGATCAGCTCTTCTTCGCTGAGCTCCTCGCCAGCAACCTGCTCGGGGTAACGCGGCTCGGTCATGAACTGGCCGAACCAGGTCAGCAGCAGGCGCTCGTCGCCCATGTGCTCGGCGAGCAGGGCCTTGAGGCGGTCGAGGGCGTCGTGCTGGATCTGGTGCGGGTCGCTGACCGGCTGGGCGTCGGCGTCGCTGTAGCGCTCTTCGTCCGGCAGGAACTGGCTGAGGAAGTCGGTGAAGTGGGTCAGCACTTCAGCGGCGCTCGGCGCACGGAAGCCGACCGAGTAGGTCAGGCAGTCGTCTTCGGCGACGCCGTAGTGGGCCAGGCGTGGTGGCAGGTAAAGCATGTCGCCCGGCTCCAGGCTCCACTCGTCGGTCTGCTCGAAGTCGGCGAGAATGCGCAGGTCGGCGTGCTCGATCAGCGGGCTGTCGCTGTCGCACATCTGGCCGATCTTCCAGTTGCGGTTGCCGTGGCCTTGCAGCAGGAACACATCGTAGTTATCGAAGTGCGGGCCGACGCTGCCACCAGGGGCGGCGTAGCTGATCATCACATCGTCGATACGCCAGCTTGGCAGGAAGCGGAAGTTTTCCAGCAGCTCGGCCACTTCCGGGACGAACTGGTCCACAGCTTGTACCAGCAGGGTCCAGTCACGCTCTGGCAGCTCGGAGAAGGCGTCTTCGGCGAACGGGCCGCGGCGCAGCTCCCACGGACGCTCGCCGTGCTCGAGCACCAGGCGCGACTCGACTTCCTCTTCCAGGGCCAGGCCGGCCAGCTCGTCGGGGTCGATCGGGCTTTCGAAATCAGGAAAGGCCTGGCGCACCAGCAGGGGCTTCTTCTGCCAGTAGTCGCGCAGGAATTCACGAGCAGTCAAACCGCCAAGCAGCTGCAGTGGAGTATCAGGATTCATGTTCAACCTATTGAAAAAACGTAATTTTCGTCCGGGAATAAAAACGCCCGGCCAGGCCGGGCGTTGCACGCGGGCACAGACTTAGATGCGTTTGGCCTGGGCCACGGCGTTACCGATGTAGGTCGCCGGGGTCAGCAGCTTGAGCTCAGCCTTGGCTTCGGCTGGCATATCCAGGCCGTCGATGAAGGTCAGCAGCGCTTCAGGGGTGATGCCCTTGCCACGGGTCAGCTCCTTGAGCTTCTCGTAGGGGTTTTCGATGTTGAAGCGGCGCATGACAGTCTGGATCGGCTCGGCCAGGACTTCCCAGCAGGCGTCCAGGTCGGCGGCGATGCGCTGGGTGTTGATTTCCAGCTTGCCGATGCCTTTGAGGCTGGCTTCGTAGGCAATCACGCTGTGGGCAAAGCCGACGCCCAGGTTGCGCAGCACGGTGGAGTCGGTCAGGTCGCGCTGCCAGCGCGAGATCGGCAGCTTGCTGGCCAGGTGCTGGAACAGTGCGTTGGCGATGCCCAGGTTGCCTTCGGAGTTTTCGAAGTCGATCGGGTTGACCTTGTGCGGCATGGTCGAGGAGCCGATTTCGCCAGCGACGGTCTTCTGCTTGAAGTAACCCAGGGAGATGTAGCCCCAGACGTCACGGTCGAAGTCGATCAGGATGGTATTGAAACGCGCGATCGCATCGAACAGCTCGGCGATGTAGTCGTGCGGCTCGATCTGGGTGGTGTACGGGTTGAACTGCAGGCCCAGTTCGTCTTCGATGAAGGCGCGGGCATTTTCTTCCCAGTCGATCTGCGAGTAGGCCGACAGGTGGGCGTTGTAGTTGCCCACGGCGCCGTTGATCTTGCCCAGCAGCGGCACGGCGGCAACCTGGGCGATTTGACGCTCCAGGCGGTAGACGACGTTGGCCAGCTCTTTGCCCAGGGTGGTCGGCGAAGCCGGCTGACCGTGGGTGCGCGACAGCATTGGCACGTCGGCGTACTGGTGGGCGAGGGCGCGGATCGACTCGGCGATCTGGCGCATCAGCGGCAGCAGTACGTCGTCACGGCCTGCGCGCAGCATCAGGGCGTGGGACAGGTTGTTGATGTCCTCGCTGGTGCAGGCGAAGTGGATGAACTCGCTGACCTTGGCCAGTTCAGGCAGTTGCGCAGCCTGCTCCTTGAGCAGGTACTCGATCGCCTTGACGTCGTGGTTGGTGGTGCGCTCGATTTCCTTGACGCGCTCGGCGTGTTCCAGCTTGAAGTCGCTAGCCAGGGTATCGAGCACGGCGTTGGCCTCGGCGGAGAACGCCGGCACTTCACCGATCTGCGGGTGAGCGGCCAGACGCTGCAGCCAGCGCACCTCGACCAGGGCGCGGAAACGGATCAGGCCGTATTCGCTGAAAATGGGGCGCAAGGCCTGGGTTTTGCCGGCGTAGCGGCCGTCTACAGGGGAAACCGCAGTGAGCGAGGAAAGCTGCATGGGGTGTTCTCGGACAGTCAGGCTTTTGGAAGGGCGCATATCATACATGAAAAATGCGTCCGGGTCGGGTGGCTGACCAAAGGTCGGGCCATTTCGAAGCGTGTGGTACCTGGCGTGGGAGCGGCCTGGCCCCGCGCTGGCGGTGGTGCATTCGGCATCGCTATCGCGGGGCAAGCCCGCTCCCACGGTTCACTTCAGTCGTTGGGACGCATCATCGCGTACAGCTCGTTGAGCAGCTTGCGCCGGCTGAACACCAGCTGCCAGCGGTGCCCGCCCAGCTGGCGCCACAGGCGTGCGGCGCGGATACCGGCGAGCAGCAACGCGCGGATCTTCGAGGCGTTGCTGGCCTGCTGCAAGAAGCGCATGTCGCCATGTACCTGGATACGCTGGCGCAAGGTGCTCAGGGTGTCCTGGTACAAGGCTCCACTGGAAGCGATGACGTTTTCATGAACCAGGCCGAAATGGTCGGCCTGCGACTGGATCTGCGGCAAGCGGTTGCCGATGGTCTCCAGCAGGTCGTCGCGCTTGGCCAGCTGCCGCTCCAGGCCAAGCATCGACAGGGCATAGCGCAGCGGCTCGCGCTGCAGGCTGCTGGGGTCGCGCTCCAGGGCGCCGACCAGCGCACGATAACCATCGCGCAGGTTGAGGTCATCGCCGCCGAACACTTCCAGGGTGTCCTTGGGGTCACGTACCAGCAGGCTGTTCAGCATGCAGCCGATGTTGGCCTCGGTGGCCTGGCCGGTGCGTGCGATCCGGTCGACCAGCACCGCCGCCTGGAACACGCCGCCAAGGGCAATCAGTTGCTCCTGGAGGTTGCTCATGGACGAGGGCTCCAAGGCTCGGCGGTTTCGATCACGCCGCCGCCCAGGCACACCTCGCCGTCATAGAACACCACCGATTGGCCCGGAGTGACGGCGCGCTGTGGTTCGTCGAACACGGCGCGGTAGCCGTTTTCCGTGCGCTCCAGGGTGCAAGCCTGATCGCCCTGGCGATAGCGGACCTTGGCCGTCAGGCGGCGCGGCGCAGCCAGGTCGATCGGGTTGACCCAGTAAATCTGCGAGGCGAGCAGGGCGCGGGAGAACAGCCACGGGTGTTCGTTGCCCTGGCCGACTACCAGCACGTTGCGCTCAAGGTCCTTGACCAGCACGTACCACGGATCGTCACCGGCATCCTTCAGGCCGCCAATACCCAGGCCCTGGCGTTGGCCGATGGTGTGGTACATCAGGCCATGGTGGCGGCCGATCACTTCACCTTCGGTGGTTTCGATGTCGCCCGGCTGGGCCGGCAGGTACTGCTTGAGGAAGTCGCTGAAACGTCGCTCGCCAATGAAGCAGATCCCGGTGGAGTCCTTCTTCTTGGCGGTGGCCAGGCCATGCTTCTCGGCAATGGCGCGTACTTCGGGTTTTTCCAGCTCGCCAACCGGGAACAGGGTGCGGGCGATTTCCTTGCCGCCAACGGCGTGCAGGAAGTAGCTCTGGTCCTTGTTCGGGTCCAGGCCCTTGAGCAACTCGGTGAGCTCGCCAGTGTCGCGACGGCGCACGTAATGGCCGGTGGCGATCAGGTCGGCGCCCAGCGACAGGGCGTAGTCGAGGAACGCCTTGAACTTGATTTCGCGGTTGCAGAGGATGTCCGGGTTCGGTGTGCGGCCTGCCTTGTACTCTTCAAGGAAGTGCTCGAACACGTGGTCCCAGTATTCGGCTGCAAAGTTGGCGGTGTGCAGCTTGATGCCGATGCGGTCGCACACGGCCTGGGCGTCGGCCAGGTCTTCGCGGGCGGTGCAGTATTCGGTGCCGTCGTCCTCTTCCCAGTTCTTCATGAACAGACCTTCCACCTGGTAGCCCTGCTCGATGAGCAAAAGGGCGGAGACGGAAGAGTCCACGCCGCCGGACATGCCGACGATGACGCGGGTCTTGGCGGGGTCTTTGAGTGCTGGGCTGGTCATGGCTACCGATGTGTATCAGGGAAAAAGGTCGATTCTATCAGGCCAGCTCGCGCGCGTCAGTCGCGCAGCAGGCTAAGGCTGTGCAGCGGGCCTGCCAGGTAGTCGTCGAGGCAGCGTGGCACCAGTTCGCTGCGCCAGCGCGAGGGCTCGGCCAGCAGTTGCTCGCGGGTCATCCATACGGCGCGGACGATATCGCTGTCCAGGGCAAGCGCTGGGTGATGGCGCACGGGGCGCGCGGCAAAGCAGATGCGCTGGTAGGTCACGCCGTTACTGGGGGCGGTATACAGGTAGATGCCGACCACGCCGGTCAGTTCGACGTCCCAGGCGGTTTCTTCCAGTGTCTCGCGCAGGGCAGCCTGGGCCAGGGTTTCGTTGGCTTCCAGATGGCCAGCGGGCTGGTTGAAGACGTGCTGGCCGGCTTTGAATTCTTCGACGAAGAGGAATTTGCCCTGGTCTTCGACGATGGTGGCGACGGTGATGTGCGGTTGCCAGGTCATGTGCATCTTTAGTCCCTGTAGGTTCTTAGAAAGCACAAACCCCGGTGCGTGGCCGGGGTTTGTGTTGTTACTTCAAGCGAACCTTACAGGGCGGCGATGGCGCTGTTCAGGGTCTGGCTTGGACGCATCACCTTGGCAGTCAGCTCGGCATCCGGGGCGTAGTAGCCACCGATGTCGGCTGGCTTGCCCTGAACGGCGTTGAGCTCGGCGACGATGGTCGCTTCGTTCTCGGCCAGGGTCTTGGCCAGTGGGGCGAAGCGCGCTTGCAGTGCGGCGTCGTCCGACTGCTCAGCCAGCGCTTGTGCCCAGTACAGGGTCAGGTAGAAGTGGCTGCCGCGGTTGTCGATACCGCCGACTTTGCGCGATGGCGACTTGTTGGTGTCGAGGAACTTGCCGGTAGCCTGGTCCAGGGTGTTGGCCAGGACTTTGGCGCGCGGGTTGGCGTAGGTGTCACCCAGGTGCTCCAGGGAGGCGGCCAGGGCCAGGAATTCACCCAGCGAATCCCAACGCAGGAAGTTCTCTTCGACCAGCTGCTGGACGTGTTTCGGAGCCGAACCACCGGCGCCGGTCTCGAACAGGCCACCGCCGTTCATCAGCGGGACGATCGACAGCATCTTGGCGCTGGTGCCCAGCTCCATGATCGGGAACAGGTCGGTCAGGTAGTCACGCAGGACGTTGCCGGTCACCGAGATGGTGTCCTTGCCTTCGCGGATGCGTGCCAGGGAGAACTTGATCGCCTCGACGGGTGCCAGGACACGGATGTCCAGGCCGGTGGTGTCGTGGTCTTTCAGGTAACGCTGGACCTTCTCGATCATCACGCCGTCGTGGGCGCGAGCTGGGTCGAGCCAGAACACGGCTGGGGTGTTGCTCAGGCGGGCACGGTTGACGGCCAGCTTGACCCAGTCTTGGATCGGCGCGTCTTTGGTCTGGCACATACGGAAGATGTCGCCAGCTTCGACGTTCTGCTCCAGGACGACCTTGCCCTTGCCATCGACGACGCGTACGACACCGTCGGCCTTGACCTGGAAGGTCTTGTCGTGGGAGCCGTATTCTTCGGCTTTCTGCGCCATCAGGCCAACGTTCGGTACGCTGCCCATGGTGGTTGGGTCGAAGGCGCCGTTGACTTTGCAGTCTTCGATGGCGGCTTGGTAGATGCCTGCGTAGCAGCGGTCAGGGATGATCGCCTTGGCGTCTTGCAGTTCGCCGGCGGTGTTCCACATCTTGCCCGAGTCACGGATCATCGCTGGCATCGAGGCGTCGACGATGACGTCGCTTGGCACGTGCAGGTTGGTGATGCCTTTGTCGGAGTTGACCATGGCCAGGGCCGGACGAACGGCGTACAGGGCCTGGATGTCTGCTTCGATCTGGGCCTGCTGCTCAGCGGGCAGGTCCTTGATGCGGGCGTACAGGTCGCCAATGCCGTTGTTGGCGTTGAAGCCGACGTCGGCCAGGGCCGAGGCGTGCTTGGCCAGTACTTCGCCGTAGAACTCTTCGACGATGACGCCGAACATGATTGGGTCGGAGACTTTCATCATGGTGGCTTTCAGGTGTACCGACAGCAGTACGCCGGAAGCTTTGGCATCGGCGATCTGCTCGGCGATGAAGGCTTTCAGGGCTTTGCGGCTCATGGTCGCGCAGTCGATGACTTCAGCGGCCTTGACGGCGGTTTTTTCCTTCAGGACGGTGATGGCACCGTTCTTGTCGACCAGCTCGATGCGCAGGCTGTCGTCAGCCTCGATCAGGGCGGCTTTTTCGCTGCCGTAGAAGTCGCCGTTGTTCATGTGCGCTACGTGCGACTTGGAGTCGGCAGCCCAGGCGCCCATTTTGTGCGGGTGCTTGCGTGCGTAGTTCTTGACCGACAGTGGTGCGCGGCGGTCGGAGTTGCCTTCGCGCAGTACCGGGTTGACGGCGCTGCCCTTGATGCGGTCGTAGCGTGCGCGAGATTCTTTCTCTTCGGCACTGGCTGGCTCGTCGGCGTAGTCAGGGATGTTGTAGCCCTTGCCTTGCAGCTCTTTGATCGCCGCTTTCAGTTGGGGGACCGAGGCCGAGATGTTCGGCAGCTTGATGATGTTGGCTTCAGGGGTGGTAGCCAGCTGGCCCAGTTCCGCCAGATGATCGCCTACCTGCTTGTCTGCGCCGAGTTGCTCCGGGAATGCCGCAAGGATACGGCCAGCCAGGGAGATGTCGCGAGTTTCGACGGCAATGTCAGCCGAAGCGGTGAAGGCTTCGACGATCGGCAGCAGCGAATAGGTGGCGAGGGCGGGGGCTTCGTCGGTGAAGGTATAGATGATCTTGGAACGGGTGGGCATGCGGGTTAACTCTCTATGTGCTGAGCGTACTCGAGTCTCGAGGTGCGCAGGGTAGGCGCTTCGCTCAGGCGACGCCATGAGCGGAAAGTCGAGAGGCTGCGAGCGGTGATGGTGGATGCATCAGTCGAGCGTCAAGTGCTGGGCTGCGGTAACAACCCAGGCTTTTGGCCATTCTTGGCCGAGGGCGAGCCGCATTTTCCAAGGGTTCGCCCCGATGACCCTGCGGTCAGGGCCGGAGTATATCAAACCCTTTGGGCTAATCAGCAAGGCTAAGTGGTATCAACGCATTTATAAGACCAAAGACGTAGGAGCAATGTGGCGTGTTGCCGCAGGTTCGGCGACCAGCTTGCAGGTCAGCGGATGTGGTTTAGGCTCAGTGGATCGCACGATGTCCAATCACACCCGAAAGCGGAGTAGTGCAAGCATGGCTTACCAGAAAATCAAGGTTCCGGCCGACGGCGCCAAGATCACCGTCAATGCAGACCATTCGCTCAACGTTCCCGACAACCCCATCATTCCTTACATCGAGGGCGATGGGATTGGCGTCGATGTCTCGCCAGTCATGATCAAGGTGGTGGATGCCGCAGTAGAAAAAGCCTATGGCGGCAAGCGCAAGATTGCCTGGATGGAAGTCTATGCCGGCGAGAAGGCCACTCAGGTCTACGACCAGGACACCTGGCTGCCGCAGGAAACCCTCGATGCGGTGAAAGACTACGTGGTCTCGATCAAAGGCCCGCTGACCACCCCGGTTGGTGGGGGTATTCGTTCACTTAACGTGGCCCTGCGCCAGCAGCTGGACCTGTACGTCTGCCTGCGTCCGGTGGTGTGGTTCGAGGGTGTGCCAAGCCCGGTGAAGAAGCCTGGCGATGTCGATATGGTGATCTTCCGTGAGAACTCCGAGGACATCTATGCCGGGATCGAGTGGAAGGCCGGCTCGCCTGAGGCGAACAAGGTGATCAAGTTCCTCAAGGAGGAAATGGGCGTCACCAAGATCCGTTTCGACCAGGATTGCGGTATCGGCGTCAAACCGGTGTCCAAGGAAGGCACCAAGCGCCTGGTGCGCAAGGCCCTGCAATACGTGGTCGACAATGACCGCCAGTCGCTGACCCTGGTGCACAAGGGCAACATCATGAAATTCACCGAGGGCGCCTTCAAGGATTGGGGCTACGAAGTGGCCAAGGAAGAGTTTGGCGCAGAGCTGCTCGATGGCGGGCCGTGGATGAAGTTCAAGAACCCCAAGACTGGCAGGGAAGTGGTGGTCAAGGACGCGATCGCCGACGCCATGCTCCAGCAGATCCTGCTGCGCCCAGCAGAATATGACGTGATCGCCACCCTCAACCTCAACGGCGATTATCTGTCCGACGCCCTGGCGGCAGAGGTCGGCGGGATTGGCATTGCCCCAGGCGCCAACCTCTCGGATACCGTGGCGATGTTCGAGGCCACCCACGGCACCGCGCCCAAGTACGCCGGGCAAGACAAGGTCAACCCAGGCTCGGTGATTCTTTCGGCAGAAATGATGCTGCGGCACATGGGCTGGACCGAAGCGGCCGACCTGATCATCAAGGGCACCAACGGTGCAATTGCAGCCAAGACCGTGACCTATGACTTCGAGCGTCTGATGGACGGCGCGACCTTGGTCGGCAGTTCGGGCTTCGGCGAGGCGTTGATCAAGCACATGTAAGGCATACAAAAACCGGTCGCCTGGTTAAACAGGCGACCGGTTTTTTCGTTTTACCGGCAGAACGCAGGGTACTCCAGGCTCAGGCAGTCACGGTCGTTGCCGGTGGCGCGGCAGGCTGTTCGACCTTGGCGCCGACACCGCTGATATTGACGGCGTGCAAGCCTTTGGGGCCTTGGATGATCTCGAAATTCACCGGTTGGCCAGCCTTGAGGGTCTTGTAACCGTCCATCTGAATCGCCGAGTAATGGGCGAATAGATCCTCGTCTTTGCCGTCCTCAATGATGAATCCGTAGCCCTTGGCATTGTTGAACCACTTGACTTTACCGCTTGCCATCCCTATGTCCCTCTGCAAAGGACTCCATCACTGGAGTATCATCCACGTCATCCGCATACGAACCTTGCGAAAAAATCTGGTTGACTGCGCGGATCTTTATCGACCACGGTGGGTTCTTATTGGTTGTAACACCGTTTTGCCGATAGTCAAGGTCATGCGGCGCCCGCGCCAGCGGCGGCCTGTGCGGTCAACCCACAACCTTAACCTGTCGATGTGATGAAATTCTTTCCATGCATGCACACAGTCAGATTCGACTAACATTCAATCAGGATCGTCCTCAAACCAACGAGGACGATGGCTCCGGTCTGGCAGTGCAAGAAGCCAAGCCGATCCTGCAGGCGCCACCGATGTACAAGGTGGTTTTATTCAACGATGACTACACGCCGATGGATTTCGTCGTCGAAGTGCTCGAAACGTTCTTTAGTTTGAACCGCGAGCTGGCGACCAAGATCATGCTGACCGTCCATACCGAGGGACGGGCAGTGTGCGGATTGTTTACCCGCGACATCGCCGAAACGAAGGCCATGCAGGTCAACCAATACGCCAGGGAAAGCCAGCATCCGCTACTCTGTGAAATCGAGAAGGACGGTTAATCGCCGACCACTTGGGTATGAGGTGAAGCTATGTTAAACCGCGAGCTCGAAGTCACCCTCAATCTGGCCTTCAAGGAGGCCCGTTCGAAGCGTCATGAGTTCATGACCGTCGAACACTTGCTGTTGGCACTCCTTGACAATGAGGCGGCCGCAACCGTTCTACGCGCCTGTGGCGCTAATCTCGACAAGCTCAAGCACGACCTGCAGGAGTTCATCGATTCCACTACGCCGCTGATCCCGGTGCACGACGAGGACCGCGAAACCCAGCCGACCCTGGGCTTCCAGCGCGTGCTGCAACGCGCCGTGTTCCACGTGCAAAGTTCGGGCAAGCGCGAAGTCACCGGCGCCAATGTGCTGGTCGCGATCTTCAGCGAACAGGAAAGCCAGGCGGTGTTCCTGCTCAAGCAGCAGAGCGTGGCCCGCATCGACGTGGTCAACTACATAGCCCATGGCATCTCCAAGGTGCCAGGCCATGGGCCTAATACCGACAGCGACCAGGACATGCAGGACGAAGAGGGCGGCGAAACGTCGTCTTCGAGCAATCCCTTGGATGCCTACGCCAGCAACCTCAACGAGCTCGCTCGTCAGGGGCGGATCGATCCGCTGGTGGGGCGTGAGCAGGAGGTCGAGCGCGTCGCGCAGATCCTTGCTCGTCGGCGCAAGAACAACCCGCTGCTGGTCGGTGAGGCGGGGGTCGGCAAGACCGCCATCGCCGAAGGCCTGGCCAAGCGCATTGTCGACGGCCAGGTGCCTGACCTGCTGGCGCAGAGCGTGGTCTACTCGCTCGATCTGGGCGCGCTGCTGGCCGGGACCAAGTACCGCGGCGACTTCGAGAAGCGCTTCAAGGCGCTGCTCGGGGAGCTGCGCAAACGTCCGCAGGCGATCCTGTTCATCGACGAGATTCACACCATCATCGGTGCCGGTGCGGCCTCCGGTGGGGTGATGGATGCGTCCAACCTGCTCAAGCCCTTGTTGTCGTCGGGTGATATCCGCTGCATCGGCTCGACCACTTTCCAGGAGTTTCGCGGCATCTTCGAGAAGGACCGGGCCTTGGCGCGGCGCTTCCAGAAGGTCGATGTCTCCGAACCATCAGTGGAAGACACCGTAGGTATCCTGCGCGGCCTGAAAGGGCGCTTCGAAACCCACCACCACATCGAGTACAGCGACGAGGCCCTGCGCGCTGCTGCCGAGCTGGCTGCCCGCTATATCAATGACCGGCACATGCCGGACAAAGCCATCGACGTGATCGACGAGGCGGGCGCCTACCAGCGCCTTCAGCCGGAAGAAAACCGCGTCAAGCGTATCGAAGTGGCCCAGGTCGAGGACATTGTCGCCAAGATCGCGCGGATTCCGCCTAAGCACGTCACCAGCTCCGACAAGGAGTTGCTGCGTAACCTGGAGCGCGACCTGAAGTTGACCGTGTTTGGTCAGGACCAGGCGATCGATTCGCTGGCTACCGCGATCAAGTTGTCGCGGGCCGGGCTCAAGGCGCCGGACAAGCCGGTCGGTTCGTTCCTGTTCGCCGGGCCTACTGGGGTCGGCAAGACCGAGGCTGCACGGCAGTTGGCCAAGGCGTTGGGCGTTGAGTTGGTGCGCTTTGACATGTCTGAGTACATGGAGCGCCATACCGTATCGCGTCTGATCGGTGCGCCTCCCGGTTATGTTGGTTTCGACCAAGGCGGCTTGCTCACCGAAGCGATCACCAAGCAACCGCACTGCGTATTGTTGCTCGATGAAATCGAGAAGGCCCACCCGGAAGTCTTCAACCTGCTGCTGCAGGTGATGGACCACGGTACCCTGACCGACAACAACGGGCGCAAGGCGGACTTCCGCAACGTGATCCTGATCATGACCACCAACGCCGGCGCTGAAACCGCCGCGCGGGCCTCGATCGGCTTCACCCATCAGGACCATGCGTCCGATGCGATGGAAGTCATCCGCAAGAGCTTCACGCCGGAATTCCGCAACCGCCTGGATACCATCATCCAGTTCGGTCGCCTGAGTCACGAGACGATCAAGAGCATCGTCGACAAGTTCCTCATCGAACTGCAGGCCCAGTTGGAAGACAAGCGTGTGCTGCTTGAGGTCAGTGATGATGCGCGAGGCTGGCTGGCAGCCAGTGGCTATGACGTGCAGATGGGCGCTCGACCAATGGCGCGGCTTATCCAGGACAAGATCAAACGGCCGTTGGCCGAGGAGATCCTGTTCGGTGAGCTGTCCGAGCACGGTGGCGTGGTGCACGTCGAGCTGCGTGACGGCGAGCTGGTGTTCGACTTCGAGACTACGGCTGAAGTGGCCTAGATCTGGAAGCCGACGTGGGAGCGGGCTTGCCCCGCGATGGCGGCAGTAAGGGCAAATGGGTTGTCTGAGCTGGCGCTATCGCGGGCAAGCCTGCTTCTACATGGCGGTGCCTGATGTTTCGCATGAGTCACAAAAAAGCCCGGCACATTGGCCGGGCTTTTTTTGTGGCTGGAGCTTAACGGGCGCGGTAGGTGATGCGGCCCTTGCTCAGGTCGTAAGGCGTCAGCTCGACGCGGACCTTGTCGCCAGTGAGAATACGGATGTAGTTCTTGCGCATCTTGCCAGAGATATGCGCGGTTACGACGTGCCCATTTTCCAACTCCACGCGGAACATGGTGTTGGGCAGGGTGTCGACGACAGTGCCTTCCATTTCGAAGCTGTCTTCTTTCGACATGCAGTAAAGCCCTCGGTGTCCAGTGTAGGCCCGACGCGTGACTGCACCGGGCAAAAAAAGTGGCGTGGATTATGCCCGAAAATAGTGTTTCAAGCCAATGCTTTCAATTGAGACTGACCCAACGCTGGTTGATCAGCAGTTCGATGGGGCGGTACTGGGTCTTGTAGTTCATTTTCTTGCAGTTCTTGATCCAGTAGCCCAGGTACACCGCCTCAAGGTTTTGCCGCAGCGCTTCGGTGATTTGCCAGAGAATGGCAAAACGGCCCAGGCTGCGGCGCTCTTCGTCGGGTTCGTAGAAGGTGTATACCGCCGATAGCCCGTTGGGCAGCAGGTCGCAGACTGCTATCGCGAGCAGGCGGCCTTCGAGGCGAAACTCGTAGAACCAGCAGAATGGCAGATCGCGCACCAGAAAGGTGGAAAACTGATCGCGGCTGGGTGGATACATATCGCCATCGCTGTGGCGCTGCTCGATGTAGCGCCGGTAGAGGTCGAAATACTCTTCTTTGAATGCCGGGCGCGCGGCCGTCACGGTCAAGTCGGCATTGCGCTTGAGAATGCGCCGTTGCTGGCGGTTGGGAATGAAGCGCGCAGCCGGAATGCGCGCCGGCACGCAGGCATTGCAGTTCTGGCAATGCGGGCGATAGAGATGATCGCCACTGCGACGAAAGCCCATTTCCGAAAGGTCGGCATACACGTTGACGTCCATCGGCTGGCTAGGGTCGAGGAACAAGGTGGTGGCCTGTTCGTCCGGCAGGTAGCTGCAGGAGTGGGGCTGAGTGGCATAAAACTTCAACCGCGCCAACTCTGTCATGATCAACCCCTCGGGCAATGCTTTGCCTTAAGTGTAAGCCAGCTGTGGAAACTCGCCTAGCGAACCCAAGTGGCCTGGTTGGGTTGATCGAGGTGGCGCGCCAGATACTCGGCGAAGCTGTCGCGGCTGATGGAGCGAGCGCCCAGGCTGTGTAGGTGGTTGGTCGGCATCTGGCAGTCGATCAGCACGAACCCTGCGCTGCGCAGGTGTTCGACCAGGGTCACGAAGCCGACTTTGGAGGCGTTGTCGGCGCGGCTGAACATCGATTCGCCGAAGAACAGCCGGCCCATCGCCAGGCCATACAGGCCGCCGACCAGCTCGCCGTCCTGACGCACTTCCACCGAATGGGCGATGCCGCGCCGGTGCAGCTCGCAATAAGCGGCGCGCATGCTGTCGGTGATCCAGGTGCCGTCGGCGTAGTCGCGGGGCGCGGCGCAGGCGGCGATCACGGCCTCGAAGTCGCTATCGAAGCTGACCTGATAACGCTCTTGGCGAATCAGCTTGGCCAGCGAGCGCGACACGTGCAGCTCGTCGGGGAACAGCACGGTACGTGGGTCGGGCGACCACCAGAGGATCGGCTGGCCATCCTGGTACCAGGGGAAGCAGCCATGGCGGTAGGCGCGGACCAGCCGTTCAGGGGTCAGGTCACCGCCTGCAGCGAGCAGGCCGTTGGGCTCATGCAGGGCCTTTGCCAAAGGCGGGAAGGTCAGCGAGTCGCGGGTCAGCCAGGTCAGCATGGTCTTCAAGTGCGGTGGGGGAGGGGAGGGCGACCAGCATGGCGCGCCTGCAAATCGAGGTCAATCATGGGTGTGTGCTGGCTGGGTGGGCGTGTTTGCGGGTAAACCCGCTCCTACAAGATTTGTCGTCGACTCTTAGGCCCGAAGAAGCAACTGCAGAGGGGCTAATGGCTGATTTCCTACACATTTATCCGCCGTCTGGCACCAACCTGACGCTTTGTTGTCACACCTGTGCAAAAACACAGCATAAGCCTTTGTCACAAAAGAAAATGCATGCTCAAATTGCACGCATGGAAAATTGCCCTGTTCACGTCCTTACGGCGTGCCGCCATGGCGGCTAGTGGGCAGTAATGTTAAAAGTAGTGGTTTGCAGACCGATCACCGGGTCGATCACTACTGGACGCGCAGCAAGCGCAGGAATAGACGCGTTTTGAAGAAATCCACCGCAACTCCGCCCCCTCTGCCCGTGCCCCTCTGGCGGCAGCAGCTGCACTACCGCCTCAAGGAAGGTGCGCTGATCGCCGTCGGTGCCCTGTGCCTGTACCTCTGGATGGCGCTGCTGACCTACGACACGGCCGATCCTGGCTTCAGCCACACCAGCAATGTCGAGCAGGTGCAAAACGCCGCCGGCCGCGCCGGTGCGTATTTCGCCGACATCCTGTTCATGGTGCTCGGCTACTTTGCCTACATCTTCCCGTTGTTGCTGGCGATCAAGACCTGGCAGATCTTCCGTGAGCGCCACCAGCCCTGGCAGTGGAGCGGCTGGCTGTTCTCCTGGCGGCTGATTGGCCTGGTGTTCCTAGTGCTGTCGGGCGCGGCCTTGGCGCATATTCATTTCCACCCTTCGGCGAGCCTGCCGTTCTCGGCCGGTGGCGCCTTGGGCGAGAGCCTCGGCGATCTGGCGCGCAACCTGCTCAACGTGCAGGGCAGCACGCTGATGTTCATTGCCCTGTTCCTGTTCGGCTTGACCGTGTTCACCGACTTGTCCTGGTTCAAGGTGATGGACCTGACCGGCAAGATCACTCTCGATCTGTTCGAACTGGTGCAGGGCGCGGCCAACCGCTGGTGGGAGGCGCGCAACGAGCGCAAACGCCTGGTCGCCCAACTGCGTGAAGTCGACGAGCAGGTCGACGAAGTGGTCGCCCCGGTAGTTGCGGACAAACGCGAGCAGCTCAAGGCCCGCGAGCGCATCATCGAGCGCGACGAGGCGTTGACCAAGCATGTCGCCCAGCGCGAGCAGCAGCCGGCGCCGGTGATCATGCCGGCCCCGGTCAAGGCGCCGGAGCCAAGCAAGCGGGTGATGAAGGAAAAACAGACGCCGTTGTTCGTCGACAGCGCCGTGGAAGGTACCCTGCCATCGATTTCCATCCTCGATCCGGCCGAAGAGAAGAAGATCGAATACTCGCCAGAATCGTTGGCGGGTGTCGGCCACCTGCTGGAAATCAAGCTCAAGGAGTTTGGCGTCGAGGTGTCGGTCGATTCGATCCACCCAGGCCCGGTGATTACCCGTTACGAGATCCAGCCGGCCGCGGGCGTTAAGGTCAGCCGCATCGCCAACCTGGCCAAGGACCTTGCGCGTTCGCTGGCAGTGACCAGCGTGCGGGTGGTCGAGGTGATTCCGGGCAAGACCACCGTGGGCATCGAGATCCCCAACGAGAATCGCCAGATGGTGCGCTTCTCGGAAGTGCTGTCGTCGTCGCAGTATGACGAGGCCAAGTCGCCAGTAGCCCTGGCCCTGGGCCACGATATCGGCGGCAAGCCGGTAATCACCGATCTCGCGAAGATGCCGCACCTGTTGGTGGCCGGTACCACCGGTTCCGGTAAGTCGGTCGGGGTCAACGCGATGATCCTGTCGATCCTGTTCAAGTCCGGCCCGGAAGACGCGCGGCTGATCATGATCGACCCGAAAATGCTCGAACTGTCGATCTACGAAGGCATTCCGCACCTGCTTTGCCCTGTGGTCACCGACATGAAAGACGCTGCCAACGCCCTGCGCTGGAGCGTGGCTGAGATGGAGCGGCGCTACAAGCTGATGGCGGCCATGGGCGTGCGTAACCTGGCCGGCTTCAACCGCAAGATCAAGGACGCCCAGGAGGCCGGCGAGGTCATCCACGACCCGCTGTACCGCCGTGAAAGCATGGACGACGAGCCACCTGCGCTGAAAACCCTGCCGACCATCGTCGTGGTGGTCGACGAATTCGCCGACATGATGATGATCGTCGGCAAGAAGGTCGAAGAGCTGATCGCGCGTATCGCCCAGAAGGCGCGGGCTGCTGGTATCCACTTGATCCTCGCTACCCAGCGTCCGTCGGTGGATGTGATCACCGGCCTGATCAAGGCCAACATCCCGACGCGGATGGCGTTCCAGGTATCGAGCAAGATCGACTCGCGGACCATCATCGACCAGGGCGGCGCCGAGCAGTTGCTGGGGCACGGTGACATGCTCTACATGCCGCCAGGCACTAGCCTGCCAATCCGCGTGCATGGCGCGTTCGTCTCCGACGACGAGGTGCACCGGGTGGTCGAAGCGTGGAAACTGCGCGGCGCTCCTGACTACAACGACGACATTCTCAACGGCGTCGAAGAAGCCGGCAGCGGCTTCGACGGTGGCAGCGGCGGGGGCGACGGCGACGATGCCGAAACCGATGCGCTGTATGACGAAGCTGTGCAGTTCGTGCTGGAAAGCCGCCGCGCCTCGATCTCGGCGGTCCAGCGCAAGCTCAAGATCGGCTACAACCGCGCTGCGCGGATGATCGAGTCGATGGAGATGGCCGGCGTGGTCACGCCGATGAACAGCAACGGCTCGCGGGAAGTGATTGCCCCAGGCGGCCCGCGCGACTGATGATCACCTTGCCGGGCGCCAACGGTGGCGCCCGGCTTCTTCAATGCTCAATGAGGATTAACATGCGCGCGATTCGCATGCTGTTGGTTTCTGCCATGACCCTGGGTTGCGCATCGGCTTACGCCGCTGAGCAGGACGTGCAACGCCTGACCCAATTGCTGGAAAAGTCGCAGACCATCGAGGCCAATTTCTCCCAGCTGACCCTGGATGCCGGCGGCACCAGCCTGCAGGAAACCACTGGCAAGATGACCGTCAAGCGTCCTGGCCTGTTCTACTGGCACACCGATGCTCCGGCCGAGCAGGTGGTGGTGTCCGATGGCAAGAACGTCACCCTGTGGGACCCGGACCTGGAACAGGCGACCGTCAAGAAGCTCGACGTGCGCTTGAACCAGACCCCAGCGCTGCTGCTCTCGGGCGATGTGTCGAAGATCAGCCAGAGCTTCGATATCACCTCCAAGGAGCAGGGAGAAGTCATGGACTTCACCTTGAAGCCCAAGACCAAGGACACCCTGTTCGACTCGCTGCGCGTGTCGTTCCGTAGAGGCTTGATCAACGATATGCAACTGATCGACAGCGTCGGCCAGCGCACCAATATCCTGTTCAATGGGGTCAAGGCCAACCAGGCGGTCCCGGCGGACAAGTTCCAGTTCAAGATCCCGGCTGGCGCGGACGTCATCCAGGAATAACCAGAGAGCGTCATGGACCTGTTTCGAAGCGAACCCGTCGCCCAGCCCCTGGCCGCTCGTCTGCGTCCGTCCAACCTGGACGAGTACGTCGGCCAGGAGCACCTGCTGGCCCGCGGCAAGCCGCTGCGTGAGGCGCTGGAGCAGGGTGCGCTGCACTCGATGATCTTCTGGGGCCCGCCTGGGGTGGGCAAGACCACCCTGGCGCGGCTGCTGGCGCAGTTCTGTGACGCCCACTTCGAGACCGTCTCGGCGGTGCTGGCTGGGGTCAAGGAGATTCGCCAGGCGGTCGAGGTGGCCAAGCAGCAGGCCGCCCAGTATGGCCGGCGGACCATTTTGTTCGTCGATGAAGTGCACCGCTTCAACAAGTCTCAGCAGGATGCGTTCCTGCCGTTTGTCGAAGATGGCACGCTGATCTTCATTGGCGCCACCACCGAGAACCCGTCGTTCGAGCTGAACAACGCCTTGCTTTCGCGGGCGCGGGTGTATGTGCTCAAGAGCCTGGATGAACAAGCGCTGCGCAAGCTGGTCGACCGCGCCCTGAACGAGGAGCGTGGGCTGGGCAAGCGTCAGCTGACGGTGGGCGATGAGGCCTTCAAGATGCTCATGGCCGCCGCCGATGGCGATGGCCGGCGCATGCTCAATTTCCTCGAGAACGCCTCTGACCTGGCCGAAGACGGGAGCGAGATCGGCGTCGAGTTGTTGCAAAGCCTGCTCGGTGACAGCCGGCGACGTTTCGACAAAGGTGGCGAGGCGTTCTACGACCAGATCTCGGCGTTGCACAAGTCGGTACGCGGCTCCAACCCCGACGGCGCGCTGTATTGGTTCGCGCGCATGCTCGACGGCGGCTGCGATCCGCTGTACATCGCCCGCCGCGTGGTGCGCATGGCCAGCGAAGACATCGGCAACGCCGACCCGCGCGCGCTGAGCCTGTGCCTGGCTGCGTGGGATGTGCAAGAGCGCCTGGGCAGCCCCGAGGGCGAATTGGCAGTGGCCCAGGCCATCACCTACATCGCCTGTGCGCCGAAGAGCAACGCAGTCTACGTCGGCTTCAAGACCGCCCTGCGCGAGGCGGCCGAGCACGGTTCGCTGGAAGTGCCGCTGCACCTGCGCAACGCCCCGACCAAGCTGATGAAGCAGCTGGGCTATGGCGAAGAATACCGTTACGCCCACGATGAGCCGGACGCCTACGCCGCAGGCGAAGACTACTTCCCCGAAGCCCTTGAACCGCGCGCCTATTATCAGCCGGTGCCGCGTGGCCTGGAGTTGAAAATCGGCGAGAAACTGCGCCACCTGGCCGAGCTCGACCGCCTTAGCCCCCGTCAGCGGAGAAAACCATGATCGCCCTGATAGCCGCCGTCAGCGCGGGCGGCGTGGCCGGTACGCTGCTGCGCTTTGCCACCAGCAACTGGGTCAGCGCCAACTGGCCACGGCACTTCTATCTCGGTACGCTGGCGGTCAACCTGATTGGCTGCCTGCTGATCGGCCTGCTCTACGGCCTGTTTCTGCACAAGCCCTTGGTGCCGGTCGAGCTGCGCGCCGGGCTGATCGTCGGCTTTCTCGGCGGCCTGACGACCTTTTCTTCTTTTTCGCTGGATACCGTGCGCCTGTTGGAAAACGGGCAGATACCGCTCGCCCTGGGCTATACCGGTATTAGCGTGTTTGGCGGGCTGCTCGCGACCTGGGCCGGCCTGTCTTTAACCAAATTCTGAACCACACACATAACGAGAGAACGATATGCTCGATGCCAAACTGTTACGCGGCCAACTTCAGGAAGTGGCGGATCGCCTTGCCTCCCGTGGCTTCAGCCTGGATGTCGCGCGCATCGAATCACTGGAAGAACGCCGCAAGGCCGTGCAGACCCGCACCGAGCAGCTGCAAGCCGAGCGTAACGCCCGTTCCAAGTCCATCGGCCAGGCCAAGGCCAAGGGAGAAGACATCGCCCCGCTGATGGCAGACGTTGAGCGCATGGCCAACGAGCTGACCGAGGGCAAGAGCGAGCTGGACGCCATCCAGGCCGAGCTGGACGGCATCCTGCTGACCATCCCCAACCTGCCGGACGCCACCGTGCCGGTCGGTGCCAGCGAAGACGACAACGTCGAAGTGCGCCGTTGGGGCACGCCGAAGGCGTTCGATTTCGAGATCAAGGACCACGTCGCCCTGGGCGAGATCAGCGGCGGCCTGGACTTCGAAGCGGCGGCCAAGCTCTCGGGTGCGCGCTTTGCCGTGCTGCGCGGTCCGATCGCGCGCCTGCACCGCGCCCTGGCGCAGTTCATGATCAACCTGCACACCGGCGAACACGGTTACCAGGAGCACTACACCCCGTACCTGGTCCAGGCCCCGGCCCTGCAAGGTACTGGCCAGCTGCCCAAGTTCGAGGAAGACCTGTTCAAGATCAGCCGCGAAGGCGAAGCCGATTTCTATCTGATCCCCACCGCCGAAGTGTCGCTGACCAACCTGGTGGCTGGCGAGATCATCGACGCCAAGCAGCTGCCGCTCAAGCTGGTTGCCCACACCCCTTGCTTCCGTAGCGAAGCCGGCGCTTCGGGCCGTGATACCCGCGGCATGATCCGCCAGCATCAGTTCGACAAGGTCGAGATGGTGCAAATCGTCGAGCCGTCCAAGTCCATGCAAGCCCTGGAAGGCCTGACCGCCAACGCCGAGCGGGTCCTGCAGTTGCTGGAGCTGCCATACCGCGTGTTGGCCCTGTGCACCGGCGACATGGGCTTCGGCGCTGTGAAAACCTACGATCTGGAAGTGTGGGTGCCGAGCCAGGACAAGTACCGCGAGATCAGCTCCTGCTCCAACTGCGGCGACTTCCAGGCGCGCCGGATGCAAGCGCGCTGGCGTAACCCGGAAACCGGAAAGCCGGAGCTGGTGCACACCTTGAATGGCTCGGGCCTGGCAGTCGGCCGGACGCTGGTCGCGGTGCTGGAGAACTACCAGCAGGCCGACGGGTCGATCCGCGTGCCGGAGGTGCTCAAGCCGTACATGGGTGGCGTCGAGGTCATCGGCTAAATGGATTACCTGCCGCTGTTCCACAAGCTGCAGGGCGGCCGCGTGCTGGTCGTCGGCGGTGGCGAGATTGCCTTGCGCAAAGCGCGCCTGCTGGCCGATGCCGGCGCCGCGTTGCGGGTGGTCGCGCCTGAAGTCGATGGTGAGCTTGCCGCCTTGGCCCGCGAGGGTGGCGGTGACGTCCGTGTGCGTGGCTATCAGGTCGCCGACCTGGACGGTTGCCGGCTGGTGATCGCCGCCACCGACGACCCTGCGCTCAATGCCCAGGTATCGGCCGAGGCCCAGGCCCGTAGCCTGCCAGTCAATGTGGTGGATGCACCGGCCTTGTGCACGGTGATCTTCCCCGCAATCGTCGACCGTTCGCCCCTGGTGGTGGCGGTGTCCAGCGGTGGCGATGCGCCGGTGCTGGCCCGCTTGATCCGGGCCAAGCTGGAAGCCTGGATTCCTTCGGCGTATGGCGAGTTGGCCGGTTTGGCCGCGCGCTTTCGGCACAAGGTCAAGTCACTGTACCCGGACGTCAATCAGCGTCGCGGCTTCTGGGAGACAGTATTCCAAGGGCCGATTGCCGAGCGCCAATTGGCCGGGCAGGGCGCCGAAGCTGAGCGCTTGTTGCAGGCGATGGTCGATGGCGCGCCGATGCAGCAGGGCGGTGAGGTGTATCTGGTCGGCGCCGGCCCCGGTGATCCGGACCTGCTGACCTTCCGCGCCTTGCGCCTGATGCAGCAGGCGGACGTGGTGTTGTACGACCGTTTGGTGGCACCGGCGATCATCGAGATGTGCCGGCGAGATGCCGAGCGCATCTATGTCGGCAAGCGCCGCGCCGATCATGCTGTGCCGCAGGAAAAGATCAACCAGCTGCTGGTCGACCTGGCCAAGCAGGGCAAGCGTGTGCTGCGGTTGAAGGGCGGTGATCCGTTCATCTTCGGCCGCGGTGGCGAAGAGATCGAAGAGCTGGCCGAGCAGGGCATCCCGTTCCAGGTGGTGCCGGGGATTACCGCGGCCAGTGGATGCTCTGCCTATGGCGGAATTCCACTGACTCACCGCGACTATGCCCAGTCGGTGCGCTTCGTCACCGGGCACCTGAAGGATGGCACCAGCAACCTGCCGTGGGATGACCTGGTGGCGCCGGCGCAGACCCTGGTGTTCTACATGGGCTTGGTTGGCCTGCCGACCATTTGCGCCGAATTGATCCGCCATGGCCGCGCTGCCAGCACCCCAGCGGCGCTGATCCAGCAGGGCACCACGCGCAATCAGCGGGTGTTCACCGGCACCCTGGCAGATTTGCCAGAGCTGGTGGCGCGTCACGAAGTGCATGCGCCGACCCTGGTGATTGTTGGCGAAGTGGTGCAGTTGCGCGAGAAACTAGCATGGTTTGAAGGCTCGCAGCAGGTCTGAAACATCGTGGGAGCGGGCTTGCCCCGCGATAGCTTCATAACCAGCAACATCGTTGCCTGACCTGGAGCTATCGCGGGGCAAGCCCGCTCCCACGTGATGTTATGGGGTCAGAATAGTGGCAGCGAGTAGCTCACCATCAGCCGGTTCTGGTCCTGATTCCATTCGCTGGGCACGCCACTGCGCAGCATCCCATTGCGCCAGCTGAACGCCAGCCCCTTGAATGTTCCGCTTTGCACCACGTAATCCAAGGCAATGTCCCGTTCCCATTCTTTCTCATCGCCGCCTGTGGCCATGCGGATGTTGGTCCCCTTCAAATACGTCACCGAAGCCATCAGCCCCGGTACGCCGAGCGCGGCGAAGTTATAGCCATACTGGCCAAACGTGGTGCGCTCGCCGGCACGGGTGAAGCTGGTTACCAGGCGGTCGGTGAACAGGTAGATGCTCGACCCTGCCGCGCCCTCACCGGTATTGCCCTGGTTGAGCTGGACGAAGTTGCCACTGTCGGAAACCCGTTGATGGCCAAGCAACACTGAGTGCCCACCCAGGGCATAGGTGAACATGGCGCTCCAGGTGTCGTTGTCGATCTTGCCCGGGGTGTCGGCCAGCCCGCTCACCTGATAGCCATCGGCACGGCCTGCCGCTGAGTCGTTGCGGCCATCGGCATCGGTCTTGAAGTAACGCAGGTCGGTGGTCAGTGACTGGTTGTCCGCCAGCGCCCAGACATGCACCAGGCCACCAAAGTGCTGCACGTAGTAGTCTTCCAGCTGGGCGGCGTAGTACTGCAGCTTGAGCGCCTTGGTCAGCTGGTAATCGGCGCCGGCAAACAGGAACTGGTTGCTCTGCTGGGTGCCACCGGCCACCGCCAGCCCGGAGCGATTGGTCGAGCCGCGCCCAGTGGTGTGCTCAAGGCGTCCGCCCGTCAATGTCAGGCCATCGAGCTCCTGCGAGGTGATCATCCCGCCTTCGAAGGTCTGCGGTAATACCCGCCCATCGTTGGCCACCAGGATCGGCAGCTTCGGCTGCAAGGTGCCATAGCGCGCCTCGGTCTTGGAAAAACGTAGCTTGCCGGTCACCCCCAGCCGGCTCCATTCGTCCACGGCGCTGCCATCGCTGTCGTCCGGAATCATCGAGCTGCCGCGATGATTACCCGCGCCGCCATCCAGGCGTACCCCCAGCAGGCCCAGTGCATCGACACCAAAGCCGACGGTACCGTCGGTAAAGCCTGACTTGTAGTCGAGCAGAAAACCTTGCGCCCATTCGGCGGTCTTGCTCTGCCCGGCGGCGCCTGGGCGGTCACGGAAATCGTTGTTGAAATAGTAGTTGCGCAACGTCAGTGTGGCCTTGCTGTCGCCGATGAAGTCCGCTTGGGCGGCGGGAACCAGCAGGGCGCTGGTGGCGGTCAGCAGGGAAAGGTGCATGAAGGGCTTTGTTGTCATTGTTGTTTTCCTGATGCGGGGAGGCGCCCAGAACACAGGCGCAAGTTGGCCGGGCGCGCTCACGCCCGGGTGAAACTGTTAGAGAGGTCTGGCTCAATCAGGCAGCCATTCCTGCAAGGTCAGCTCGATGGTGATGAACGACAGGTTGCGGCCTCGTTGCAGCCTGCCGGCGAAGATATTGCCGTCGGCGTCGGCCACCACTGCTTGCAGGCGGCTTTCGCCCAGGGCGATCTCGCCGCTGAGGCTGAGGATCTCCACTCCTGGCCCCGGCACGTGGATGTCCTGCATGCCACTGCGGCCCAGGTAGTGCAGCTCGGCGTCGATCAGGCTGCCCAGCCCGCCGCGTACTACCGCCAGGCTGATGCCGTGGCTGGCACAGAGCGCCTCGGCGCTGTCGATGATGTCTTCGTTGGGCTTGAGCCGGGCCACCACCAAGCGGCCCAGGCGGCCGCTTTGTACCTGGGATTCAGCCTGGGTTGCTGCAAGGTTCATGACGCCTCCTGGAACACCGGATGGAGCAGGTTGAAGTGGGTTTCAGCGTCGGGCTGGACCTGATAGGCGACCTGATCGAACAAGCACAAGCGCAGCACCAGCGGTTCGCTGCCGACGATCAGCCGGTCGAGCACCAGGTGGCCGCCATGCTGCTGGCCATCGCGGTCGAGAAAGCCTGCGTGGCAGTGCAGCAGCGGTGCTCCAGCGGCGTCGCGGCCGACCGTCAGCGCGCCGCTGACGAAGGTGATGTAGCCATCGAGGACCACCGCTTGGCCATAGTCGTAGGGCCGCTGTTGGTCTTGGGTGGTGACCATGCGGTGATAACTCAGGTGCGCCGCACCGCCACACAGGATGCGCCCGACCGCGCTACCATAGCGACGGCCCTCGAGCACCTTGAGCAGGCCCTCGGCGACGTTGCAGGCCAGCGGCAGGACCACGCGCAGCTCCTCGCTGGCTGGCACTTCGCAGTCCAGCAGGCGCGGCTGTTGTGGCTCGCCGCCATGAATGAACACGCGCACCCCGGCGCGCTGTTCGAAATGCGGGGTCATAGGGCAGGTTCCTCGCTGGCTTCGAGCAGGGCGCGGATCTGCTTCTTGACGATCTTGCCGTAGCCCGACTTGGGCATTTGCGACCAGCGCACGAAGCGCTTGGGCCATTTGTAGCGAGCCAGGCGCGGCTGCAAATGAGCCAGCAGCTGCTCGTCGCTGACCTCGGCTGTGACCACGATCACCGCACAGCCACATTCACCCCATTTCTCGTCAGGTAGCCCGAGCACGGCAACTTCGTTGACCGCCGGATGGGTGAGCAGGGCTTCTTCGATTTCCCGTGGGTAGACGTTGGAGCCGCCGGAGATGTACATGTCCGAAGCGCGGCCGGTGATGAACAGGTAGCCCTGCTCGTCGAGGTGGCCGAGGTCGCCGGTGTGGAACCAGCCAAAACGAAAGCACGCCGCGTTGGCCTCGGGGTTGTTGTAGTAGCCGGCAAACACCGCCGGGCCGCGCACGCAGATTTCTCCATCGCTGCCGGTGGGCAGTTGATTGCCGTGCTCATCGAGGATCGCCACCTGCATGCCGGTGCGCGGGTAGCCGCAAGAGCCGACTTTGGCCTGCGGCCCGTCCTCGGCGTCGTGGCAGTCGGCAGGTAGCACGGTGATGTTGCCGGTGACCTCGCCCAGGCCGTAGTACTGCACCAGCACCTTGCCCAGGGTACGCAGGGCGTGGCACTGATCGGCGCGGTACATCGGCGCGCCGGCATAGATCACATAGCGCAGGCTGCTGTGGTCGTAGCGCTCGACGGCCGGGTCTTCGGTGAGCATCTTGACGATGGTCGGCACGGTGAACAGGTTATCTATCCGGTGCTCCTGGACCAGACGCCAGGCCTCGTCGCAGTCGAGTCGGTCACTGGCGGGCAGCACGCAGGCGGCGCCGCGGGCGACGTTGATCAGTGCATGGATGCCAGCGCCGTGGGACAGCGGTGCGAGCACCAGCGAGCGCGATTGTGCGTTCAGCCCAGGCATCAGATCGGCCAGGTGGTTGTTGATCACGAAGGCCATTTGGCCGTGGGTCAGCACTCCGGCCTTGGGGTGGCCGGTGGTGCCGGAGGTATAGAAGAACCACAGCGGGTCGTGATAAGTCACTTCGGCTGGGCGGAAATCCGCTTGCAGCGCGGCGCCCTCATCGAGCAGCGCGTCATAGCTCAGCTCGCCTGTACGCGGCGCGCCGATGGCGATGAGCTGTTGCAAGGCAGGGGAGGCCGCGCGTACGGCGTCGACGTAATGCGCCATGCCTTCGTCGTAGAGCATCGCCACCGCGCCACTTGAACTGCCCAGGTAGGCCGCCTCAGGCGGGGTGATGCGCACGTTGGTGGGCACCCACACCATGCCTAGGCGAAACGCCACCCAGGCGCTCTCGAACAACTGCAGGTTGTTGCGCGAATGCACCAGCAGGCGATCACCCTTGCCCAGCCCGCGCGCGCGCAATGCCGCGGCAACGCTGTCGACCCGGGTCAGCAACTGGCGCCAGCTGTAGCTTTGCCCTGCGTGGATGAAGCCCGGCGCGTCGGGCAAGCGGCGGGCGATCTGGGCAAGCAATTCGCCCAGGTTCATCACATTGTCGATACCGCTGATCATTGCACGGCCTCCAGGATGCTCACGTAATTGGTAACCGCTGCGCCGCCCATGTTGAACACGCCGGCGCGGTCAGCCCGAGGCAGCTGCATGTCGCCGGCCTGGCCCGTCAGCTGCATGGCGGCCATCACGTGCATCGACACGCCACTGGCGCCGATCGGATGGCCCTTGGACTTGAGCCCGCCCGAAGGGTTGATCGGCAGGCGGCCGTCCTTGCGGCTGATGCCTTCGGCGATGACCCGTGCGCCCTGGCCGCGTTCGGCCAGGCCCATGGCCTCGTATTCGAGCAGTTCGGCGATGGTGAAGCAGTCGTGGGTTTCCACCAGCGACAGGTCCGCCAGCGTCAGCTCGGCGTGCGCCAGGGCCTGCTGCCAGGCCCGCGCCGCACCTTCAAAAACCGTCGGGTCGCGCCGCGACAGCGGCAGATAGTCATTGACCTGGACCGCTGCGCGAAAGCGCACGGCGTGTTGCTGGCCGTTCAGCGCGTCGACCCGGCTGATCACCAGCGCGGCCGCGCCATCGGTGATCAGCGAGCAGTCACTGCGCTTGAGCGGGCCGGCGACAAATGGGTTTTTCTCCGAGGGGGTGCGGCAGAAGTCGAAGCCAACATCGCGGCGCATGTGCGCGAAGGGGTTGAGCGCGCCGTTGGCGTGGTTCTTGGCTGCGATCATGGCCAGCGCATCGGACTGATCGCCATAGCGCTGGAAGTAGGCCTGGGCGATGTTGCCGAACACGCCGGCAAAGCCATTTTCGATCTGCGCTTCCTCGCGGGCATAACAGCACTTGAGCAGGATCTTGCCGACCTCGGCGGTGGGCAGGCCGTTCATCTTTTCAAAGCCCACCACCAGCGCATGCCGGGATTGCCCGCTGAGCACCGCCTGCAATGCCGAATGGATCGCTGCCGAGCCTGTCGAGCAGGCGTTTTCCACCCGCACCGAAGGGGTGAAGCGCAGCGCCGGCAGGTGGTTGGCCAACAGTGCGGAGGGGAAGTCCTGGTAGATCAGGCCAGCATTGAAATGGCCGACATGCACCGAGTCGATCTGCTCGGCATCGAGGCGGGCGTGGCTGAGGGCGCCGATGGCGGCGTCGGCCATCATCTGCTCGGGGTCGATATCGGCAAACTTGCCGAAGGCGGAGTGGTACCAGCCGCTGATAACAGGCGAATCCATGAGGTGCGTCCTCGCTTGATGGAGAGTGCGAGGTCGATAGCAAGGGTGGTGCCAAGGTCGTTTCGAGGCGTCTGCGTTGAGGCTTTGGCGCGTGCCCGGGGTGTCCATTGGTAGCGTTTAGCCGCCTACAGGTGTCGCCTTGGCCGCGCAGGCGACAGTTCAAGGAGACACCTGTTACACCCAAGCGCCGCGGATGCCTGCTCGATCACACTGTCACTGCCCGCCGAGTGAAATTTTATTTGCTAGCTAAAACATAGGCTTGAATAGCTTCTGGGGTGTTTGCACAGCGCTGCGCGTAGGTGCTGGCGAGCAATGGCACCCGTATTGCTAACAACACCTGCATCGTCGCTGCAATTCGATCAATAAGAACAAATAGGTCAGGAGAGCTTCATGAGCGATTTCACCCGCCGTTCCTTCATCAAGACGGCCTCACTGGCATCGGCCGCTGTCGCTGCCGCCGGGATGGGCCTGTACAGCGGCAATAGCCGCGCCGCCGACTTCAAGCTGAAGTTTGCCAACAACCTGCCCATCAGCCACCCGATGAACATCCGTGCCCGGGAAATGGCCAAGGCGATCAAGGAGGAAACCAACGGCGCGCTGAGCGTGCAGGTGTTCCCCAGCAGCCAGCTGGGCAGCGATACCGACACCCTGGCCCAGGTACGCTCTGGCGCGGTCGACCTGTTCTCGCTGTCGCCGGTGATCCTCGGCACCCTGGTGCCGTCGGTGCAGATCAGCGCGGTGGGTTTTGCCTTCAAGGACTACCAGCAAGTCTGGAGCGCGATGGACGGCGCCCTTGGCGAGCACGTGCGCGGTGAGATCGCCAAGACCGGTACGCTGTTTGCCTATGAGCGGATGTGGGACAACGGTTTTCGCGTGACCACCACCAGCACCCGGCCGGTGGCCAGCCCCGATGACCTGCGCGGGATGAAGCTACGGGTGCCGCCGAGCCCGATCATCATGTCGATTTTCCGCGCCCTGGATGCAGCGCCGACCAGCATCAACTTCGCCGAAGTCTACTCGGCGCTGCAGACGCGCATCGTCGAAGGCCAGGAGAACCCGCTGACCCTGGTGTCCTCGGCCAAGCTCTATGAAGTGCAGAAGTATTGCTCGCTGACCAACCATGTCTGGGACGGTTTCTGGATGCTCGGCAACAGCGCCTCCATCGGTCGCCTGCCGCCTGAGCTGCAAGCGGTGCTGCGCAAGCACATCGAGGCGGCGGTGATGGCCCAGCGCGATGACCTGGCCAAACTGGAAGGCACTACCCGCGACACCCTCAAAGGCAAGGGCCTGGAGCTGGTCGACTCGCCCGCCGAGCCGTTCCGCGCCAAGTTGCGTAGCGCCAATTACTACGCAGACTGGCACGAGAAGTTCGGCGACGAGGCCTGGGCCATTCTTGAGCAGTTCTCCGGGAAACTGGCCTGATGAGCGCGCCAGCGGTCACGGCCTCCAACGTTTCGCAGCGCCTGCCGGCCCGGGTGCTGATCTGCCTGAACACCTGGACCATGCGTGTGGTCGGGGTCATCGCCGTCACCTTGATGGTGATCGAGACCCTGGTGCTGCTGGCGGGGGTGATCGCCCGCTATGTGCTGCACAGCCCGTTGATCTGGTCCGACGAGTTGGCGTCGTCGCTGTTCATCTGGCTGTCGATGTTCGGCGCGGTACTGGCCCTGGACCGTGGCGAACACATGCGCATGTCGGCGGTGGTCAACAAGTTGCCGGCTGCCTGGCGCGGCTTCAGTGAAACCTTGTCGGCGCTGATCGTCTGCCTGTTCGTGGCGATGATCATTTCTCCGGCGATGCAGCATTCGCATGAGCAGATGTGGATTACCACGCCAGCCTTGGGCATCCCTGACGGGGTGCGCGCGGCGGCTTTGCCGGTAGGCGCGGTACTGATGTTGTTGGCGGCGGTGGCGCGCATGGCGCGCTATTCGACAGTGCGCCAGTTCATGGCCGGGCTTGCGGTGGTGGCGGTGGTGGGGGCGGCGTTGTGGCTGGCCCAGCCATTGCTGGCGGCGATGGGTAACTACAACCTGGTGGTGTTCTTCCTGGTGTTGCTGGGGGCGTGTGTGTTTGGCGGCATCCCGATCGCCTTCGCCTTTGGTACGGCGACCATGGCCTACCTGGCCCTGGCTACCCATGCGCCGTTGTCGATCGTGGTCGGGCGCATGGACGAGGGCATGTCGCACATGGTGCTGTTGGCGGTGCCGCTGTTCGTCCTGCTGGGGGTGGTGCTGCAACTGTCGGGCATGGCCCGCACGCTGATCGACTTCATGGCCTCGCTGCTCGGCCATGTGCGCGGGGGCCTTCAGTACGTGCTGTTGGGGGCGATGTTCCTGGTGTCGGGGATTTCCGGCTCCAAAGTCGCCGACATGGCTGCGGTGGCCCCGGCCTTGTTCCCCGAGATGAAGCGGCGCGGCTCCAAGCCAGAGGAGCTGGCAGCGCTGCTGTCGGCCACCGGGGCGATGACCGAGACCATTCCGCCAAGCCTGGTGCTGATCACCATTGGTGCGGTGTGCAGCGTATCGATCACCGCGCTGTTCATTGGCGGCTTGATGCCGGCGGTGGTCGCGACGGTCGCCATCGCGGTGGTTTGCTGGTGGCGTTCGCGCAAGGAAGACGGACCGAAGATCGAGCGCGCACCGCTGTCGCGGGTGGCCAAGACCTTCCTCATTGCCTTGCCTGCGTTAGCGCTGCCGCTGCTGATCCGCGTGGCGGTGCTCGAAGGCGCCGCGACCGCCACCGAGGTGTCGACCATCGGCGTGGCCTACGTAGTGTTGGTCGGCCTTGCCATGCACCTGTTCATGCGCCACATCGAGTTCGCCCGGCTGTACCCGATGCTGTTGGAAGCGGCGGCGCTATCGGGGGCAATTTTGCTGATCATCGGCATGGCCTCGGCGATGGCCTGGGCACTGACCCAGTCCGGGTTCTCTGCCTCGCTGGTGGAGCTGATCGAGGAAATCCCTGGCGGCACCTTTGGCTTCATGTTCGTCACCATTTTGGTGTTCCTGATTCTGGGTAGCGTGCTCGAGGGCATCCCAGCGATCGTGCTGTTCGGCCCGTTGATGTTCCCGCTGGCGGAAATGCTCGGTATCCATCCGGTGCACTACGCCATGGTGGTGATCCTGGCGATGGGCGTGGGCCTGTTCGCACCGCCTTTGGGGGTCGGCTTCTACGCCGCCTGTGCAATCAGCAAGACCTCGTCCGATCACGTTATACGCAGGGTTTGGGGTTACCTGGGGGCCTTGCTGGTGGCCCTGGTGGTGGTGGCCTGCTTCCCATGGATTTCCATTGGTTTCCTTTAAGAGAGGGCTGTCATGAGCCAAGCTGCGAAAACAACGATGTATGCGCCAGCCCACGGCCGGGTTGCGCTGGTGACGGGGGCTGCGATGGGTATCGGTGCGGCCATCGCCGAACGCCTGGGCCACGACGGCCACAGCGTGGTGGTGGCCGATATCAACTTGGCGGCGGCCGAAGAGATGGTCGCCGGGCTGCGGGTGCAGGGCATCGAGGCCCAGGCCATGGCCATCGATGTTGGCGATGCGCAGTCGATCAGTGCACTGTTCGCCCAGCTGCGTGAGCACTATGGGCGCTGCGATGTGCTGGTCAACAATGCTGGCGTCGCCCGCACCCAGGCGTTTCTCGATACCGAGCTTGAGGGTTGGCAGCGGCTGATGAACATCAACCTGACCGGCACCTTGCTGTGCAGCCAACAGGCGGCGCAGTTGATGCGCGAGCAGGGCTGGGGGCGGATCATCAACGTCGCGTCGATCAGCGGCATGCGCGCGAGCATGGGGCGCACCGCTTATGGCACGTCGAAGGCAGCGGTGATTGGCCTGACCCGGCAGATGGCGATTGAACTGGCTGAGCATGGCATCACGGTTAATGGCATTGCACCGGGACCGGTGGATACGCCATTGACCCAGACCCTGCATTCGGCGGCGACGCGTGAGTCGTATGCGCGCGCGGTGCCACTGCGCCGTTATGGCACGCCGGCGGAGATGGCGGGGGCGGTGGCGTTTCTGGCTTCTGAGGATGCCTCGTACATCAGCGGGCATGTGATCCCAGTGGATGGTGGCTTCATGGCTTCGGGGATCCTGGAGATCTGATCTGGCAGTGGCGGCCTCATCGCGGGGCAAGCCCGCTCCCACGCTACCCATGTTCAGTCAGTGTACCGGGGGCGTGGGAGCGGGCTTGCCCCGCGATGAGGCCAGTACCGACACCCTCGCAATCACCCCTCCAACCCCCGCTGCGCCTGATCCTCGCGCGTTGCCTGCTCGCCCGCCTGCAGCGCCGTCTCGACAAAGGTGGCAATGCACGGGTTGTGGTTGTCGGCCTTCCACACTGCCACCACTTCGATCACCGGCGCGTGCTTCAACGGCTTGAAGCTGGTGGTGGCCAGGCGCATGTTGCGCATCGAGCGCGGCACGATGGCGACCCCTAAGCCTTCACCCACCAGGTTGACGATGGTCTGCTGCATGTTGATCTCCATGCCGATGTTCGGCGTCACGCCGTGCTGCAGGCAGTAGTTGAAGATCATGTCGTGCAGCGCCGGGGCAATCCGCCTGGGCACGATGATGAACGGCTCGCCGGCCAGCGCTTGCGGGTCGATCAGCTCGTGTTCCATCAAACGATGCCCAGGTGGTAGCACCAAGGTCATTTCTTCGCGGTACAGGGTCACCGTCTCCAGGCCACTGCAATCCTGCGGCCGATACATGATCGCCACGTCCTTGTTGCCACTGCTGATGTCCTGGGCCAGGTCCAGCGGCAAGGTCTCGGTCAACTTGAGGTTGACCTGCGGATACAGCGCTGCGTAGCGGCGGGTGATGGCCGGGGTGATGCTGTAGGCGGTCGACATCATGAACCCCACCGACAATTCGCCAGCCGCCCCGCGCGCCGCGGCCAGGGCATTGCGCTTGGCCTGCTCGAAGGCGGCGAACACCGTGCCGGTGTCCAGGTAGAAGCGCTGGCCGGCTTCGGTCAGCTCGACCCGACGCCGCGAGCGATCGAACAACTTCACCCCCAGTTCCTCTTCCAGCAGGGCGATCTGCCGCGACAACGGCGGCTGCGAGATGTGCAGGCGCTCGGCAGCGCGACCAAAATGCAAGGTCTCGGCCAGGGTGCGGAAGTAATACAAGTGGCGCAGTTCGATCACAGTGATGCTCGCAAAGGTATCAATGGATGCTTGATTATGTATTGGAAAATATAAGTGCGCCTACCTAATGTGATCAGGCAACACCCCTTCGGCCCCGGCCACGCCACAAGCGTCGCCCGCCGACATAGTCACAAGCTATAGAACAATAAAAGGTGACGCTGATGCATTCCCTGACTGACCCTGCTGTGCCGTACGCCACCACCGCCGAAACCGATATCGCCCATGACAGCGACCCCCAGGTGCGCCAGGCCTTTCGCCGCGCGTTGCGCCTGATGGAGCGTGGTATTGCCGTGCTGATCCGGGGCGAAACCGGCACCGGCAAAGAGATTCTTGCCCGTGCCCTGCATGCCCACAGTCAACGGCGCAACGCCCAACTGGTGGCGCTCAACTGTGCCTCGATCCCCGAGACGCTGATCGAAAGCGAGCTGTTCGGCTACAGCCGTGGTGCCTTTTCCGGCGCGTTGCCGGGTGGCAAGAAGGGCAAGGTCCAGCAGGCGGATGGCGGCACCTTGTTTCTCGATGAAATCGGCGATATGCCCTACGAGCAGCAGACCCGTCTGCTGCGGGTGATCGCTGAGCGTGAAGTGACCCCGCTGGGCGCCGAACGCAGCCTGCCGGTGAATTTCGCCTTGGTCTGCGCCACCCACCAGGACCTGACCACGCGGGTGGCCGACGGCAGTTTTCGCGAGGATCTGTTCTATCGCATCGCCACTGGCGTGGTGGAGTTACCGCCGCTGCGCGAGCGCACCGATCGCGGCGAGTTGCTGTGCAACATGGTCGCTCATGAACTGCCCGGTTGCGATCCGCGCCAGGTGATCAGCGCTGAAGTCTGGTCGCTGCTGCTGACCCACGCCTGGCCCGGCAACCTGCGCCAGATGCGCGCGGTGATCCGCTATGCCTGTGCGGTGATGGAAGGTGCGCGGATCCAGCGCGGCGATCTGCCGGTGGACTTCCTCGCCCAGTTGCCGCCTGCCTCAGGCGCAGGACGTCCGCTGATGCCTAATGTCACGCCGATTCGCCCGATTCGCCCGACTCGCGCAGGCGATGAGCGCGCCGATGTGCTCGAAGTGCTGCAAGCCTGTCGCTGGAACATGTCGGCGGCGGCGCGTGAGCTGGGTATCTGCCGGCCATCGCTGTACCGAGTGCTGCGGCGCCTGGATATCCCTCCGCTCAAGGAACAGTTGGCGCTGGGCGCCTGCCGCAACGCCTGATCCGCATCACCCACTGATCGCACAGATCCAACGCCCCTTGCCGTGCAGGGGGCGGGCCTGAGTTCGACCTCATGAAGGAATAACAACAATGAATGCCGCTGCCGCTTACGCCCCTTTGAACTTCACCCTGACCGGTCGCACCGCATTAGTGACGGGCGCTGCCCGCGGGATTGGCCACGCCATCGCCGTCGCGCTTGGCCACTGCGGGGCGCGGGTCGCCCTGGCCGATCTTGATCCACAGGCCGCGGAGCGTGCGGCCGAACTGCTGCGTGCACAGGGGATCGAGGCTATTGGCGTGGGGGTGGATGTGGCAGAGGAACAGCAGGTGCAGGCGATGGTCACGCAGGTCGAGCGACTGTTCGGTGGCGTCGATATTCTGGTCAACAACGCCGGAATCGTTTCTACAGCGCCGCTGCTGGAGCTGACCACGGCGGAGTGGAATCGGGTCATGGCGATCGATCTCAACAGCGTGTTCTTCTGTGTCAAGGCGGTGCTGCCGGGGATGATGGATCGGCGTGCCGGGCGGATCATCAACATCGCTTCGGTAGCCGGTAAGCGCGGGGGAGGGTTGTTGGGCAACAGTTGCTATGCGGCGGCCAAGGGTGCGGTGATCGCCCTGACCAAGGGCCTGGCGCGTGAGGCGGGGCCGTTCGACATTACTGTAAACGCAGTGTCGCCGGCACTGACCGATACCGAGATGACCAGCGTGCTGGCGCCGCAAGCTCGGGCGCAGGTGCTGGCGCAGATGCCGCTGGGGCGTGCTGGGACGCCACGGGATATTGCTGCGGCAGTGTGTTTCTTGGCGTCGGCGGAGGCAGGCTTTGTCACCGGTGAGATCATGGATGTGGATGGCGGGTTCATGCGCGACTGAGCGATGCTACGGGCGTAAAGCTTGTAGGCGCGGGACAAACCCGCGCCTACAGATCGGCGTGTGCCTTAGCGGCCCTGCCAGATGCCGTGGCCAGTAAGGCGCTCACGATCATGGGCCAGGCTGAAGTCCTGCAGCGGCCCTTTAGGCACGATGCCATTGGGGTTGATGGTCTTGTGGCTCATGTAATAGTGCTTCTGGATATGCTCCATATCCACGGTGCCTGCCACCCCAGGCCATTGATACAGCTCACGCAGCCAGTTGGACAGGTTCGGGTAGTCGCTCAACCGTCGCAGGTTGCACTTGAAGTGGCCATGGTAGACCGCATCGAAACGCACCAGGGTGGTGAACAGGCGCACGTCGGCCTCGGTCAGGTATTCACCGGCCAGATAACGCTGGCGGCTGAGCAGCGCTTCCAGGTAGTCCAGTTCGTTGAACACTTCGTCGAACGCCGCTTCATAGGCCTCTTGGGTGGTCGCGAAACCTGCCCGGTAAACGCCGTTGTTCACTGCCGGATAGATGCGCTCGTTCAACGCCTCAATGGTTGGGCGCAGCGCTTCGGGGTACAGGTCAAGACGATTGCCGGTCAGCTCATCGAAGGCACTGTTGAAAATGCGGATGATCTCGGCCGACTCGTTGTTGACGATGCGCTTTTGCTTTTTGTCCCACAGCACAGGCACGGTCACTCGGCCGGTGTAGTTGGGGTCATCCTGGGTATAGCGCTGGTGCAGGAAGTCGAGGCCGTCGAGCTGATCGCCGCTGGAGCCATTTTGCTTATCGAAGGTCCAGCCATGCTCGCCCATCAGCCAGCTGACCACCGAGACGTCGATCAGCGGCTCCAGGCCTTTGAACGCGCGGAAAATCAGGGTGCGGTGCGCCCACGGGCATGCCAGTGACACATACAGGTGATAACGGCCGGCTTCGGGGGCGGGCAGCTGATTACGCCGCTGTGCGTTCTCGCGCTGGAACGCGCCGTCCTTGCTGGTCTGGTACCACTGGTCATGCCAGCGGCCATCAATCAAAAGGCCCATGGTGAGCTCCTCGGAACAAAGTTGTTTGTCGTTGGAGCTCAGTCTAGGGCTTATCGTTCGAATAAATAGCGCAAAGACTGCGCTGTTCTTATCGAATTAATTGATGTTTTTGCGCTCTGCCCAGTAAACACGGGCATTGCCGAAAGCTTGCTCGCGATCTTGCCCAAGCCCGCGCAGGGCCAGGGCCATGGTTGCGATCACGGCCATTTCGCCGTAGCTGTCTTGCGCTTCGCCGCGCCAGACCGCAAGCAACTGCTCAGGTTGCAGACTGGCCGGTTTGACATGGCGCTGGGCGCTCATGGCCGGCCACTCTTCGTCCCAGTTCTCGCCGCCGCTGGTGCCGTACAGATGGCTGGCAACGTCCGGGTTGATCTCGATCTCGCCGCCATCACCTTTGATCACCACGGCGTGGTCGCCCAGCAAACGGCTGGCCTCGCGGTGCACTGCCTGGTAGCCAGGGTGGAAAATACTTTGCAGGCCGCAACGCGCCGCCAGCGGATTGAGCACCCGCGCCAGCGAGTGAATCGGCGAACGCAGGCCCAAGGTGTTGCGCAGATCGATCATTCGCTGCAGCTGAGGCGCCCAGTCCTGCAACGGGAAGAAGGCCAGGCGCTGTTCATCGAGGGCGTTGGAGACCGCTTGCCAGCTGCGACACAGCGGAATTTCCAGCAGAGTCAGCAACTGCTCGGTGTACATCCGGCCTGCGGTGTGGGCGCCACCGCCATGCAGCATGATCCGCACGCCATTGCCGGCCAGGCACTTGGCCGCCAGCAAATACCAGGGTAGATGGCGCTTTTTGCCGGCGTAGCTGGGCCAGTCCAGATCGACAGCGATGTTCGGCGCTTGCAGGTGCGTGCGCAGCGCCTCGGTGAACCCAGCCAGCTCCTCGGCGCTTTCTTCCTTGTGCCGCAAGAGCATGAGGAAGGCGCCCAGTTGGGTATCCTCGACCTTGCCTTCGAGCAGCAGGGTCATCGCCGAGCGGGCCTCTTCTCGGGTCAGGCCGCGGGCGCCGCGCTTGCCTTTGCCTAGGATGCGCACGAATTCGGCGAAGGGGTGTTCGGCTGGGGTTTCCAGGGTGAGTGGGCGCAGCTCGGCGCAGAGTTCGGTCATATGCAATTGGTCGGCTTGGGCAGGCCCGCCAGCTTGGCGGCGAGTTTGGCGGGAGTGCCGTTGAACAGGCGATTGAGGTGTGGGCTGTTGCCTTTTTCCGCGCCCAGCTTGAGTGCGGTGTACTTGATCAGCGGGCGGGTGGCTGGCGACAGCTCGAACTCCTGGTAAAACTGGCGCAGCAGATCGAGGATCTCCCAGTGATCCTGGCTCAAGGCGATGGCCTCGCGCGCAGCCAAGGCCTCGGCGACGGCGGGGGACCAGTCTTGCAGGTCGACCAGAAAGCCGTCCTTGTCCAAAGCGATCTGCTGATCGCCGACAGTCAGGGTGCTCATAACCAGCTATTTACCTTGTCATACTTGAGCGACAGCGCAACGAAGGCCGGGTAGTCCACGGCTTCGGCCAAGGCGCCATCAATGCCGCCAATGCCGCGGGCCTGCAGGTCTTCGTCGAGCGCGTACAGGCGAGCCTCCAGGCTGGCCGCTTGCAACAGCCGCTGTGGCTCAGTGCCGGTACGCAGGGCGTAGACCGCATCGCCGCATAGCAGCAGCGCATCGTCAGCACCCAGTAACCGCAGGCAGCTTTGCAGGCGGTTGTCGCCAAACGGTGAGTGAGCAATTACATGCAAGGTCGTCATCAGAGTGTTACCACCTGGTCGAATCGGGCAATCAGTGCGGCCAGGGCCGCGTCGTCCAGCACCTCTACCGGCAGCGCCAGTTCGCCACTGTCAAGGCCGCGCTCGGCCAGGCTATGGCCGCAAGCGAACAGCGCATCGACGCCAAACATCGGCAGTGCCTGCAGGTTGGCAGCGAGGTTCTTCTGCTGCACCTGTGCCGGTTGCTGACCTTCGGCCAACTGGAATACGCCATCATCGAGAAACAGCATGCCCAGCGGCAGGTCGAAGGCGCCGCCGGCCAGGGCAATATCCAGGGCTTCGCGGGCAGAAGGGCCGTTCCACGGTGCCTGACGGCTGATGATCAATAAGGATTTGGCCATTTCAATCGCCTCCGAAACAGACCAGGCGGTCGGCAACTTGCGCCGCCTCATGCAACTGGCCAAGGCCGGACAGCTCCCACGGCGCTGGCAGGTTCACGGCCGGGCGCTGGTAGCGATTGGCTTCGGTCTGATCCAGCACGCCACGGCGCAGGGCAGCGGCAATGCACACCACTGCGTCAAGCTGATGCTCGCTGATGAAGGCGCGCCACTGCGCGGCGACGTCCAGTTCATCCTGGGGTGCGACGACGTTGGCCGAGGAGCTGTGTACCCCGTCCTGATAGAAGAACAAGCGGGCAATCTCATGCCCGCCGGCCAGCGCCGCCTCAGCGAAGCGCAGGGCGCGGCGCGAGGAGGGCGCATGGGCTGGGGAAAAAACCGCGATGGCGAATTTCATGGGAGGCTCTTGCAACGTAATGCGGCCATGATAAAGCAAAAAAGCCCGGATAGAGTGCGGGGCAAGCCCGCTCTCACGTCAATCCTACCAACAGGACGAGCAACGTGAGAGCGGGCTTGCCCCGCGATAGCTAACGCTCAGTCGACGCTTAGTGCTGATCCTTGCTCTCTGGCAGGAACCAGTTCAGCACCAGGGCGCAGATGCCGCCGGTGGCCACGCCCGACTCCAGCACGTTGCGCAGCGCTGCGGGCATATGCGCAAGGAATTCTGGCACCTGCGCCACGCCCAGGCCCAGCGCCAGGGACACGGCAATGATCAACAGGGCACGGCGATCCAGACGGGTGCTGGCCAAGATATTGATGCCCGAAGCCGCCACGGCGCCGAACATCACCATCGCCGCGCCACCCAGCACTGGCTCAGGCACTGCCTGGATTACCCCGGCAACGCTTGGGAACAGGCCGAGCAACACCAACATGGCTGCGATCCAGATGCCGATATGACGGCTGGCGATACCGGTCAGCTGAATCACCCCATTGTTCTGGGCGAAGATCGAACTGGGGAAGGTATTGAACACCCCGGCCAGCAGCGAGTTGGCGCCGTTGACCAGCACACCGCCCTTGATCCGCTGCATCCACAGTGGCCCTTCGACCGGCTCGCGCGACACTTTGCTGGTTGCAGTGACGTCACCAATGGCTTCCAGCGAAGTCACCAGGTAGATCACCAGCATCGGGATGAACAGCGCCCAGGAGAAGCTCAGGCCGAAATGCAGTGGCATCGGCACCTGGAACACAGCAGCCTCGTGCATACCGGTAAAGTCCAGGCGGCCCAGATAGCCCGCCAAGGCATAGCCAACTGCCAAGGCAATAACGATGGCGCAACTGCGCATCCACACTACCGGGATGCGGTTAAGCACCACGATAATCGCCAGCACCACACCCGACAGCAGCAGGTTCTCGCCATTGGCGAAGGTGCCATTGCCCATCGCCGTGAAGCCACCGCCCATGCTGATCAGGCCAACCTTGATCAGGGTTAGGCCGATCATCAGCACGACGATGCCGGTCACCAGCGGGCTGATCAGGCGTTTGACGAACGGCAGGATGCGCGACACGCCCATCTCGACGAACGAGCCGGCGATTACCACGCCGAAGATCGCCGCCATTACCCCTTCAACCGGCGTGCCTTGCTTGACCATCAGCGCACCACCGGCAATCAGTGGCCCGACGAAGTTGAAACTGGTGCCCTGCACAATCAGCAGCCCCGCGCCAAACGGGCCGAAGCGTCGGCACTGGACGAAGGTGGCGATACCCGAGATTACCAGCGACATCGACACGATCAGGTTGGTATCGCGCGCCGAGACGCCCAATGCCTGGCAGATCAGCAGGCCCGGGGTCACGATCGGCACGATGATCGCTAGCAGATGCTGCAGTGCAGCCAGCATGCCGATCAGTGGCCGCGGCTTGTCCTCAAGGCCAAGGACCAGTTCATTGGCAGGCGCTGGCGCGCCGGGCCCGTGTTCGATGGAACTCATGGGAAGCTGCCCCGGAAGAAAAAAGGAGCGCATTCTACGGGGCGCTAGGCAATTGGGGTAGGCCCCAGGCTCATTTGCCGCTTACTGGGCGATTTCGTGTTCGCCCCCCGCAGTTTCAACTCGTGGGAGCGGGCTTGCCCCGCGATGAGGCCAGCGCAAACAACACACCATCTGGGGCGCACAAAAAAGCCCGCCGAAGCGGGCTTTGCGTTACTCGATCAGCAACATCGATCAGTCATCACGACCCATGATGCCAAACAGCTGCAGCAGGCTGATGAACAGGTTGTAGATCGATACATACAGGCTGATGGTCGCCATGATGTAGTTCCGCTCGCCGCCATGAATGATGGCGCTGGTCTGGAACAGAATGCAGACCGACGAGAACAGAACGAAGCCAGCGCTGATCGCCAACTGCAGGCCGCTGATCTGGAAGAAGAAGCTGGCAACCACAGCGCCGAGCAGAACGAAGAAGCCTGCAGTGATGAAGCCACTGAGGAAACTCATGTCCTTGCGGGTGATCAGCACGTAGGCCGACAGACCACCAAACACCAGCGCGGTCATGGCAAATGCCGAGCTGACCACTTCAGCGCCACCGGCCATGCCCAGGTAGCGGTTGAGGATCGGGCCAAGGATGAAGCCCATGAAACCGGTGAGGGCGAAGGTGGAGACCAGGCCCCAGACCGAATCACGCAGCTTGGCGGTGAGGAAGAACAGCCCGTAGAAGCCGATCAGCACCACGAAGATGTTCGGGTAACCGACGCGCATCTGCTGCGCGACGAACGCCATCACACCGCTGAAGGCGAGGGTAAGCGCCAGCAGGCTGTACGTGTTGCGCAGGACCTTGCTGACCTCCTGCTGCTCGACCTGCTGGCCGTGTTGTACGGCATAATCCTGTTCGCGCATGGCGACACTCCTGTGGGGTTGAAACCTATGGATGCTGTGAGCATACCAGAGCCGCCGCAGGCCGCGACACAGAGAGTTTGACAGCTTGTTACATTACGGTATTATGGCGCCGCAAATCTGTTCCGGAAGCGTGGCCGAGTGGTTTAAGGCAACGGTCTTGAAAACCGTCGATGGGCAACTATCCTAGAGTTCGAATCTCTACGCTTCCGCCATATTCAAAGCCCTGATTACTCAGGGCTTTTTGCGTTTTTGGGGCATAGAGAAAGTACCCAAGGGAACAACCTGGGAGTGGTTTGATTTGCCAGCGCTGACAATACTTCGCTACTTGGTGGGTTTCGCCAGGGCTCCAATTCGGCGATAAACCCGCTCGGTAATGTCGCCCTTGGTGTGGCCCAGTAGCAGGCTGGCGTGGTCGACATCGGTGATCTCGGAAGCCGCCTTCGGGCGAATGTCGCGGAACTGGAACTGGCTGATCCGGCCGGCCAGAACTTGGTCACCGGCCGCGACTGCTTCCTTCACTGCTTCCTCTCTGGCGTCATCCCAGCGATGGCGCAACATGGGTGCCGTCACCCGCCTGCCGTTATCGGTCAGCAGCAGGTAAGGCGAACTATGTGAAGCATTGCGTTCCAGTATCTTCCTGATCAGGACGCCCAGGCTGCTCTCCACCCCATCGACCTCGAGCATGATCCGCAACTTCTTATGGGTCTTCTTCTGCTTCACGCCGAGCGCCTTGCCGTCGATGTCATCTCTCCTCATCACCAGAACGTCCGCTGGACGCTGGCCCGTCAGATACGCCAAGTCCATGGCGTCCTTCAGTTCACCCACTGCTTTCGCATACACCGCGTTCCATATCGCGTCGTTGGCGTAGAAGTCCCGCGGTACTTCCTTATTCTTGCGTACGCCCTGACACGGGTTCTCGTTGGTGGTGAGCCCCCATTCCCGGGCGATGTTGAAGATGTGCGACAGGGTGGCGATCTCGCGGTTCGCCCTGACCGGCGCTGTCCTGGCATCGCGATACTTCGCCACGTGCGCAGGCGTGATTCCGTCGATTGGCGCCTTCTCGAAGTAATTACGCAGCTGGCGTATCTCGGCCAAGTTGTCCTTCTGGGTGCGCGGCGCCTTCTTCGGGATAATGTCACGCTCGTACCGATCGAATATCGCGCCCATGGTGACCAGGTCCTTCGGTTTTTCCTTCGCCTCAAGTTCGGCCCACTTCAGTCGTGCCAGGCTCAGGTCGGTGCCCAGCGGCACCGACTTCCCTGACTTGTCCAAGTAGAAGTAGCTGATCCACTCCTTATTGGGGTTCTTCTTGCTCTTGCTGGTGCGCTTGCGTCGGTACATGCCCGGCGGCAAGTCCCTATTCTCTGTCTTCCTGGGGCGCATTTCACCTCACCTTCGAAATGTCTGGTGTCCACGTGGGGGCGGCCGGCGGCGGTGGCGCCATTGGTACCACCTCAAGGGTTACGCCCAGCTTCATGCGGACGTAGTGGCGACCAACCAAAGGCCGCCCGCTTCGGGTTTCAACGAACACCCAGTCGCGCTCTTTGAGCCAGCGGCGCTGGTAGCCCCTGGCCTTGTAGCCGGTCAGCTCGACCAACTCGTCGTCCGAAAGGATCTCGGTTTCCATGGGATGGTCTCCACGCCGCCGGTGGCGGCAGGTTGGTGGTCAGGCAGGGGTCTTTTCTAGCACTGCGTCGGCGACCTTGAGTGCGGCCTGGGCGTCGTTGACATAGGCCGGGTCGAACCCTCCGGCGTAGTGGATGACGCGCTGGCAGGCATCCAGCTCTTTGCGCGCCAGGCGCAGCGCCCGCACCAGTTCTTCCTGCAGTTCGCCCTCGGCGCGGCCGATATCCCAGAAACGTTGGGCCCAGTGATCAGCCGGTGGTGGGTCGGTGTTCTGCTTGCCGGCAGCAAGGCTGCCGACGATCACGTCGCATACGCCGCGCTTGTAGCCGTTATCGCCGTCGAGGCTCAGGCCGGCGCGGCGGCGCAGTGTGTTGACTACCTCGTCGGTATCAACGGCTGGTCCCTTGAAAACAATGTCCTGCTCTGGCTTTCCAGGCATGTAGATAGCCAGGGTAAGCTTGGCTTCCGGAGGCAGGTGATCGCTGATCATGACCAGCGCACTGTCGGCGGCTTCGTGGAATCGGTTTACTGCGGACATAGGGAATCCTCGCCCGCGCATGTCGGCGGGCTTGAGTAGGAGAGGGAGGGGTTAGGCGAGTTCGGCCGCGAATGCGTCGACCAGGGCCTGGCTGGTGAAGTTGAGCGGGAGGGCGTCAGTGCTTTTGCCGTCTCTGATGAGCACCCAACCGTTCTTGTAGAGGGTGCAGGTGTTACGGCCATGTTGGACCCGAGCGATCGGCAGCCCGCCGAACGGAAGTCGGCGATTGATGCGGTAGATCAGCCTCATCGCGGCCCCCTGTAGATCAGGTAGGCCATGTAGGCGGGGGCGATCATGGCTTCCACCTCTTGCCGACGCGGTACACCATCATCATGTTGTGATGGAGTGGCACTTTCAGGACGTGGTCGAAGAACTCACCCTTTCCAGAGATGAATCCGGTAGGCACCTTGGTTCCCCCGGCGCCGAATTCACGCCAGCATTCTTTGCCGCCGTTCTTTTCCCAGTAGGCGCGCTCGCGCTTTGGAATCTCATCGTAGGTTTTTTCGAACACGGAGATATCCGGGATATCGCAGATCCGGCGCCATGCGGGATTGCGTTTGCACCATTCAGCAGCATGCTGAGAGGCTTGATCGACAGAGTAGAATTCCTTGGTGCTTTGTTCAGTCATAGCATCAGCTCCTTCGGCACTTGGACGGTATCGCCGAGCTTGGCCTGCGCTATTGCCCGGCAAGCGGCAGTTAACGCGTTAGGTCCGCCACCGCTCGGGAACTCCTGCTGACCGCTTGGCTTGCACACATACGCGCACCAGTACTCGCCGCTGGGGCTACGACTAAAGCCGCTTCCATTGAAGCTGGTTTGAACGTGGTGCTTGTCGATCAGCGGCCCGCCCAACGCCCAGTCATCCCACGGGTTGTACCGCACCTCGCGAATCGTGACCTCGCCGGTGTAGCGGACGAACACTCGCCACGGGTTGCCGTAGATGGGTGGGGCGAGGAGCACATCTAGGCCTTCCGCCTTGCCTACGGCCCAGGCCAGTTGCTCGCCGACCAGGTCTGCCGTCTTCACTTTGATCAGGTCTGTCATGGCGCCACCTGCTTGGCCTTGGCCGCTTTGGCGCGCTCGATGTTGCCGAACTTGCTCTTGCGCTGGATATCCTTGAAAGAGCGGCAACCGGACATGAACAGAGTGGAGGTCAGGTCCTTACGGCTTCGACCAACTTCCATTATCCCTTTCACACCGTGGCGGCAGAGCACGTATGCACTCTTGTAATCGCCACTGCGCAGCATCGTTGTGTAGAACGCCAGGCGCATTGCCAGGCGCCAACTGTCGCTGTCGTCGGACGGGCGCATGCGACGGGTGTAAAGCTGACCTTTGCGATACTTGCTCACAGCTGATACCTCTCATCAATCCATCGCCCCTGAGCGGCTGCTGGGGTAGGGGAGTTTTGTTCTTGTTCGTGCGGGGAGAGCTGGCGCTGGTTGCCGGCCTGCAGCTGGCTGTCGGGGATGCAGCTGATGCCGACCCCATTCAGCAGGTAGCAGGTGACGCCTCGCTGGCTGTCGTGCTGGATGTCGATGACGTTCTCGGTTGCGCTGACGCCGGTGGCCAGCAGCAGGAGGCAGAGGGCGAGGCGGGTCATGGCTGGGTCGCCTCCATGCCCTGGTCGATCGCGCGGTCTAGCGCGTCGTTGGCAAGAATGTCCTCATGCTCGGCGTAACCACAGATGATGGGCGGCATGTTGTATTCGCTGGTGAGATCTTCTTGGCCATCCGGGTCGCGGAGCCAGCGGTACCGCTCTGCGTCAGCTCGGAGGGCGCGTACTTCAGCAATCAGGGCCAACATGACGGGAGGTCGCGCAGCGCGGTAGTACGCTTCAGTGTGAACGTGCGGGTCGCCAATCCCGTAGAACTGGACGCCTAGAGCCTGGCCGTCGTAGTTCAGGTAGTCAGCTGTCAGCTCGGCGGATCCTTCGCCGGCGCAACTCGGGCATTCGATCCAGCCTTCTTCGGTGTCGGCGACCTGTGCGCTGTCAAAGTTTTGCGGGGTGGCAGCCTTGGCCGCTGCCTCGATCGCGTCGAGGTCCAACTCAATTGTTTCGAGCACGGGGATTCCTTGGCCGCCATATCGCGGCTGAAAGTTGTACAAGTGGGAGGGTTAGGTACAGGGTTTCGGTCCGGTGGTCCGATTCAGCTCACAATCCAGCGTTAAGCGGTTGCTCGCCGCTTGTGGAGGGCTATGGTGGCTTAGTGCATACAACTAAAGTCGTAGGAGGACGGCATGAGAATTCGCGGTGATGTTTTTTGGTCTTGGGCTGACCCGACGCTTCACCATAGGACTCATGACGAAACACTCGATGACGGAACATTCATAGATGTCCAGGTGCGACTGTCGCGGATAGGCAACACGCAGATGTTCATTGGAGTCTATGCGCCTTCAGGCATGCCATTGCATGAAGAGGCCTTTGATTCTCGCCCTGGCGAGTCAATGACCAGGGCAATGGCGTGGGGCGTTGGCCTTGCTCGCCGGGTTGCTACTGAGGGTGCTCGGACTACAACCCGCGCTACGACTTGTTTGAAATAGAGGGAGAAGGGTTACAGCTGGTCTGAGTAAAAATATACTCTTTTGGTCAGGGCGACTTCACCAGCTCAAACTGCCCGGCTTTCCAGTGGGCGGAAAAGCACCTATTGCGTCACGGGCAGGTGAGCCATAGCCAAGAAATTTACTATATCTGAATCAGTGATCCTAAGTTCAGCATAGAGATTCAATGTTCTTTATATAAGCTTTCAGAGCTTCGTTCCTCTGTTCACCATTTAATCCATGGTGAATCTCTCGGTGACACGCTGGGCAGACAGCGCCCACATACATTGGATGGTCCAAACCTCCATCAGATACGCGATTCACATGGTGGGGCTCAAGATATGGGCTTCCATCCTTCTTCAGAAAAGGTGCGGGTTCCTTGCAGCTTTCACAGATCCCTTTAGATCGTCGGATCACATATTTCGAAATGATCCTACTCCGGCGGTAGATGGTTTTCATTGCCGAATGTTTACTGCCGGCGCTATTGGAAGCCGCGGCTGCTAGAGCAAGCTTACGCGCCTCTTCGATAGTCGAAGTAGGAGGGAGATCGTCGTCCTCGTAGCTATCGGGTTCATCTTGATCGGTCTTGGCTCGATCGGGAACTAGATTGAAAACGATGATATTGCGTAGCTGGCCTTTGCGGTCTGGCCCTGTGTGCCATTCATAGTTAGCGCAGGCGAATTCACCTAAGTATTCCTGACCCAAACCCTTGCCCAGGGATTTAAAGAGGTATAGCGCCTTTCCCGCTTCAGCATGTTGTGCTATCGCTAGATTGCCTTTGGTAAGCGTCATGTGACCAAGCTGCCCCTCGCCTGTGTAGCTGTAGACACCGTTTTCATCTGCAGTGTCTGCATATCCATATTGTTCGCCAGACTCACCGGTGAACAAGAAAATAGCTGGCGACTGAGCCGAAGGTGCAATGCCGCTCTGCTTGCTCCCGCCAAATAGGTCATGTATTTCGGTCTTTCGGTCATACACTTGGCCTACGATAAAGCGGAGCTCAGCCTCTGACGACCTGGGGAGGTTGACTATCGTGTAGCCGTGGCGCTTTAGGTAGCTGTTCGTGGGTTGTCCACCAGAAAAGAGCCCAACGGCAACACCAGTGGCCAGCGAAACGATTTTTTTTGCAGGATATAGCTGATTGTTGGCACTGATTGCATAGCGATGAGCTTGATTGCTCATCCAGCCCTGCCATTCCGCTCGATTACGAATTTTCTGGTCGAACTGCTTCAATGCTTGTTCAAGCTTTTCCGTCTTGACCTGCGGGAGTTTCACGTTCTATTTCCTTGTAGGGCATACGTCAACGGGCCGGCCTGCAATCCTCGCCTGTCTGGCTGGATGGCGCAATGACAAGCAGGAGCTCAGCTTCTCCAACTTTGCTCTAGGGTGCTTGGTTCAGCTACAAAGCGATTTTCGAAACCGCGTGGGATGAATTGAATCAATCTCATCGTTTAAGATGAGAAGGAGCTGGCGGGCAGCGCGAGTCAGCTTTACCACCGGAGAATGGGCACGGCTGCAGCTCGCTGACCATGTTGGTGTTGCTGGATCGGTTTTCTGTGGGCATGGGGATACCTCAAGCCTGAGTCAGGTGCAACGGTTGCTCGCCCCCAGCGGCAAGACCCGGGTTGATGTTTACGCGCTGACCAGCCAGGAGCCCGGCAATCTGCGCATCCAGGTCCAGTTCGATCTCCGGGGCTTTGCGGGCCTTGCCTATCTCCTTGCCTGCCAGATACTGCTCGACCAGAGCTTTGTCCTGCGCTTCCACCGCCACCAAGTCGCGTCCGGTGGTGCCATTTGGCAAGGCCGCATCTTCTTCGCCACGCGGTACCAGGTCGTGAATCTTCCCATGCACTGCTGAAACCCAGGCGAGTGCAAAGTGGTTACCGGCAGTCTCAGGGGAGTAGCTACTGCGCCGCCGCCCCTCCCTAACCTGTGACACATACTCGCGACGCGACTGTGTAAGCTTGGTTAGCAGTGCCTCATACGCATACATTGCAATTTGGGGAGCCGGTGTTACGCCGACAAAGCATGCACGCGCCACGACTCGACCAGCAGTTTTGCTCCATTTCTTCACATCCAGAGGTCGCACGCCGAATGCCTTTGCAACGATGGCGCTGAGTTGTCGATCCCAGGTCGGGCGACGATTGACCCGGTACTTCTCGGACTCGACTTCTCCAACGTCGCTCAGGCGGACATCGACCTCGGTCAGGCGGTACTCACGCATTAGTGCCTGGGCCTGGCGCATTGCCGTGGCCGCTTCGTTCTCGTTCGAACTCTTAGATAGAGCAAGGCATCGTTTGATCTTGCGGATAACCCGCTCCGGCTTGCTTTCGTCTGGCTGCTGTTCGGTCATGTTGTGTTCCTTGAGGGCAGGCGCCGCCCTCGCTGGGGTGGCGTGTCGAATAAAAGGTCGTTAAATTGCTTGGCAATTCTGATTAGGATGCCGGGATGAACATCGCGCAGCGGGTTTTGGTGGAGCGGACCCTTAGGAAAGTCGGCATTGGCCTTATAGTGATTTTCGGCCTGCTGATGGCCTGGGCAATAGCCAGGGTTGCTCTTCTTGGAGCGATCACATGGAAAGTTTTTTTCCGGGGAATGTTTGATATTGATGATGGTGCGCTGGTTCTTTGGCCAATACTTTTCGGCGGCTGCGCATGCGTGTGGCTGAGCGCTTATCTCAAGGCCGGAAGAGTCGGGGAATAGGGGAAGGCGCTGGCGGGGATCGCTTGGAAAAAGCCCAAGAGGAATCGATCCGGGGAACAGGGGAGGCTAAAGGTCACATACCCCAGTACCAACCAACGGAGATCCTCAACATGGGTAAAAATGATTCTTTCCTGGATAAGCTGGTGAAGCTGTCGATCATTGTGCGCAACGTCGGACCGACACTGCTTCGTTTGCTCTGCGACGGCAACTGAGGCGCTGGCGGGCAGCGCGTGGTGTCATGTTTTGCGGCGCGAATCGATCTTTGGTATAACGCCCGGCCATTTCACAGGAAGGAACCTCATGAAACGCACCGTCTTTGGAGCAGTTCTGGTCGCTATCACTGCGCTGTCGTTGGGTGGCTGCTGGGAATCCGAGGCTGACAAGAAAGCCAAAGAGCAACAGGAAGCCAGCGAGAACCTCTGGAACATCACCCCGCCAGATGAAAGCCAAGACAAGGGTTTCAAGCCATGAAGTACTGCCTTGCTTCAATGTTCGCTGCTGCACTCGCTATGGGCTTGACCGGCTGTAAAGACGAAGCAGCCGACACTCTTGCCTACGAGCCCACTGCCGAACACTGCCAGCCCGACTACCTGAAAACGCTTCCGGACAACAAGGCTCGCGAAGACCTGGTCGAGAAGTGCATGACCGGTGGCTCGTACAAGAAGTCAGAGCCGAAGACCTGGTAACGTCGGTTCTTCGTCATTCAGCGCCGCCTCATCAGGCGGCGTTTTCGTTTGCGGGCAGCGCCGGAGGGTCAGGCTGGCAGAGCGCCGGGCAACACTTCGAGAGACTCGTACACCACCCAGCCGCCTTCGCTCGCGTCGCCTTTATTGTCGATCACATAGACGCCGGCCTTGAAATAGAACGGGTATTTGCTCCACCTCATGTTCACTGGCGCGCTGGCGCTGAGGGCATCCAGCGTGACTGTCAGCTGACCGAGTTCATCGACCTGGACGCAGTACTTGAACACTTGGCCCAGCGGAATCTTCGTATTCAGCAGCGTGCGGGTGACGCCGAGCGGTACATCGCGGGTCTCGATGCGCACATACCCATTCCACCAGATCACCATTAGGAATGGATTCAGCGCGTTGACTGCGTGGATCTGGCCGATGATGACCTTTCCGCTGGAGGGCGCCTTCTCGACCCGGACGCGCCCGGTCATTGAGTGTCTAGCGCTGCCCGGCAGCCAGTTGAACGACGCTGCGGTGCCCGGCAACGTTTGTCGGCCCTCCGTTCGCGGGTACTTCGAACTGCCTAGGGTGCCGCCCTGGACTGAGCACCAGAAGTTGGTGTGGCCGTTCTGGTCGAGCCATATAAGGTCTCCTGGCGGCTGAGCGGGGTAAAGATAGACCTTGCCGTCTGCGGTGATGTTGCCGAAAGCTTGCATGGTGCTCTCCTTTTAGGCGCGCGAGGCGCGCGGTTGCCGCCCTCCGTGAGGCCGGGTGCGTCATGTTGGGCACATCCTTAAGGCGAGTGATGCACGCTGTAGCAGCGTCGGCCTCTCCCTCAGTCCAGAAATTGCGCTCTACCAGCATTTAGGCTTCCTGCACGCTGACCATCTCGGTGTTGCTGGATCGGTTTTCTGTGGGCATGGGGATACCTTTCAGGTATGTTTCTCTGCTTACATGGAGAAGCTATGAAATTTCTTAAAGGTTTTTGGAGTTTCGCTGCGCTAATTGTTTTACCAGTTATAGTCGCGGCAATCTTTTCGTTTCTCTTGTACCGCGCCCAATTTGGAGGTGGCTTTTCGGGTGTCTCAGCAAAGTGGTCTGAATTTGGTGGCTACATAGGAGGAGTGCTGGGTCCGATCGTTTCTTTTTGTACACTTCTGGCCGTAGTTAGAACCGTTTATCTACAGCGCGAACTCATTGAGGTTCAGAAGCTAGAGTATAAAAAACTGTCAGATCAGCAAGATTTGCAAATCACCTTGGCAAAAGACGAAATGCAGGTGGCTCGCACTACCTCTTACAGAGAGCTGCAGTTGCGGCTAGTCGAAATGCTAATCGAGCAATCAAAGCAGGAGGCAGCCATAATACAACGCGAAATTGATAGGCACTCTAAAAATCCATCTGTTTTTCAAGTTGGCGATTATCTGGCTAATTTGTCTGAGAGATTCAATCAGCTTGGTGAGGAGGAACGGCAACTGCGCTTAGTGATGGTCATGTTATCAGTAAATGAATTTGGATCGCTTGAGGAAGTGAAGAAATTCCTCGAGCCCTACTTAAATCGATTTTTGAACATGCGTGCTCACGGCAAGCCGCTCTAACTCACCTTCCGCTAATTCACAGAAAAATGAGCACGCCGGCAGCTTCTCGTTGCGGCGAACAGGGCCTTCGCCCAGTTCACGGAGAGAAAATCGGACATTGGTGGTTCGGTTGCGGAAGAGGTAGGAGCCTTCGCCCAGGTCCTGCTCGGGGAAGTCCTGACGGATCGCCCGGAAATAACCTTCGCCGCCCTTCACGCAGCCGATGCAATTGGCGTTGTCGTAGCCCATGCGGTACATCAGCGGAAGCTCGATGCCTGCGCGCAGCAAGATGGCCTTGCAATCGTCCTTGCCGAGGCCTCGATCAATCAGCGGGGCGATCACCGGGCGGTCTGGATTGCGCTCTCTGAAATCCTCCAGCCGATCAGCCTCCTCGGCGGTGTAACCGAACACCATCACGTCGCCAGGCTGCTTCCATGAGTCGAGCAAGCGCCGCTTGAGGATCTTGGTGCATGGAGCGCCGGTCCGGCCTTTCATGTAACGCTCGCGGCGGAACACTTCATGAGCGTCGGCGCCGTACTTCTCATCACGCAGGACGGTGATCTGCTGACCGAACCACGCTTCACAGTCCTGGGCGAATCGACGGTTGTCCTCATGCTCGTTGGACAGGAAGGCGTTGATGATCTGCACGTCGTGTGTGCTGCCGTACTCAGCCAGGGCCAGCTTGGTGGCCACCGCCGAAGCGGCGCCGCAGCTGAATTGGCATACAATGCGAGAAGGTTTTTCGGGCATAGCGAACCTCTGTGGCATCATGTCTTGATAGGAACTGAGTAATAAATGAACAACAAAACCACTAAGATTTTGGGGGTTGCCGGAATTATTGCGGCCCTGTTGATTGCGCTTGTTTCGCTGTTTTATGCAAAACATTTCAAAGGTGATATTTCAGGCGAACAAGAGGTGTGGGGGCAATTTGGTGATTATTTCGGTGGTGTACTCAATCCGATATTGTCATTCTTTGCATTTTGTGCACTTCTATACACTGTTCATTTACAGCTCCAGGGCTCGCATGAAGCGGACGCACGTCATGATGAGCAGACGTTCGATTCCAGGCTTTTTAAAATACTATCGGTGAATTTTGAGCTGGCGCTTGCACTTCGGTTGCAAGACGTGCGGCCAAGTAAAATCCTCACGTTCGAGGGGCTGAGGGCTGTGAACTACTCTTGGCATGTGTTTTCCACACAATTGATCACTGCTGTTGATCTCCGAACTAGTCCGGTTTCGATTTTCAAGTCAACCAAATCAAGGCTGGAACAGCTAAAGCGGCTGCATGGAAGCGTTGTCTGGGCCTACTTGGATTCAGTGGGTTTCGCTCTAGATTTCTCGCTGAGAAATTCAAAAAATCCAGAGCAAACAACTTTTGCACTCAATGCTCTTCGCTCTCAGCTGACATCTGGCGGTCGAGGGTTGTTATTCTATTATTTACTCTGTTCTGCTGAGCGGTGTAAGTATTTGCCAGCATTGATGGCTACCTACTATTTTGACGATGTTGTCGATGATCCCTTGGCAGAACACAGGCAAAGCTTGTTTATTGCTGCTTCAGCGTTTCATCAGGCATAAACGTGGTCTGGGGGGCGGGACGGCCTTTCACAGTCTGGTTCTGGCAGCGCACCCTCGCCGGGGAGGCGTTATCGTTGAATAGGGGAAGGCGCTGGGGGGCAGCACGAGCTTTCATGTCACGCAAAAAAGCTTTTTTTGGCCATACATCCCGCGTTATGTATAGGTGCCGGCATGGGGCTGGCTTTGGAGATCAAGATGGCAAATCGCGGAAATGTTGTTCACAAGATTGGCGATTACAAGGTGTACGAAGTAGTCGAGACGTACCTCAACAACAAAACAGAGGTTCAGGGATATCACGTAGTCGGGCCTAAATCGGATCCGACGTGGCTTCATTCACTTGAGTCAGCAGTCAAGGAGGCTGATGAACTGGCCGAGAAGCAATAGGTTTTTAGCGGAGCAATAACTTCGTCGCCCGGGTCCTGCTGGATCATCAGCATGCTTTTCCGATCGAAGGCCAGGGCCAGGGCCAGGCGCGGCGATATGCTGATCTCGTGCCGAGGCGGGGGTGAGAAACTTCGCCGCGTGCAGCCTGCCAAGGGCGTGAATGCCGTGGATCAGCGCCTCGATCATCTGGCTATAGGTTGCGTCTGCCCAGCCGCATATCGCTCGCAGGTTCTGGCCTGTCCGCTTCCTGGCTGATAGCCGTAGCGGCTCGGTCCGCGCCACGGTTCGGTGAGCTTCGATTTCGTGGCGCGCGATCCTGAACAGCGCGTGATGCCCGAGAGCTTCGACGTGATGAATCATCAGCGTCATCGCCTCGCCCTGCTCCTCGATCCCTGCCCACTCCATCAGCTTTAGCAGGACTTGTTTTGTCCCTGGCCGAACCTTCAAGCGCAGGTCTTCCTCCATCACCTTGGCAGCCTTCTCGCGCCGACGCTTGTCGCGCTCCGCCTGGTCCATTGCCATGACCGATACCTCCCAAGCCGCGGGGCGGCAGATTGATGTGTTGCTGGCGCCGGCCGTGCCGGACGCGGGCGGTGATGCGTTTCACTTCTTGCTCCCGTAGGCCGGAAAATCAAGCGCGTGCTCTTCGGTCATGGTTCGAACGGTGTGTGGGCTGATGCCCAGGCGCTTCGCGGCGGCGTACGGACTCAGCCCGGTGCCGCTGATCTCGCGCAGTAGGACGACCAGCTTTGCGCGTTCAGCTTCGCGCGCCTGGCGTGCAATCTCGCGCTGCAGGCGCTCTTTGTTGTTGCTCATGAAGAAGAAACCGTGCTCCTTCGACATGCGGTGCAGCTCGGTTCGGCCCATGCCCAGTTCCTGAACAGCCTGGGCGAGGGTCATGGATTTGGCTGCTTGCTTCACGCGCTGCACCATTTCGTTCTGCGCCTGGATCGCAGCGAGGGTCGCCGGGTCGCTAGAGGTCGATCCGGGGCCGTGGTGCGGCCTGCGCGGTACCGGCTGGAAGCCTTGCAGCTCGTGCACGGTGCCGCCTTCCAGGAAGAAGCTGTCGATGCTGGCATTGAGCTGGGCCAGCACCGCGCCGCGCTGGTCTTGGATAGGGCCGCCGATCATTGCAATCCGCCTCCCTTGCTCGCCGCGCCTGCCTCCATCGCATCCACGAACCGCATTGCGGTCCGGTAGCTGTAGGCGAAGCCTTGGACTGCGCCGGTGGCGATCTCCACCACATCCCAGGTGCCGCCCTTTCCAGATGCCTGGAAGCGCGGTGCTGGATGTCCGACCTTGGCTTGTGCCTCGATCCTGGCTGACTTGCTGCGCTCGAGCAGGGCCGCGAGCACGGCAAGCTTCTGCTCGAAAGCAGGATGCATTGCTGTGTGCATGGTGAATCCTCGGGGTGGGTCAGGCGTGGAGTTCGAAGGCCTCGGTCCTGCGAACTATTCGAACTTGTGCGTTGCGCCGCTCAGGCGCCCGGCGATCGCGGCGCATCGGGTCGCTGTCGTTGATCGCCGAATGCATCGCGATCAGAGCGGCGAGGGCGATGCAGAGCGGGCTGATGATCTGACGGCGCATGGCTTCGGCCACCAGCGCTGCCCGGCGCGGCACGTCGAGCTTGAACATAGCGGCAGCGAGCCGCTTCTCGACAGTGCCTGGGGCGATATCGAAGTGCTTGGCGATTTCCTTCGTGGTGAAGCCCTGGGCAACATCCAGTAGGCATTGCAGTTCGCGAGGCGCCAGGCCTCGGCCAAGATGGCCTATCCATGCGCCGATGGTGATCGTGTCCATGATGTGATCTCGGGTGTGAGCTGCATTGGTCGTGACACTCGCTGCCGTGTACCTCCCGAACCAGGGAAGGGCGAGAGCCACGGCCGATGCAGCCTAGTGTTGGTGAACTAGGCGAATCGGGCCGTCTTTCCGGCTGTAGGGGCTTACGTGTGAGTGAGCGAAAGCTTGCTCAAGATGCAGATCGAACCGTCGCTAGCTGGAGTTGCGTCGGTGTAATCGATTTGGTTGTACACGCCGCCGTGGAAGTTCAGCAGCGATGTGCGCCAAGAGCTGTCCATCACCAGCCGACCTGATGATCCGGCGTGCCCATTGCACTCAGCGGTGACTGTCAAAGCGCCCGAAGCAAGTACGCGGATGGTTACCTTGAACTTAGCTCCGAGCGATACGCCTGTGAGCAAGGTCGAGTTCACCGGGGTCGCCTGATTGAATGTCTTGCGGAATCCTAGGGTGATGTTTCCTTTGCTCCAGAACACCTTCACCGGCGGGCTATCGTCGTCCTTCACATGTAGCTGAGCGATGACAACCTTCTGTGCGGAGTTGACCTTGGTGAGCGTCATCTCCTGCAAGTTGATGTGCTCTGCGTCGCTTGAGAGCAGCCAATAGACTGGCTCTTTCCATTCGCACCGTGTTCTGTGGGTGCTCTTGCTCGAAGCGCCCTTGGTTGGCGCCGAGAACTGGATAGAGCCATCGGACAAAACCATAACAACGCTAGGCAGTTGTGCGATTGCCTCGGCCCCACTGAGTTCCAACGCAACTGGATTGGTGGATGAGGTTGGAACGGGTGTGGTGATCGTAAGATTGCTGATGTTTACGGTCATGGGTACGTCTCCTGACGATAAAAATCATTGGTCTGGCACGATTGCCTCTGTTGCGTAGATGCGTCATTCGCATCGAACCCCGGCCTCGCTACTGGCGACGGGCCGGGGTCATGCCATTCGTTGTTTCGTCCAGCCGCGGTGCTCACCCGCTGGAAAACTGCATCGGCGCTTTACGCTGCACGCCCGGGGCAGTTGCCACCCCTCTGGACCGTTGAGGCCTGTCCATCGCTGCCTTCGTTGCTGGCCGGTGTCGATCCGGCGTTGAGGTGAATTTAAGCAATCTGAAATTAATAGGTCAAGCATGCTGAACATATATTTTCAGCAATCTGAAATTCTAGGGTAAAAAAAGCCCGCTTGGTGGCGGGCGGTGTTCATCAAGACTCAGGAAATTCGCACCAACCGATGCGTATAGCTCCTGTTTCCATGCGGTCTATTCGAACCCCAGTAGTTTCTTCAAGATCCCTCAGGATTCGCGCCCAGTCAGCTGGTGATTCGTCCGACGCCGGCCTCAGTTCTACAAACTGGCGCTTCTGCACATGCGGGGACGCAATGGCCTGCTGGATGCGATATCCCAGGCGCTCATAAGAGCGAGAAGGTGATTGTGAGAAGGCGAGGGGAAGCATGGTAAAAACTCCTTGTACTGTATATGCATACAGTTATCCGCTATGTAGGAATTTTTCAAGCACTCTTCATGTGTAAATTACTTTTACAGGTCAACAATTCGCACCGATTGGGTAAACGGTCGGCAAAAAAAAGCCCGGCAGATGGGCCGGGCTTGTGGGGTGGATACTGCCTAAAGCTTCATCATTGCTCGCACGACGACACCGACGATGCGACAGCCTTCAGCACACACCTCTACCGGATAAGCTGGATTCAGTGGCTTGAGAAAGCGGCGCCCGCCGTCCTCGACCAGCTTTTTGAATGTGGCCTCATTGCTGTCCGCGAGTTTCGCTACAACCAGTTTCCCCGAGATAACTTCTGCCTCGGTATCCACCAGGATCATCATCCCTTCAGTGATGCTCGTCCCCACAGGGGAGGTCATAGAGTCGCCTTTGACTTCTAGCCAGAATGCAATGCCCTTCGAGTCATAATCCGAAACCTCATAGCGGTCGGAGTATCCCGGTGGGAATGGCTCTACCGCTTCTGCCCATGCTCCGGCAGCAACCCAGCTGATGACGGGATAACGGTACGACATTTTGGGCTGCGCCACCGCTTCAACGTTGCTTTCTTCCGTCTCGGGGCCTTCGCCGATTGCCAGCCACTCCGCCCTGAAGCCAGTCGCCTTTGCCAGGGCGTAAAGGTTTTCTGGCCGCAGGCTTTTGCTCTCGCCCGAGATCCATTGGGTAACGGCGGAGTTCGCGACGCCACAAGCCGCCGCAATCTCACCTTTTTTCATGCCGCTGGCCGCGATGGCCTTGGCGATTCTCTCGTGTCTTTCCATGCGCTGAGTTTAAGTTAACTGAATTTAAGTATGCAGTTCGCTGAAAGGTGTCGTTGACTATGTATCTTCAGCATGCTGAAATTCTCGAACGCACCATCGAGGAAGCGCAATGAACACGCGTGACGCCGCAAGCCATTTCGGCAGTAAGAAGAAGCTCGCCGAGGCCCTGGGCATTCAACCCAGCGCTGTGACCATGTGGGGAGAGGTCGTGCCGATCTCTCGTCAGTACCAAATCCAGGTTCTTTCCAACGGGAAGTTGATGGCAGAGGCGAAAGCACCTGTCACCCGATGAGCAAATTTTCACATGACTGGCCTTGCGCCAGTAGTGAGACCGTCCAGCTGTTCATGCATCCAGCAGCCTAACAACAGACGAAAAAAAACCGCCTGGCAGGGCGGCTTTCTCTACAGCTTTAACACGAGATTGAAGCATGACAAACATCGTCCCACTTGACAAGTCCAGGGGGTTCACCCGGATGGACAACCAGCTCATGGATGGCCTGCTGGCTATCGATCTCCCAGCCAGGGAGATAAAAATTGTGCTGTACGTGGCCAAGGCCACCATCAACTTCTGCGCGGGCGCTCAGCGCATCCCGGCTACCGACATCGCGAAGGCTATCAACGCTCACCCTGACACAGTATCCAAGGCAATCTCCAGCCTGCTGCGTCGTCGGGTGCTGTTCCGCGAGGGCGGTGCACGGGGTGACATCGGCGTGAATGATCCGAAAGACTGGGTCTACGTCACTGATCCGAACCAGACCAAAACAGCCGAGTCGGCTAAAGTGGTCCGAATCGGCTCCGAGTCGAAACAGACCAAAACCGCCGAGTCCCTTCTTTATTCTAAGAATCTAACCCCCTATGTATTTCTTCCTTCGGAAGAAGATACATGCCCCCCCAGCGATGAGACGCCGGCTCCGACCAAAGCTGACCGCAAAGCACCGTTCGGGAAGGCCGCGATGCTGGCCGACAACCCTCACGGCCTGGATGAGACGCTGATCGCTGACTACCTGACTGTCCGCAAGGCAGCCAAGGCCCCGGTCACTGCCCGCATCTGGGCCTCTCTGAACCACAAGCTGGAGCAGTGCAAAGCTTTCGGCATCCAGCCGGCCCAAGCACTGGCCGTCGCCGTCGAGAACGGATGGCGAGGCTTCGAGGTGGAGTGGGTCGCTAAGCGCATCAGTACCCAGATTCCAGCCAAAGCAAACACCAACAGCCGTCATCACGGCTTCAACGACCGCGACTACACCGCTGGCCTGGCCCCGCGGGAGGACGGCACCTATGCGATCTGAATCGGTAATCACCATGTCCGACGTGAGAAACGCCGCGGGCTTCCGTGTCCAGCCGGCCGAGTGCCAGCACCACGGCGCCTTCGAGCAGCGTGTGACCCTGTTGATGGGGCGCGAGATCGTCGGGCGCTGCCCTGAGTGCGAGAAGAGCGCGATTGCCGAGCGCGAGGCCAAGCAGCTGGCGGAAGAAACGCGCCTGAAGCGTGAGGCCATGACGCGCAAGCTAGGCTCGGCGCTTATCCCGAAGCGCTTCGCCGACCGCACCTTGGCCAACTACCGCGTCGAGCACGAAGGGCAGCGCAAGGCTTTGGCCTACTGCACCCGCTACGTGGCGGCGTTCGAGGAGATAGAGCGCACCGGGCGGTGCCTGATGCTGCTGGGCCAGGTCGGTACTGGCAAGACCCATCTGGGCGCCGGCATGGCCAACGAGTTGATGCGCAACACCTCGGCCACCGCCGTCTACCGCACGGTGGGCGCGATTCTGCAGTCCATCCGCGCCACTTACGACCGCCATAGCGAACAGTCGGAGGCCGAGATCCTGTCCAGCTTGATCGAACCGTCGCTACTGGTGCTGGACGAGGTAGGTGTGAGCAAGGAACAGCCGAGCGAATTCGAGCTGACCACCCTGTTTTCGATCATCAACGGGCGCTACGAGCAGATGCGCCCCACGGTGGTGATTTCCAACCTAGATCCAGCCCAACTGCGCCATGCCATGGGGGAGCGGTGTTACGACCGCCTGCGCGAGGGCGGCGGGGTGGTGGTGCCTTTCGAGTGGGACTCGCACCGTGGCAAGGAGGAGTTTTGACCATGCGGCAAACCAAACTGACCAAGGCCGCGCGCGGCCGGGAATGCCAGGTGCGCATCCCTGGGGTGTGCAACGGCAACCCGGAAACCACCGTCCTGGCGCACTATCGCATGGCAGGCACTTGCGGCGTTGGTTACAAGCCGCATGACCTGCAGGGCGCATGGGCTTGCAGTGCCTGCCATGACGCCATCGATTCTCGCAGCAAGACAGCATTCAGCTACGACGAGCTGCGGTTCATGCACCTCGAAGGCGTGGTGCGGACACAGGCTCAGCTGATCACCGAGGGGGTTCTTGTCGCATGAATGCTGCCGCCCTTCGCCCGTACAAGCCCAGGAAGCCGAGAGCAAAGCGCGTTGACCGTGAGGGTCAGGAGCAGGCCGCATTGATGGCCGAGATCAAGCTGCGATATCCCGAGGTGTTCGCGAATCTGCATCACACGCCAAACGGCGGTTACCGGGGCAAGGCCGAAGCAGGTCGACTTAAGGCCCAAGGCACCAAGGCCGGCATTCCTGATCTCCAACTGACCATGGCGCGCGGCGGGTACTTCGGTCTGTTCATTGAATTCAAGGCCACCGTGAAACCTGCGGAGGTATCCCTCGAGCAGCAGGCCTGCATTGGCCGGCTGAACGATCAAGGCTACCTGGCCGTTGTGTGCCGGGGGCATTTCGACGCCATGGAGTGCCTGAGAGCGTACATGGCGTTGCCGAAAACGGAGGTTGCAGCATGACCAACACCGCCGCTGTGAAAATCAGCGATGCAGAGATTCGCCGGCAGGCTGCCGGCCAGGTGCGTGACCTGCGCGCCTTGGGCAACCATGGCCTTTACTTCCGGTTTCACCGGTCCCGCGAGCGCGGGTCGTGGTACCTGATTCACAAGGGCAAGTGGAATCTGATCGGCTCATACCCTGAGCTGAGCGCTGCCAAGGTGGCCGCCGCACTGCCAGATATCCGCCTGCGCCTCGATGCGGGGGAAGGCTCAAGTCTGTCGAGCTGGGTGCTGACCGCTGAGCTGCTGGCCTGGTTCGCTGAGCGCATGGCCCGTGACCGAAACCTGTCGGCCAAGCGCAAGAGCACGGCGGCGTCGGCGATCAAGCAGCACCTAGTACCACGCTTGGGCGAAACGCCGCTGTCCCAGATCGACAAGGCGCTGCTCGACCGCCAGCTGATGTGGCCGCTGCAAGAAACCCTGTCGATCGACTATGTGCGCCTGGTGTTCCAGCTGCTGGCCCTGGCTTTCCGGCAGGCCTTCAAGCTGGGGCTGATCAGCGCCAATCCCATGGCCGGCATCCGCTTTGGTGACTTCTCCAAGGCCAAGGTCACCGTCAAGCCGTCGCGGCTGCGTAGCGTGCACCTTGAAGACCTGATGGCGCGCATGAAGAGCACTTTGGCGAACAACCCTCAGCATGGCGTGCTGGCCCTGATGATGCTGTGCCACGGCACCCGGCTGGGTGAAACCCGCTTGGCCCGCTGGAGCCACATCAGCTTGGCCGAACGGGAGTGGTTCATTCCTGCCGAGCACACCAAGACCAGCGTGCAGCACCGGCTGCCACTGACCGACCAGGTGCGCTTCCTGCTGATGGCCTACCGCGAGATTCAGCGCAACCAAGGCTATGACGGCCAGTTCCTGTTCCCAGGCCGGCAGGGCAAGCCCATGAGCGAATCGAAAGCCTCCGCTGTGTTCACGGTCATGGGGCAGGGCGATTGGACCAGTCACGATCTGCGCAAGCTGGCCCGCACCGGCTGGGCTGATCTAGGTGTTGATCACCTGGTGGGTGAACTGCTGATCAACCACGCCATGGGCCACAACGTGAAGGTGTACATCCAGTCCGACGTGATGGCGCGCAAACGTGAGGCGTTGGAAAAGTGGCACGCACACCTTGATCAGAAAGGTTTCGAGTCGGTTCACGGCTTGACCGGTGATAGATCAACGGATTCATGGATTTTCTCGCGAGCCGCAGAGCGTGCAGGTTTCGACGGACTTCCGGTATCCACCATAAGCGAGGATTCGAAGTGACAAGGAAGAGCCATGGGCCGGCCTTCAATAAGGCTGCGATCAAGTTGGCTCAGTGCCCTTTGTGCCGTGGGAGAGCGGTCACTCAGGGCCTGTTTCACGAACTGCCATGCGACCATTGCAACGCCTCGGGCTGGGTAGTGGCTGCAACCGGCGAGGCCCTGGCCCTGGATGAACTGGTGACCCAGCTCAGCATTAGGCTCCGGGCAGCGCTCCGGCAAATCGATCAGTTGAAGAACCCTCAGGCATCCGGGCCTGAGGCGACATATCAGGGAAGCAACCGGCTCGGCGCCGGCGGCACACATTTCACAGGGGATTGAGAATATGATGATTCGAAAGCCGGCAGGCCGACCATTAGGGGATTCTGAGTATTTACTGGAGCAGTGGGGGTGGTGGCGGATGGACGGTGCAGGGGTTCCTGGTTGTGTGTCTCCGTCGTTTGCGCTGATGCGGGAAGCCACGCCGCAGACATCTGCGTGTAAGAACTATTGCATCACTGATGATTGGGCGCTTGCCGTCGATACAGCCGTCGCCAAACTTACTCGTCGTGATCAGCAGATGGGGGACATCATCTGGCTGTACTACGGTGCTAAGTGGCCTATGTATCGTGTGGGCAAACACTACGGAATGAGTGAGGGAAAGACTAGGGAGTTGGCTAGGGCTGGGGTAGCCTGGGTTGACTGTGTTTTGACTTTAAGTAAAGAGGTGGCTTGATAAGGTTGGTCGATAAGTGTTGATGGGGTGTGACTTAATGCGCTGCCGACGGATTTGTCGGCAGCGTTTGTGGTGAATTAATAAATGTAAAGCTATTTTGGATGTTCCTGATGTTCCTGATGTTCCTGATGTTCCTGATGTTCCTGATGTTCCTGATGTTCCTGATGTTCTGACTTGATAAGTCTTGTGATATATAGTTCTATAGTGGCGTTGAGTGTCTTTTCGTATCGTGCATTAAAGCTATCGAAAGTACTGCTTTTTCGGGCTTCTTGAATTTCGGCGATTAGGTCGTAGTTCGTCCGATATTGGCTGGGGCGAAGGTCTTTTATAGCTTGCCCAAGGAGTATAGCTTCATCCACTTCATTTTTGAAAAGTGCGATAAAGAGAAGCCCGCGGGCTGGGTCTACGCTCGCTGTGTATTCTCTTTTAGATTTATATGAATCTAGGGCTTTGGTGAAATATTTTTTTGCGCCATCTAAATCCCCAGCTCGCATGAGCGCCCAGGCAAGATGATGAAGTCGCCAAGGCGTCTCCTCGCCACTTTCTTTCATCCTGTCGTTTATCTTTTTAATGCTTCCTTGGAATTCTGAAATTTGATCAGAGTTTGCGATTGCAAAAAGTAATCCGTCGTATGCTAGTTCTGTAGGCTTTTCTGGTAGTTTAGTTTTGTCTTTGGATTTTATAAGATCTTGGAATACTTTGGCAGCCTCTTGGTATTCTTCGCCTTGATTCAAATTTAATCCCGTTAGTAAGCGTTCATACGGAACCAGTCGCTGCTCTGCGACTTTGTTGACTTCTGATTGTATGAATTTGTAGCTGGTGGCAAAAGCAGCCGCTGCGCCAACAATAAGAGAGGTTAGTACGTTTATGATCTGGTGCTTGTTGGCAATGTACAAAACATCAAAAATCAACCCTGAATTACTGTTTGGGTTTTGTGGGGTTGGGCTTTGGTTATTTTTTTGTTTCATGCGTGAGGTCTTTTCTGGAAGCTTGTCGAAGCTTTTGCTATTGCAAAAGATCAGATTGTGTTGACGGTATTTTATTCTTGGCGTGTATTTTTGTCGATGTGCTACAGGGCTAGTAGCCCGCACATTAGTTGTCCGCAGTTTCTCTGTTCCAAAAAGGGCTTTTCCGCGCGGAATAACTGTGCTTTCATAGCAGCGTGTGTTGCTGTGAACGCAGCGCGACGCCCTCCAAGACCCGGCCATAGAGCCGGGTTTTTTGTATCCAATTTTTAGCCCTGCCGTCGTGCAGGGCTTTTTCGTTTTCGGCACCACCACGCCCATCGCCCCGAGCTGGGAGTGCTGTTTGGGGCCGAACCTATTGCGCTCCCCAAAAGGGAGGAACTGAGATGCCGAACATGCTCGAGAAAGATCCTGGCCTGTGGGCCGCTGTGCTGGCCTGGCTGGTTGCCCATCAGCCACAGCTGTACACCGGCGGAACAGCCGCAGCCGTGGCCATGTGCCGGGTCATCTATGGCGGCGGCGGTCGCCGCAAAGTCATCCTGGAAGGGATCTTGTGCGGTTTGATCGGCACGAGCCTGATGCCGGTGCTTGAGTACTTCTCCCTTCCTACCAACATGGCTGTGTTCGCTGGCTGCATGGTTGGCTTCATTGGGGTGGAGAAGCTGCGCGAATACTCCGACCGGTTCATGAGCAAGAAGGTTGAGGGGTGAAAGGTGTCATTGCCTTCGTCTGATGGAGCAAAGCAGCCTAAGCCCTACGGCTACCGCTGGCAGCAAGCCCGTAAAGGTTGGCTCCGCAAGTATCCCCTGTGCGTCCGATGCGAGAAGACGGGGCACGTTGAGCCTGCGACCGTAGTCGATCACATTGTTCCGCACCGCGGTGACATGACCTTGTTCTGGGATCGAACCAACTTGCAGTCGTTATGCACCAACTGTCACAGCTCCTACAAGCAGCGCTTGGAGAAGTCAGGACGTGAGGTTGGGTGCGACGTTAGCGGCAGGCCGCTGGACCCACGGCACCACTGGAATCGGCCCTGCTGAAAGCCTCCGGGCGCTGCGGGGCCCCATGATCCAGGGCAGAGGGGGGTGAAAATGTTTTTCCTGAAACCTTTCCTGACCGATCGCCCTCCTCTTTACGCAAAACCGCGAAATGAAATGATTTTTTTGAGAGCAGACAATGGCCGGGAGACGACCCACCCCGACAGAGCTGAAGCTTGTGAGAGGGAACCCCGGCAAGCGCGCGATCAACAAGAAAGAACCCCAGCCTGCCAGGCGCATCCCCAGCGCCCCGGCGCATTTGACGAACGAAGCTCAAGTGGCCTGGGGGCGCCTCACGGTTCTGCTAGACCGTATGGGCGTACTTACCGAAGCAGATGGCTTTGCCCTCGAACGGCTGTGCGACTGCTACGCCGAAATCCTCGCGCTGCGCGAAATGGTCGACTTGCAAGGGCGGACCTACGAGACCACCAGCACCCAAGGTGAACTGGTGCTCAAGGCGAATCCTGCCGTCGCCATGCTCGCTGACGTTGATCGTCGCTTCAAAAGTTACCTGGTCGAGTTCGGCCTGACTCCAGCCGCCCGATCCAAAATCCAGGTAAAAGAGAATGACGACAAAGAAGACCCGCTCGCGGAACACTTCGGTTGATGATCCTGCGACCCAGTACGCGAGGGAGGTCCACTCCGGCGAGCGAATCGCAGGCCCTGATATCCGGAATGCGTGCGCTCGGCACCTGCGGGATTTGGAGGAGGGACCAAAGCGCGGACTGTGCTGGGATCTTGAAGAGGCCAACAAGGCCATACGCTTCTACCGCGCAGTCCTGAAACTGAATGGCGGAGAGTTTGAAGGGCTGCCCTTCGAGCTTTTGCCATGGCAGAAATTCATTGTCGGCAGCATCTTTGGCTGGAAGGGCAGTGACGGGTATCGCCGTTTTCGGGTGGTTTACGTCGAAAGCGGCAAAGGTTCGGGCAAATCTCCCTTGGCTGCCGGCGTCGGATTGAGGGGATTGGTCGGGGACAACGAGGCCCGCGCCGAGATCTACGCGGCGGCGACCAAGAAGGATCAGGCCATGATCCTGTTCCGTGATGCTGTCGCCATGGTTCAGCAGTCGCCTGAGCTGACCAAGCGCCTGGCTTGCAGTGGTACAGGCCAGAACATATGGAACCTGGCGTACCTAAAGGCAGGCTCGTTCTTCCGCCCGATCAGTTCGGATGACGGGCAGTCAGGCCCGCGGCCCCACATGGCCCTGATCGATGAGGTGCACGAGCACAAGACCAACATGGTCGTGGAGATGATGCGAGCCGGCACCAAGAGCCGTAAACAGGCCATGATCTTCATGATCACCAACAGCGGCTCGAACAAGCGCGGCCCCTGCTGGGAGTATCACGAATACGGATCCCGGGTGGCGTCCGGCGCGCTCGTTGATGACGGCTTCTTCGCATACATCTGCTCGCTGGACGAGGGTGATGACCCCATCCAGGACGAGAGTTGCTGGTTCAAATCCAACCCCTCGCTGCAGGATGCGGACTTGCCTGGCATGAAGTACCTGCGCGAGCAGGTCACAGAGGCGCGTGGCATGCCGAGCAAGGAGGCGATGGTGCGCCGACTCAACTTCTGCGAGTGGACCGGCGCTGAGTCTCCATGGATTTCATGGGACGTTTGGAGCCAAGCCGAAGAACGCGTGCCGATGTCTCTGCTGCGCAATCGGCCCTGCGTCGGAGGCCTTGACCTGTCCAGTACCACGGACCTGACATCGTTCGTCCTGCTGTTCTATCCGACCCGCGAAGATCCGCACTGGCGGCTGTTGCCGTACTTCTGGATCCCTGACCATGAACTAGACAAGCGCGAGGCTCGCGACAAGGTGCCTTACGCGGCGTGGATCAAGTCGGGCGATCTTGAAACAACACCTGGCCGCGCCATCAGCAAGTTGCATGTGCTACGCCGGATGCAAACCATTTGCGACTACTTCCAGGTAGACAAAATTGCCTACGACCGTTGGCGCATCGAGGACATGCGTCAATTGATGAGTGAGTACGACATCACACTGCCGGAGCTCGTTGAATTTGGGCAGGGCTTCAAGGATATGGGGCCGGCAGTGGACGAGTTTGAGCGTCGACTGCTTGGCATGGTCGAGTTGCCGTCAGAGGAAGAAGACGGTGCGGCAGAGTTCTTCGACGATTCAGCACCAAGGGAGGCGGTTGAGTCGCTACGACACGATGGCAATCCGGTGATGACCTGGTGCGCCGGTAACGCAGTGATCGTTTCCGACCCGGCAAGCAACCGCAAGGCCGACAAGGCAAAAGCCACGGGCCGTATCGATGGAATCATTGCCTCGATCATGGCTACCGGCATCAGTGGCGCAGTGTCCTCAGGAAGTAGCGGTAGTTCGATTTACGACGAAGGAGTAGGGGTTTGAAAACCATTGCAATCGCTGCGTGGATTGCCGGCCTGGTTGGCTTTGCACTGCTGATCGGCGGTATTGCCCTTATCCACGTGCCGGCGGCTCTGATGGCCGCCGGGCTCGGCTTGATAGGTTGGGCATGGCTGGCTGATAAAGCGGCCGCCCGCATGCAGCTCAAACGCAGTCCGGAGGGAGGTTGATCATGTTTTTCAGCAATCTTTTCGGCGAAAATGAGGCGCTGGTTTCGAAAGGGGGCGGCGGCGCTTGGCGCGGAGGGATTGGGTCTGGCCGGACTGCAGCAGGCGTCACAGTCACCCCCGAGACCGCTCTTGCTATTACTGTCTTGCAGACCTGCGTCACGCTGCTGGCCGAGAGCGTTGGCCAGCTCCCGCTTGAGCTCTATCGGCGTTTAGGTGATGGCAAGCGTGAGTCCGCGATAGCTCACCCGCTCTACGATGTCCTACGGTACCAACCAAACCCTTGGCAGACCCCCTACGAGTATCGTGAATCTAGCCAGCTTTCCCTTGGGCTTCGAGGGAACTGCTACAGCTTCATCGAGCGCAACGACGACGGCTCGGTGAAGGCGCTCTATCCGCTGCGTAACGACAAGGTGACAGTGCTCAAGGGCGGCGACCTGCGACCGGTGTATCGAGTTGGCGGGCACGACCCATTGCCCATGCGCCTGATTCACCATGTGCGCTGGCACACGCAGAATCACTACACCGGAATGTCTCCCGTTGAGCTGCATGCCGATGCCGTCGGACTTGCGCATGCGGTCAGGCAGTATGCGGGCAAGTCATTTGCCAACGGCACTGCCGTCAGTGGCGTTATCGAGCGCCCACGGGATGCTCCGCCGATCAAGGAGCAGGGTAGTATCGATCGCATCCTTGATCAGTGGGGCAACAAGTTCTCGGGCATCGATAACGCGAAGAAGGTCGCGATGCTGCAGGAAGGCATGACCTTCAAGCCAGTGTCGATGAATAACGTCGATGCCGAGCTGCTTGGCATTCTTAAGGCCACCGGGCTGGACATCGCCAGGATCTACAAGATTCCTCCGCACATGATCAACGAGCTGGAGAAGGCCAGCTACAACAGTCTTGAACAGCTGCTGATCCAATACGTGATCTTCGCCTTGATGCCCTGGGTGAAGCGCCATGAGCAGGCCATGATGCGCGATTTCCTCTTGCCATCTGAACGGCGTGACTACTTCATCGAGTTCAACCTTTCCGGCCTGCTGCGCGGTGACCAGAAAAGTCGCTATGACGCCTATGCAATCGGCAGGCAGTGGGGGTGGCTATCAATCAACGACATCCGCCGCCTGGAAAACATGCCGCCCGTGGCCAACGGCGATAGCTACCTGCAGCCGCTAAATATGGCAGACGTGGCGCACATCCTGCCCGACATGAACAACCCCAACGTCCGCGCCCAGCTGGAGCAGCAGCGCGACGATATCCTGAGGATGCTTGCCGCATGAAACGACATCTGCGCGCTGCCAGCTTGCTATTCAATCAGCCATTGCTGACGACACCCGACATGCTGGACCTGGCAGTACGCTGGGCCAATCAGACCATGAGCCTGAACATCGTCAATCTGAACATGGGCGGGGCCGCTGCTAACCCATCGATGTTCTATGACGATGAAGGCTACCAGGCCGAGCAGGACCGCCGTGAAGAACAGCGCCGCGCTGCTATCGCCCAGACGGGTGTTGAGGTGATTCCCGTCCATGGCGTACTTGTTAGCCGCGGCAGCCACTTGAACGCCTGCGAGACCATGACTAGCTACGAAGGTCTGCGCGCGGCCCTGAGCAAGGCCATCGCCGACCCCATGGTCGAACACATCGTGCTGGACATCGACAGCCCTGGCGGCAGTGCGGTTGGTGCTTTTGAGCTGGCCGCGGACATTCGCGCGGCCACCAAGATCAAGCCAATCACCGGGCTGGTCAACTTTATGGCGTACTCCGGGGGGTACCTGATTGCGGCCGCCTGCACTGAGGTGGTGGTCAGCCTGACCTCTGGCTTAGGTTCTATTGGAGTGGTGGCCAGCCACATGGACCGCTCGAAGATGATCGAAGGCATGGGGGTAAAGGTCACGACAGTCTTTGCCGGCGCGCACAAGAATGATCTGAGCCCGAACGAGCCGATTACCGAGCAATCTCTACAGGTGCTGAACGAAGTCGTGCAGGAGAGCTATCAGCTGTTTACGACCCACGTGGCCGATTACCGAGGCCGCGACGTTGCCGAGATCATCGCCACTGAGGCTGCCTGCTATCGCGGCTCAGCAGCCATCGCTATTGGCTTGGCTGATCGGCTCGAGTCGCCGCAGCTCGCGGTGGACAACCTGTCGCGGGCGGTCGGCCTCAGCCGCGCGCAGCGCCAAGGCTTACAGCCACAACAGCGCATCAGCGTGAGGGCTTCGGCCTTCGCCATTCAGTCTCAACTCTGACCGCGTTCGCGGCAGTGACCACAACCGGCTAACGCCGGTTTTTTTATGCCTAGGAGGCAGCATGTCCCTCGTAACTCAATTGCGTAGCGAGCGCGCCACTATTAATGGCCAGATCCAAGCGCTGGCTCAGCTCGAAGCGGCTGGTACTTCGCTAACGGCCGAACAACTTGCCCAGTTCGAGCACCTCAGCACCCAGTTCAACCAGCTGACGGATAAGCTCGCGCGCGCCGAAGCGGCCGAGCAGATGGCGACTGCGAGCGCAGTGCCGGTCAACGAAGGCGCTCAAGGCATCAACGGCCCGCCCAGCAGCATCAGCGGCCCGTTCACTGCCAAGCCAGTGCCGGGGGCGAACATGGCGCAGATGGTACGTGTGCTGGCCGCTTCCCGCGGCGATCAGCAGGCCGCCGCGAAGATGGCCAGCGACTCCGGCTACAACCCTGAAATTGCAATGGCGCTCAGCACTGTGACGCCCGGTGCTGGTGGTGTGCTCGTACCACATAGCTTTTCCAGCGAAGTCATCGAACTGCTGCGTCCCAAGTCGGTGGTGCGCAAACTCGGTGCCGTGTCTCTGCCGCTGCAGAACGGTAACCTGACTGTCCCGCGAATCAAGGGCGGGGCTGTAGTCGGCTACATCGGCACTGAAGAAGACATGCCGACCACTGATATGCAGTTCGACGACCTGAAGCTGTCGTCGAAAAAACTGGCGGCCCTGGTGCCGATTAGTAATGACCTGCTTGCGTACTCTGGCACCAATCCCAGCGTTGACCGCCTTGTCGTGAACGACCTGGTTGCATCTGTAGCGACTGCGGAAGACCTCTCCTTTCTACGCGGCGCTGGCACCGGCAACCTGCCGAAGGGGCTGCGTTTCTGGGCACCGGCCTTCAACGTTTTCGCGGCGCCTGCTGCTGTGACGCTGGAGGCTGTGGAGTTTGCGCTGTCTGCGCTGATCCTGCGTCTGGAGAATGCCAACTCCAATATGACCGCCCCAGGCTTTGCCATGGCACCGCGCACCAAGCGCTGGCTGGCGGCACTGCGTGACGGCAATGGCAACAAAGCGTATCCCGAGCTGGACCAGAACATGCTCAAGGGTTTCCCGGTCGGTTCGACCACCCAGATCCCGATCAACCTGGGCGCTGAAGGTGATGCCTCGGAGATCCATTTCGCAGACTTCGCGGACTGCTTCATCGGTGAAGACGACGCCATGGTCATCGACTTCAGCAAAGAGGCCACCTACAAAGACGCCGGCGGTAACGTCATCAGTGCCTTCCAGCGTGATCAGACCCTCGTGCGAGTGATTGCCAAGCATGACTTTGGGCCACGACACGTCGAGTCGGTCGCAGTCATGACCGACGTCAAGTGGGGTAGCTCCCTGTAACCAACCTGCCCGGTACGCGGGGCACTTTATTTATCAGATCACGGAGCATCTCATGTCCAAGGTAATCGTAACCTTTGAGAAAAACTGGCGCGGCTACGCCGCTAACGAAACTGCAGGCTTCGATGCCGCTGTAGCCGAGAGCTTGATCGAGTCCGGCTATGCAATCCAAGCTGGCAAGCTAGGCGCGAAAAATGGCAAGAATGGGACCGGCAATACTGCCCCGGCCGCTAAAAAGACCGATGCCGACACTGCTGCCGGCGGTGCGGACAAATCGGAGGCTCATGCGGGCGCTGAAGGCAAGCCGTAGTCGTGGCGCGCCGTATCGCCTACACGGGGGCGCCCGTGCTGACGTTGGAACAGGTGGCCTTTCAATGCCGTGCTGAGCCAGAAGACCTGCAGCCTGAGCTGGTCGACCAGATCATCATCCCTGGAGTAACCGCCCAAGGTGAATCGAAAACGGGGGCGGCGATCCGTGAAGCGATCTATGAGGAAGACTGGCCGGCGACGTATCCGTCGGGGCATTCGCTGGACATTGGCCAGGTGGTCGCTGTCGAGTCCGTGGTGGTGCTGGGAGACGCCGGGCAGGTGACTCCCTTCGAGGGCCAGGTGGAGCTTATCCAGGGTGGGAAAGAGAGCTATTTGGGCTTTCCGGCTGGCCGGCCTGCCGGTCGGTTGAGGATCCGCTATCGCGCCGGGGTGGATGTGCAGGTCTATCCCGGCGTGCTGAGCTGGCTATTGATGGCAGCGGAAACGGCGTTCACCCATCGGGGGCTTCTGGTCGTGGGGCAATCCCTGGCCGAAGTGCCGTCGAGCTTTGTTGATCATCTTCTGGCGGATATCACCGTCCCACCGAGGTTTTAGCTATGGCGATGCGAGCATCGGCATTACGTGCACCTGCCTCAGGTGAGTTGAAGCACCGCATGGAGGTTCGGAAAAGGTCTGACAGGCCTGGTAACCCCGGCCTGGAGTCTGAGTTCCAGCACGTCTGTTGGCGCCGGGTAAAGGTTGAGCCGCTTGGCACGGCGACTTACGCCAGCGCCCAGCAGACCAAAACGGCTCTAACTCACCGCTTGTATTGCCGTTTCATACCCGATCTGGACGCAAGTTGTGAGTTCGTTGGTCGTGGCCGTGTTTATCGGGTTAAGCGGCCCACCGAGCTTGCAGGCTTGCAAATCTGGTCGGTGGTGGAGGTGGAGGAACTGGGGCCGTCCAACCGCGAAGGAGGGCAGTCTAATGGCCAACTCAGTTTCGATTGACGGTTACCTGCACGTCGATGGATTCGACAAGTTCGATCAGGAGGCTTTCAACAAGCGGAAGATCCGCGCTGGCATGCGCAAGGCGGGAGAGCTTGTGACTGGCAGGGCGCAGATGAACTTGGCGTTGGGCGGTGGCCAGAATGGCTACCCGGTCAACCGCACCGGCGCTACCACCGCATCCATCGGTTTCAAGGTGTCGCGCGCTGGATTCCTGGTGCGGGTTTCGCCAAGCAAGACCAGCAGCATGAAGGAGTTTTACCCGGCCTACCTGCATTACGGCGTTCGCTTGGGCTCGAAGGTGCGTGGTCGCGGCCCTGGTTGGAATCGCCGTGCGCGGGGACAACGCAAAGCGCTGCTGGAGGCTCGGCGACAAAACGTCTGGCGCATCACCCCGCGCGACAACTACATGACCGACGCGTTGGCCGACAGTCGCGCCGAGGTGCAACGCATCCTGCAGCAGGCTTTCGCCGCCGCGCTCCTGAACTGAGAAACCTACATGAAAATCACTCCTGTGATTGAGCAGTTGCGCACCTATGCGCTCGGCTTTGGCGGGCGTGTGGCTGGTGGTCTGGATTGGGATCCGACCGCTGACAGCGCCAAGATGGAGCCACCTGCAGCCTACGTGATCGCCGTCGGCGATTCGGCCGATGAGCCCGAATCGCAGAACGTATACACCCAGGCAGTGCGCGATGCCATTGACGTGTGTGTGGTGTTACCGACCGACGACGAGCGTGGGCAATCGGTGGCTGACCCATTGCATGATTTGCGCGCCCAGTTGTGGCGCGCTCTGGTGGGCTTCGAGCCCGATCCCGAGTCGGGGCCGCTGCTCTACGACGGCGGCCAGCTGTTGCTGCTCGACCGCGCGCGCGTTGTCTACCGCTATCGCTTCTATGCCGACTTCCAGTTGGGCCGCTGGGAGCAAACCGGTGAAGGAAAGCCGCAAACCTGGCAGGAATGGAAGCTCGCTGGCTTGCCCGACCTGGAGGGGATCGATACCCGCTTCGACTTCATCAACCCCCTGAAAGACCCCAACGTCACGGCCCCAGGCCCTGACGGGCGAATCGAGTTCACAATCCGGGAGAACCTGACCCCATGAAAATCATGAATCTCAAGCCGGCGCCGGGGCGTGAATGCCCGATGCCGCATAACCCGCGTGAGCTGCTGCCCGCCGGCGGCGCCGCGGTGCCCATCAATGCGTATTGGCAGCGCCGCGTGCTCGATGGCGACGCCGTGGAACAGAAGGCCAGCACCAAGGGGAGCAAGGCGCAATGAGCGTAAGTTTCAGCAACATCCCCAGCGACATTCGCGTGCCGCTGTTCTATGCCGAAGTCGACAACTCCATGGCCAACAGCGGTGCATCCAGTCTGCGCCGACTGCTGATCGGCCAGGTCAACGACGACGCGGACGGCCCTGAAATTGGCCGCCTGACCCTGGTGTCACGGACTAGCGAGGCCAAGGACATTGGCGGCGTCGGTTCGATGCTGGCCAGCATGCACGCCCGTTGGCGTGCCATCGACGTGGCCGGCGAGGTCTGGTGTCTGCCGCTCAAGGTTGACACCGGCGTGGCCGCGAGCGGCACCGTTACCGTAATGGGGTCGGTCGAGTCGGCCGGCCTGGTCACTCTGTACGTGGCCGGCCAGCGCGTGCGCGCCCTGGCGGTGGCGGGCGCCTCGGCCGATGTGGTGGCCACTGCCCTGGCGGCGGCCATCAATGAGGCGATCGACCTGCCGGTTACCGCGACGGTGGCCGCCGGCGTAGTCACCCTGCAGGCGAAGTTCAAGGGGGATCTGGGCAATGACATTCAGGTGCAGTTGAACCGCCTGGGTCGTGTGAACAGCGAGGTAACCCCCGCAGGCTTGACCATCGTGGCCACGGGCATGACCGGCGGTGTCGGCAGCCCTGACGCCGCTGCCGCGTTGGCCGCGCTGGGCGACGAAGAATTCGAATTCATCGCCCAGCCCTGGAGCGACGCCGACACCCTGGACGCCTGGAAAGAAACCATGGACGACAGCGCCGGCCGCTGGTCCTGGGCTAAGCAGCTGTACGGCCACGTCTACAGCGCGAAGCGCGGCACCCTCGGCGAGTTGGTCGCGGCTGGTCGCCTGCGCAATGATCCGCATGTGACCGTGCATGGCTTCGAGCGCGGCGTGCCGCAGCCGGTGTGGGAGGTGGCCGCCGCCTGGGCTGCCCGTACCGCTGTGTTCATCAGTGCCGACCCGGCGCGGCCGACGCAAACCGGTTCGCTGGCTGGCATCGACCCGGCCGAAGCGAGCGACCGTTTCACCCTGACCGAACGGCAGTCGCTGCTGACCAGCGGGATCGCTACCGCCGCTTACAACGGCGGCAGCTATCGGATCGAACGCGCCATTACCACGTATCAGCGCAACGCTTATGGGCAGGCCGATGATTCGTACTTGGACAGCGAGACGCTGCACCAGTCGGCGTATGTGATCCGCAACCTGCGCAGCATCATCACCAGCAAGTACGGCCGCCACAAGCTGGCCAACGACGGCACCCGCTTTGGCCCTGGCCAGGCGATCGTCACGCCAAAGGTGATTCGCGGCGAGCTGGTCGCGGCCTACGGCGCCATGGAGCGTGACGGCATCGTGGAAAACGCCGAAATGTTCAATCAGTACCTGATTGTGGAGCGGGACGCGAATAATCCGAACCGCCTCAGTGTGCTGTTCCCGCCGGACCTGGTGAATCAGCTGCGTGTATTCGCGCTGCTGTACCAGTTCCGCCTGCAGTACCCCGAAGCGACGTAATCCGCATCGTTCAACGCCGGCCCGCCCTGTGCGGGCTTTTTTATGGGAGATCCCTTTATGGGTCAGAAAGTCGCAGGCACCTGCTACGTCAAGGTTGACGGTGATCAGGTCGTGATCACCGGCGGCGTAGAAGCGCCGATGAGTGACGTTAAACGCGAAACCATCGTGCGGGGCTTCTTCAAAGAAGAAGACCTGGTGCCGTATGTGGTGGTCGACGCGGTGAAAACCCCCAACTTCCCCCGGGCCAAGCTGGCCGCCGGCATCAACATGACCATCACCGCCGAGTTTGCTGACGGTTCCGTGTACGTGCTGAGCGGCGCGTACCTGGTCGATGAAACCAAAGTGACCGGCGATGACGCCAAGGTCTCGCTCAAATTCGAAGGCATCCAAGGAGACTGGCAGTAATGAGTACCGTAACCCATACCCTCGCAGCACCGATTCAGGCCCACGGCGAAGAAGTCAAAGAGCTGACCCTGCGTCGCCCCACCGTGCAGGAATGTCGGGCCATCAAGTCGCTGCCCTACAACGTCGGCGACAGTGGTTATCCCGTTATGGAGGTCGAGACGGCGGCCAAGTACATCGCTGTGTGTGCCGGGATTCCGGCAAGTTCGGTAAACCAGCTGGACTTGACCGACCTGAACGGCATTGGCTGGACCATCGTCGGTTTTTTCACGCGCCAAGATTCAGCTCAGTCGGAAGCCTGACCGAGCTGGCCTATGACCTGGCCTGGTGGTGGAAAGCCACCCCAGGCGAGGTGCTGGGCTGGACCCTCGACACGTTGTTCGAGAGCGAAGAAAACGCGTGGCGCATCAACGCGCTGACTGGGGGTGGTGGTGGCGGATAAATTCCAGCTAAAGGCCCTGATCACCGGCGTCGACAAGCTGTCGCCGGTGCTCAGTGGTGTGCGCAAGAATGCGGCCATGCTGCGCAAGCAGTTGAACAGCTCGGGCCTGGGCAAGATCACCTTTGGCGAAGCCCTGCAGGGCGGTGCCATTGCGGCGCCGTTCGTCATGGGGGTGAAGGCCGCCATGGGTTTCGAAAGCGCCATGGCCGATGTGAAGAAGGTGGTTAACTTCGAGTCGCCGGCGCAGTTCAAGGTGATGAGCGACGACGTGCTGGGCCTGTCCGAGCGGCTGCCGATGGCGGCCGAGGGCATCGCGCAGATCGTCGCGGCGGGTGGTCAGTCGGGCATTGCCCGGGAAGAGCTAAAGCGCTTCGCCGAAGACGCCGTAAAAATGGGCGTGGCCTTCGACCAAACGGCCGAACAATCCGGTTCGATGATGGCCAAGTGGCGCACGGCCTTCAAGATGAACCAGACCGAAGTGGTGACCCTGGCCGACCAGATCAACTACCTGGGCAACACCGGTGCAGCGAGCACGGGGCAAATCTCCAACATCCTGACAGCCATTGGCCCGCTGGGTGAGGTGGCGGGCGTCAGTGCTGCCCAGTTGGCCGCGATGGGTTCGACCCTTGCCGGCGTGGGCATCGCCCAGGACGTGGCGGCTACCGGCATCAAGAACTTCATGCTGACCCTGACCGCTGGCACGGCGGCCACCAAGTCGCAGAAAGAGGCGTACAAGGCGCTGCGCCTGGATGCCAACGAGCTGGCCAAGGGCATGCAGACCGACAGTGAAGGCACGATTAATCGCGTGCTGCAGACGCTGGCCAAGGTCGAGAAAAGCAAGCAGGCGGCCGTGCTGACCAACTTGTTCGGCAAGGAGTCGGTAGGGGCCATCGCGCCGCTGCTGACGAGCCTGGGCACGCTGCAGAAGAACTTCAAGTCGGTCGGCGACGCGAGCGAGTACGCGGGGTCGATGAACAACGAGTATGTCGCTCGGGCAGAAACCACGCAGAACGCCATGCAGCTGCTGCAGAACCGGGTGACCCGCCTGGGCATCACCGTTGGCAGCATGCTGTTGCCGCCGCTGAACGACTTCATGGCGACCGTGGGGCCGATTGTCAGCAGTGTCAGCGCGCTGGCCGCCGCGCACCCCTGGTTGATTAAGGGCGTGCTGGGGGCGGCGGTGGGCTTCACCGTGCTGCGCCTGGCTACGGCCGGCGCTACGGCGGCCCTGGCCATGATGAACGGCGTGGCGAGCATGAGTCCGATCGGGATTGTCGTGCGCGGCATCGCCATCGCTGCCGGCGTGCTAATCGCCAACTGGTCGACCGTGGCGCCGTACTTCCAGCAGGTATGGGACAAGATCAAGGGGCCAGCGATGGCCTTGTGGGGCTGGATGAAAACGGCCTTCGCCTGGTCGCCGATCGGACTGATCGTGGCCAATTGGGAGCCGCTGAGCCGCTACTTTGTGGCCCTGTGGGATGAGATCAAAGGCCCGGCGATGACCGTGTGGGGCTGGATGAAAACCGCCTTCGCCTGGACGCCGCTTGGCCAGATCGTCGCCAACTGGCAGCCACTGAGTCGGTTCTTTGCCAGCCTATGGGGCCTGGTCAAGGCCCTGGCGGTGCCGTTCATGGGCTTTATGCGGACCCTGTTCGACTATTCCCCGCTTGGGTTGATCGTCAACAACTGGGGGCCAATCAGCGGCTTTTTCCAGGGCGTTTGGGAGGTGGTCAAGGCGCTGTCGGTGCCGTTCCTCGACTTCCTCAAGACCATGTTTGATTTCAGCCCGTTGGGAATGATCGTCAAGCACTGGGAGCCAATCACGGCTTACTTCAAGGGGCTGTGGGAAAAGCTGCGCCCGATCGTTGAACCCATGATGAAGTTTATGGGCTTCGACTCCGAAGGCGGCGGGGTGATCCAGGCCGCGACCAGCAAGGTCAACGCCTGGACCGAACAGCAGCAGGCGCGTAACGCGACCGCCCAGCCGCTGCCCGGGACCATCAATATGGGCAGCTTGATGGGGGTGGCCGGACAGCCCCTGCCGCTGGTGGCATCGCCATTGGCCCAGCACGCCAAAGCCAGCCTGGCCCAAGGCTTGACCCCTGGAGAGGCCGCCAAACGTGCCGAAACCAACGGTTTGCCGGGCATAAGCCTGCCGTCTGTGGCTTCGCCGTCTTCGGGGGCTTTGGCGGCTTCGCGGGGTTCGCTGGTGCAGCAGTCTGGACAGCCCAGTAAAGCCCAGCTGGAAGGCTCTATGGTGGTTCGCTTCGACAACGCGCCGCCAGGTATGCGGGTCGAGCAGGCCCAAAGCAACCAGCCAGGCCTGCAGGTTAGCCCGCAAGTCGGTTACCGCTCACTTGGGAGGACTCCAGGATGACGACCTGGCGTGATCAGCTACACGGGGCCTCCTTTCGGGGGGTGCCCTTCCACGTCGACAGCGACAGCATGCCAGTCGGTCGGCGCACCCAGGTGCATGAGTACCCCCAGCGGGACAAGCCGCTGGTGGAAGACCTGGGCCGCGTAACGCGGGAAATCAAGCTGGCGGCCTTCGTGATCGGCGAAGACTTCCTGGTTAAGCGTGATGACCTGCTGAACGCCTTGGACAAGCCCGGCGCCGGCGAGCTGATCCACCCCTGGTACGGCCGCTTGATGGTCACAGCGACGGGGTGTTCGGTGAGCCATGAACGCCGTGAGGGTGGGATGGCGCGCTTTGACCTGGTGTTTGTGGAAGACGGGGAAAAGGGCTTTCCCGCCGGCGTGCCGAACACGGCGCGGCAGCTGGAAGAGTCATCGGAAAGTCTGCTGCAGTCGGCTATCAGACGTTACAAGGCCGCTATGGCCATGGTGAATCGCGCGCGTCTGGCCGTGGTCGTGCTGCAGAACGGAATCGCCGGGGTGCAGATGGCCATCGCCTCGGAGCTGCGCCAATTGACGGGTTTGGTCGGCTCGGTGGAAGCCTTGGCCGACATGCTGATCAACGCCCCGGGCAACTTCAGCGCGATGATCCGGGGGCAGTTTTCCAGCATCGGCGGCAGCCGCTCGACCGGCTATCGCTGGGGGCCGTCGAGCAGTGATTCGACCGGTGGAGCGTCCGCGACCAGCGCCGCCTCATCGAGCATTGAGGCCGACCCGGAATTTGCCAGCACGGTGGCCGGGCTGCCCGAAGCCGATCCGGTGTTTGCCAGCTTTACCGACTCGGGTCGGGCCATTGCCGGCCAGGTCGAGCAGTCGCGGCAACTGGCGGCACAAGTGGCAGCCGCTGCAGCGGTCATCCAGGCCGGTGGCGGTGTGACGGGAGGCGTCGAGACGGCGGCAGTGGTCGATGCCGCCCGCGAGTTGATGCGTGATGCGCTGATCGTCCTGGCGGTGCGCACAGCGGCCGCTATGCCGGTGGTGCAGGCGCCGGCGCAGCTGTCGGGCTACCCGTCTTTGGCGCAGCAGGTGGTGTCGCCGATCGAGCGGCCCGACGTGCCGGTCACCGCCGACGTGGTGGCCGTGCGTGATGCGATCGAGGCCGCGCTAGTGGCGGCGGGACAAGTGTCGCCGCATGAGCATTTCGAGGTGCTGGAGGTGGTGCGCAAGCAGGTCCGCGCCCACCTGACCGAGGTCGCCCGCGCCGGTGTGCGGCTGGCCGAGGTCACTACCCAGGAAAGCCTGCCGGCGGTCGTGCTGGCCTACCAACGCTACGGCGATGCTACCCGCGCCGGCGAAATCGTTACGCGTAACAAGGTCGCGCACCCGGGGTTCTTGCCTGTCGGGACGTTGGCCATCGCACAAGAGTAAGCCTATGGACAAGATGAACGCTGTCACGCTGAGCGTGAACGGCCTGGACTATCGCGGCTGGAAGAAAGTCAGCATCAGCGCGGGGATTGAGCGGCAGAGCCGCGATTTCCGCCTGGGCGTGACTTGGCGCTGGCCTGGCCAGGCGGTGGAGATCCCGGTGCGCCAGGGCGATTACTGCGAAGTACGCATCGGTGATGACCTGGTGCTGACAGGGTGGGTGTTTGGCACCCCGATCAGCTACGACAGCCAGAGCGTGGAGCGCTCGGTGTCAGGGCGCTCGCTGACTGCCGATCTGGTCGACTGCTCGGCCGTCAACAAGCCGGGCCAGTGGCGTGGGCAAAGCGTGCAAAAAATCGTTCAAGCGCTGGCCGACCCCTACGGGGTCAAGGTGCTGAGCGAGGTGGCGGAAACCACCAAGCTGGCCGACCACCAGATCGAGCCGGGCGAAACGGTGTTCGAGTCGATCGACCGGCTGCTGACGCTTTCCCGGCTACTGTCGACCGACGACGCCCGGGGGCGGGTGGTGATCATCCAGCCCGGCAGCGCGGGGCGTGCGGCGGATCGCCTGGAGCTAGGGCAGAACATCCTGACCGGCAGCGCCGAACTGGACTTTTCCGGGGTGTTCTCTGAGTACCGCGTGACGGGTCAGCGCTCAGGGTCAGATACGGCCTACGGCGCCCAGGCCAGCGAGGTGAAAGCCGGGGTGACAGATCCGCGAGCCACCCGCCACCGGGTGCTGCTGATCCATGAAAGCGGCCAGATGACCCCGGAGCTGGCCCAGGCCCGGGCCAACTGGGAGCGCGGCAGCCGTATGGGCAAGGCGCTGACCCTGCGCTACAGGGTGCAGGGCTGGCGGCAGTCCAACGGCGCGCTATGGCTGCCCAACATGATCGTACGGGTGGTCGATCCGTTAATGGGCATCGACCGCGACATGCTGATCAGTGAAATCGAATACGTCATGGACGACGCCGGCACGGTGGCCAACATCGTGGTAGGCCCGCCGGATGGGTTCGACCCGGAGCCGAAAGATCCGCACAAGGCCCGCAAGCTCAAGAAAGGCGGCAAGGCCGACAACTTCGAATACCTCATCCCAGCAGACTGGAAGCCAGGCCAATGAAGCCCATGAAAAATTTCATTACCCGGGGCGTGGTCGCCCTGGTCGATGCCGGCCGCAAGCTGCAGGGCCTGCAGATGCGTCTGACCGCCGACGAAGTGAAAGACGGTATGGAGCACTTCGAGCCTTACGGCTTCACGTCCAACCCTCAGGCCGGGGCCGAGGGCCTGGCGGCGTTCCTGAACGGCGATCGCTCGCATGGCGTGGTGATTTGCGTGTCCGACCGGCGCTTTCGCCTGCTGGGCCTGGAGAGCGGCGAGGTAGCGCTATACACCGACGAGGGCGACTTTCTGCACTTCAAGCGCGGCCGGGTGATCGAGGTCGAGACGGCGACATTCAAGGTCAAGGCCGCAACGGCGGTGGAGTTCGACACACCGGTGATCCGCACCACCGGCCTCATTGAGTCGGAAGGCGACCAGATCGCCGCCGGCGTCAGCACCTCACTGCACGTTCACGAAGGGTCGGACAAGAAGCCGGTTAAGGGGGGCTGATATGGAACTGTTCAGCGATGAGGCCTCAGAGCAGGCCTGGCAGCGGGCGGTGGTCATCAGCCTACTGACCTGGCGGCGCGCCGACGACGGCGACCTGCTGGACGACGACCAGCGCTATGGCTGGTGGGGTGACACGTTCCCCACGCTAGGGCGCGACCGGATAGGTTCCCGCCTGTGGCAACTACGCCGGCGCACCCTGACGGATGACACCTTGCGCGACGCCGAGGCGTTCGCCCGCGAGTCGTTGGCCTGGCTGGACGATGACGGCCGGGTGGGCGCCGTTACCGTAACGGCGTCACGCGGGGTCAGTCGCCTTGACCTGCAGGTGGTGCTGTCGATGCGTGACGGGTCGGTAATCGATGTTCAACTAGACAGCCTGTGGCAGGTGATCAATGCCATTTGAAACCCCTACATTGCCCGCGCTGATCGCCCGGGCACAGTCTGACCTGTCCGGCGGTAGCGCGCTGCTGCGCTCCGACGCCGAGGTGCTGGCCCGTGTCCTGGGCGCGGCGGCCTACGGTCGCTATGGCCATCAGCAATACATCGCCGATCAGATCCTGCCGGACACGGCCGACGATGAGACGCTGCTGCGCATGGCCCGGGCGCGGCTCAAGCGCGACCGTCTGGAAGCGGTGGCGGCCACCGGCGCGGCGGGCTTTACCGGCGCCGTCTCGGCGCTGCTGGACGCCGGCACGCTGCTGCAGCGCGATGATCAGGTGCTGTTCCGGGTGCGCACCACGGTCAAGCTGACCGCCACGTCGGGGATCGCCGAGATCGAGGCCTTGGACGCCGGCGAGCTGGGCAACACGCCGGCCGGCACACAGCTGCGCCTGGTGTCGCCCGTACTGGGCGTCAATGAGGTGTTCACCGTCGATGCTGACGGCCTGGCTGGCGGTACCGAGCAGGAAAGCATCGAGACGCTGCGCGGCCGGGTGATCCGCTCCTATCGCGTCATTGCCCATGGCGGCAGCAAAAGCGACTACGAAACTTGGGCGCTTGAGGTGGCCGGTGTGACCCGGGCCTGGGTGGTGCGGCACTGGCTTGGTCCGGGCACGGTGGCGGTGTTCTTCGTGCGTGACGGTGATATCGACATCATCCCCAACGCCGAGGCGCTGGCCACGGTGGCGGCCTACATCGAGCAAGAGCGGCCGGTAACGGCTGAGGTCTACGTGCTGCCGCCGGTTGAGAAACCGGTGCAGTACCAGCTGTCGGTCACCCCGGACAGCAGCGCGGTGCGCCGCGCAGTGGAAGCCGCCCTGGTCGACCTGCACAACCGGGAATCGGAGCTGGGCGGCGGGCTGTTGGCCACGCACATCGCTGAGGCCATCAGCGGCGCCGTGGGCGAGCGCGACCATGTGGTTAACGCACCGGTCGGTAACGTCACGGCGGCCGGCAATGAGCTGCTGACCTATGGGGGTGTGCTGTGGTCGTGAGAACGGTAGACGACTACCACGCGCAACTGCGCGCCTTGCTGCCCCCCGGGCCAGCCTGGGATCGGGAATTTAACCCAGGCGTCGACCAGATCCTGCAGGCGGCCGCCGGAGAGCTGGCCCGCGAGGATCTGCGCGCCGTGGCCCTGCTCGCCGAAAGCGAGCCGGCCACCGTGCGCGAGCTGGTACCGGACTGGGAGCGGGTCATGAGCCTGCCCGACCCGTGCATGGGCGAATCCCCGTCGTTCCAAGATCGGCAGCTGGCGGTGCGCCGGCGCCTGTTGGAGGTGGGCGGGCAGACGCCGGCGTATTTCGTTGACTTAGCATTCAGCCTTGGTTACCGGCAGGCGCGGGTGGTCGAGCACCGGGCGCCCCGCTTTGGGCGTGCTCGCTTCGGTTCGGCCCGCTTCGGCACCTGGGGTGCGCAGTTCATGTGGACCTTGGAAACAGGGCCGCGCCAAGCCTCGGGTAGCCGCTTCGGTTTCAGCCACTGGGGGCAAACCTTTGGCGGCGCCTCGAATGGCGCCCTTGAATGCCTGGTCAGTCGATCGGCGCCGGCGCACACACTCGAAACAATCAACTACGGATAAAGCACAATGGATTACCCGAAAAGTACGCCCAACGTGGGCTTGGTCGGCGGCAAGTTCGTTGACGAGAATACCGGCACCGGCCAGCCCGGTTCGTTGATCCCAGCGGCCTGGGGTAACGCGGTCACGGACGAATTACTGGCGGTTATCAAGGCGGCCGGCCTGGTGCCCAGCGAAAGCGACCTGGGCCAGCTGCAGAAGGCGATCCAGAATATTGCGGCCAGTGATGTGAAACGCACGGTGCGCGTCGCTACCACCGGCCCAATAGCGCTCTCGGGCGCGCAAGCGATCGACGGCGTAGCCGTCATGGTGGGTGACCGTGTGCTGGTGAAGGATCAGGCCGCCGGCGCGCAGAACTGGATTTACACCGTAACGGCCGGCGCCTGGGTCCGCGCCCTGGATGCCAACGAGAGTGCCGAATGCACGCCGGGTCACCTGGTGATTGTCGAAAGCGGTACTGCCAACGCCGGTTCGATCTGGCAATTGGCGAACACCACCTTGCCGACCCTTGGCACGACCGCCCTGGTGTTTGCAAAGGTGTTTGGCAAAACCGGCGTGGCCGCTGGCAGCTATCGCCAGGTGACAGTCGACGTGCAGGGACGTGTGATGGCAGGAGCCAACCCGACCACGCTGGCCGGCTACGGCATCACTGATGCGTACACGCAGGCACAAGTCGACGCTTCGCAGGCCTTGAAAGCGCCTTTGGCCAGTCCGGCCCTAACTGGTGTTCCTACTACACCGACTCCAGCAGCGGGCACCAATTCCAAGCAGGTGGCGAACACCGAGTTTGTGCAGGCCGCCATCACTGCGCTGATCGCCGGTGCGCCTGGTGCTCTAGATACGCTGAAAGAGCTGGCCACGGCGCTGAATAACGATCCCAACTTCGCTACCACGATTGTCAATGCGCTGGCCACCAAGGCGAACATTGCTACGACGCTGGCAGGCTATGGCATTACTGACGCTATCAAGCAGGGTGATCTGGGGCTTTGCGCTACTGCCGCCCCTCTCCTTGGCAACTTCAAAACCGTGAACCCTACAGGCACTTACTACGGGTACGGGTTGGACGCGACGTTTCCCACTCCAGGAGCGCCGCCCGGGAGCAAGAATAACCTTCTTGCTGTGTTCGCCCTTTCGCCGCGCCCCGATCGGACCTATTACCTGGCTTTTGAGAATGGTGGGTCAAGCATTCAGCGGCAGTTCTGGCTGGGGCAGTACGCGGTTCAAGGTGATTCGCTTTTCTGGTCATCCATAACCACAAGCGATCAAGAGGCCACGCAGCAAGAAGCCCAGACGGGCACTACAGAAGGCAAGTGGTGCAGTCCTTTGCGGGTCTTCCAGGCGCTGCGTTCGGCTGCAGCTAAGGCGACCGAAAGCCTGCTGGGCGTGCTTCGTGTCGGCACCCTCGCCGAGGTGAATGCGGGCACCCTGGATGATGTGGCAGTGACCCCAAGAAAGCTGCGCTACGGCTCGGCTTACCTGATCGCCGCTAACGGCTATGTGGTTTTCCCTGACTGGTTCGGCGGGCTGACGATCCAATGGGGTACGGCTCAAGTGAACTCGAACGGCACTAACGGGGGTACTGCGCGGGCAACCTTGCCGCGAGCGTTCGCAAATAGCTGTTTCGGCGCCGTAGGCACGCGGGTCGGCGCAGCGCTGATTAACGGTAACTATTCCGTTTATACATCGCCGGTAAGCCAATCGCAGTTGGATTTGGTGGTTGACGCTGTGACCGGGTCGGAGCCAGCGGGTAACCAAGGTGTCTTTTATATCGCAGTGGGGAACTAACGTGACTGAGATTCTGTTTTGCCCTGCCACTATGGGGTTTTATATCGGCGGACGATATGGCGCTGCGCTGGAGCATCCGTGTGTTGAGGTGTCTGCAGAGATGTATCGGCAGCTGGCAGGCCAGGTGCTTGCCGTGGGTGAAGATGGCCTTCCTGTTTTGGCCTCAACCTTGCCGCTGAGCGCCGATCAGCTTGCCGAAAATGAGCGAGCGTGGAGGGACACTGCTTTGGCCATTCCCTGCGCCATGCGAGATCGTCACCGTGATGAGGTCGAATTAGGATTGAAGACAACAATTGATCCTGCGTCATATGCCGAGTTGCTGAGTTATATCCAGCAGCTGCGCGAATGGCCCCAGTCAGAGCATTTTCCATCAATCGAGCACCGGCCGATCGCGCCGCTCTGGATCGCTGAGCAAGCCCAATAAAGCCCCGCACTGACGGGGCTTTTTCTTTCCTGCAATTCGAGGTTGCCATGCTCAAACACGTATTCCGGGCGGCCGCCCATTGGTCGCTGCTTTTCCCTGTGCGCGTCGTTCTGATCCTGCTGGGGCTTTGGGTGGTGCCCTTGGCGCTGCCGTTCATCCATAAGGGCAGCCTGTGGGTGCCGTTCACGCAAGCACCGGGTAACTGGTGCCTCATCAAGTTACCGGCTTGGGCGTGGATTTGGTCGAACGATCGAGACGGCGCGCTGGGCGACAAGCGCGGCTGGTGGCATCTGAACGCCCCCTTTGGCCTTGGCGCACATCATTGGTTTTCGATGTTCTGGTGGCTGGCCCTGCGCAACCCGGCCAACAACATGCGCTTTACGCCGTTACTGGGCTGCCCCGTAACGGAATGCGACTACCGCTACTGGGGCAACGAGAACGTCGAGGATCGCCCAGGGCAGGGCGGCCGGCGTTTCTTGCTGGCCATTCATAGACAGACCGGTCGCCGCTACTACGGCTTCTACGGCGTATGGCAATGGTCGCCAACCCGTGCTGTGGTGATTCAGATCGGCTTCAAGGGCGAGCCGAAAGACTGGGCTGAGGATTACAGCGGCGACCTTTCCCGGCAGTGGGCCGGCATGACATTTGAAATCAACCTGTTCAAGGACATCTCGTAATGGCGATCACCGAAAAGCAACTGCTGCAGATCCTCCCCCACGCCGGCCGCCAAGCCGGCGTTTTTGTTCCTGGGCTCAATGCCACGATGGGCAAGCACGGCATCATCACTCCATTGCGCATGGCGGCCTTCATCGCTCAGACCGGGCACGAGTCTGGCCAGCTGCGCTTCGTACGTGAGCTGGGCGGCGACCAATACCTGGCGAAATACGACACAGGCCGTTTGGCTCAGCGCTTGGGTAACACGCCCGAGGCCGATGGTGATGGCCAGAAGTATCGCGGGCGCGGCTTGATTCAGGTGACTGGACGGGCCAATTACGAAGCCTGTAGTGAGGCCTTGTTCGGCGACAGCCGGCTGCTCTCGACGCCGGAGTTGCTCGAGCATCCGGTCTATGCATCGATGTCGGCTGGGTGGTTTTGGCATCGAAATGGCCTGAACAGCTTGGCTGACAAGGGTGACCTCCTGGCGATCACCAAGCGTATCAATGGCGGTACCAATGGCCTGGAAGATCGCCAGGCGCTCTACAAGCGGGCGCTGGAGGTTCTGCAATGAATGCCTTGGGTTGGCGTCTAGCGGCGCTCGCCCTGCTGCTCGGCCTGGTTTTGGGTGGCCGTGGAGCGTGGTTGTGGCAGGCGAATGACTACGGCAAGCAGTTTTCCGATCAGGCTGCGGACTACGACCGGCAGCTGGCAGCGAAAGATCGAGCACATAGCCGCGAGCGCGAGGCTGCGGCTGCAGCTGCGCTCGACCAATTGGCGGCACAGCAAGACGCCCGGCGCGACTTGGAGGGCCGCCTGCAGGAGCAGGCACAAACACACTGGAAGGAGATGAACGATGCTCAACAAACTCAGGCTCGCTTGCGGGACAGGCTTGCTACTGCTGATGTGCGGCTGTCAGTCCTTGTCGACGCCGGAACCATTGCCGCCCAGGGTTGTGACGGTGGGGGGCGAGAAGCCCCCGGCGCCGGAGGCGTGGTACATGGCGCCGTACGAGCCTACCTTGAGCCAGCGCATGCGCAACGAATTATCGCCATCACCGACGAAGGCGACCGAGGACTGATCGCGCTCAAGGCCTGTCAGGCGTATGTCAGGACTTCCCTTTCCCTTGCGCCACTAGAACCAGATAAATCCTAACCTTGGGAACACTCACGCCTACAGTCTGTACGGCTTCAATGAGTTCCTCTGGTGTCACGAGCAGTTCCCTAGACCAGTACCTCAGTTCATGAGGCTGGTGGATATTGATTCGCGAACGATCTTCGGGACCTCTGTAGTTCAAATCGTCTGGCATGACAGCCTCGCTCCGCTGGTGTTAATCGAACCAAGCAAAGCATGGGGTTGGGCATTGTCAATGTCGTAAAAGGAGCGAGCCGGGCAGATGCGTCAACATCCAGCCCGGCCCACCGAACCCGCAGACCATTCCTGCAAGTCCAGCCTGGGCTCCTGCTCTGTGCACAAAGCGCGGCGAGCCTAACACCTGTTTATTCATACAGTAAAGACTTGCGAACTATGACCTCTCCAATTGTTCCCTGGATGGGTGGCAAACGCCGCCTGGCCGACCGCTTGATCCCTCTCTTTCCACCTCACGAATGCTACGTCGAAGTTTTCGCTGGGGGCGCTGCATTGTTTTTCATGCGCCCCCAGCCTGCGCCGGTCGAGGTGCTCAACGATCTCAATGGTGACCTGGTCACGCTCTATCGAGTGGTGCAAAACCATCTTGAAGAGTTCGTGCGCCAGTTCAAGTGGGCGCTCAGCTCAAGGCAGATCTTCGAGTGGCAGAAGATGACCCGGCCCGAGACGCTGACTGACATCCAGCGCGCAGCCCGTTTCTTCTACCTGCAGCAGCATGCATTCGGTGGCAAGGTCACCGGCCAGACCTTTGGGACGGCCACCACCGGTCCGGCTATCAACCTGCTGCGCATCGAGGAGAACCTGTCCGCCGCCTGGCAACGGCTCTGCGGCACCTACGTCGAGAACCTGTCCTGGCTCGACTGCGCCGAGCGCTATGATCGGGCTCATACCTTCTTCTACATGGACCCGCCCTATTGGCAGACCGCGGGCTATGGTCTCGACTTCCCATTCGAGCAGTACGAGAGCATGGCTGATTTTATGCGGCGCTGTAAGGGCAGGGTGATGGTGAGCATCAACGATCACCCGGACATCCGCAGAGCGTTCGATGGTTTCCACTTCGAGAGCCTAGATATTCGCTACAGCAACACCAACCAACGGCAGGGCAAAGCTGAGGTGACAGGCGAGCTGGTGATCATGAACTGGCAACCTGCAGGACTGGGGCAGCTATTCTAGCGGCGGCGCCGGGATCTCCTCGATCAGCTCTTCGCCCTGGTTGCGCACATTGCCGACCTGCTTGCTCACCGGGTACCACTTGAAATCGACAGCAGGCCGGCAGCCCGTCTGCACGATCTCTGCGGCTCGTTCGGGCGTGGTGTCTTGGGCAATCCATTCGCGCGCAAGCTCGGGCGTGAGAACAGGTGGCTTGCGGTTATGAATATCGACGAGCCCCTGATCAGCTGCTGCGGTGATGATGACGAAGCCATCCCGGTCATCTGGTTCTAGGCCAGGGTGGACTTTGGCTAGCGCCGCGAAATACAAGGGCTCGTCATTTGCGGCAGTGATGTAGTAGGGCTGCTTGCGCTTCGGGTCATCTGGATCCGGAATCCACTCAAACCAGCCATTCGAAGGCGCCAAAGCCCGACCTCCTGGCCACAGCGATTTGAAAAACTTTCCCGTCATCACCGTCTCGGCCCGCGCATTAATCGGGTCGGGGCGCTTCCCTTTCGCCCAAAAGGGCGCCCATCCCCATTTCACTCGATCTACGCTCAACCCGCCGTCGACTGGTCGAATCAGCTCGACTCGGGTAGAAGGCGCGACGTTGTAGCGGTTGATCCGCTCATGGTCGTAGCCATTGATCACCACCAGATCCAGCGACAACTGCTGGAGGTAGTGAGCCATTGCGTCGTAGATCGAGTACCGTCCGCACATAACTCACCTCAACGTTAATCGGCTTCTCATCGTCCTGGTATTGACCGGAATGAGTCCTGCTAGTTAACTGTATGAATATACAGTTTGAGTTGGATCGGCCTACCATGACCATCACCTTCCTTGGAACGCCCACGGGCGGCCCTGCCTTGTTGCCCGTGTACTCGTTCCGCGTGCCAGCGGGATTCCCCTCGCCTGCAGCGGATCACCTTGAGCGGCATATTTCCCTCGATGAGCTGTTCGACCTCCGTGCGCCCCATGTCTACCTGGTTCAGGTAGAAGGGGACAGCATGCAGGGCGCGGGGATCTATTCCGGTGATCTTCTGATCGTAGACCGTAGCAGTGAGGCTGAGCATGGCGACATCGTGATCGCAGCAATCAACAGTGAGCCGGTCTGCAAGCGGTTGTATCGCCGTAGCGGCGTGCTGATCCTGCAGTCGGAGAATCCCGCGTATCCACCTCGCCATGTTATGGAAGGCGACGACCTGGTGATCTGGGGCGTAGTTCGCTACAGCGTGCGCGACCATGCCCAATGACCAGGTGTTCGCCCTCATCGACTGCAACTCGTTCTATGCGAGCTGTGAGCGCGTCTTTCGACCTGATCTGGCCAAGACGCCGATAGTCGTTTTGAGCAACAACGACGGCTGTGTGATCGCCAGATCCTACGATGCCAAGCCGTTCGTAAAAATGGGTGAGCCTTACTTCCAGGTCAAGGACAAGCTGCGTCGGCATGGCATCGTGGCGTTCTCCTCGAACTACGCGCTATATGGCGACATGAGCGAGCGCGTGATGTCACTGATCGAGGCGATGGTGCCGGCTGCTGAGGTGTACTCGATCGATGAGTCCTTCGCAGATCTCACCGGCATCCAAGGCAGTCTGACCCAGTTCGGCCGTGACCTGCGCGCCAAGGTCTTGCGATGCACCGGCATTCCGGTAGGCGTTGGAATCGCCCGTACCAAGACTTTGGCGAAGCTGGCCAACCACACCGCGAAGCGCCTGCAGGCGCAGACCGGGGGCGTGGTCGATATCTGTGACCCTTTCAAGCGCGACTGGGTGCTGCGTAACACCGAGGTCAAGGAAGTCTGGGGCATTGGTAGGCGGATGACCGCGCACCTTGAGGCCATGGGGATCCGCACGGCCATGGACCTCGCCCAGGCTGATCCGTGGACGCTTCGCCAGAAGTTCAGCGTTGTGGTCGAGAAGACGGCCAGGGAGCTCGCCGGAACACCTTGCCTCGAGCTCGAGGAGGCTGACCCGCCGAAGCAGGAGATCTGCTGCAGCCGTATGTTCGGCAAGCGGTTGACCGAGATCCCTCCCATCAAGCAGGCGGTGGCCACCTACGCCGCGCGTGCAGCGGAAAAGCTGCGTGCTCAGGGATCGGTATGCAAGCGCATCCGGGTGAGCATCCGCACCGGCATGTTCAACCCCGATGAGGCACGCTACGCCCAAGGGGTGCTGGTGGAGTTGCCGTATCCCACCAATGACACGCTGCTGCTCACGCGGGCGGCAACTGAGTCGGTTGAGCGGATCTACCGGCCTGGTTTCCGGTACAGCAAGGCAGAGGTGCTGTTGCTGGATCTGCGGCAGCCGGGCGAATTTACTGATGATCTGTTTGCGGTCACGCAGCCGGTGGCCTGTGACCGGCTGATGTCGGTGCTGGACGAGATCAACGGCAAGTATGGAAGAGGCACGATGCACACGGCGACGGTCCCCCGCACCCCCGACTGGGGGATGCGCCAGGAAATGATGAGTCGCTCCTACACAACCAGGATTGATCAGCTATGGAAGGTTCGTTGACCTGGGAGTTTGATGCAAAACATGGAAGCACTACATTAATCGGATGCAAGAGTGCGGGCCAAAAATGGGGCATCTAGCGCAATCTCTACTCTGATATTCCATGCTGCTAATTAAATCAATGAGTTACTTGCGGCTATTCGCTGTTGGGGTCTTTTTTTTGTATTTGGTTCGCTCGACTAGCTACACTATCAACTAGTGGCCAGTGCTCATTGAATTTGGCAAGGAGTTCGCGCTTTAGTTCTTCAATGGCGGCGTTCGATGTCTCAAGTTCCTTGTGCTGTTCCGTAATTTTCAATGCTTGCATATTGTTTTTTTCAATCTGCTGGTCTAGCTCTGATGTGAGTGAGGATATCTCGTTTTTTTTTCGGTTGATTTCAGTCTCGAACTCAATTTCAGCATTGGCTAGTTTCTTTTTTAGTATTTTTTCCTCCTCTCGAGTTATGGGGGTGTCATCATCTATTCGTTTTTGAATGAGTTTTAAGTTTTTTCGATGAGTTCGGGCTATCTCGTAAATTTTAGCGGCTGGGTATGGGTAAATAATTATAAGTGCCAGTGCGGCGGTGAGTGGTCCTATAAAGCCTTTTAATAAGTAATCGGTTGGCGTTGCAAAAAGATTAAGCTCTATGTACGTTATTTTTTCTGTTGCGGTTAATGAGGAAAATATTACCAATAAAAATTTATAGTTTATGATACACCATGAGACTATGAACGAGCCAAGAAGAGGGCTGGTGGCTCTCTCGTAGAGCTGAGCTTTGATTGCGGTGGTAAGGTCGTCAAACATAATTGTACCGTGATCTGGCTGTTTAATTGGCTATTACAGGGCCTGCAGATGAAGGGCGTGGGTATTATAGTACATTAAGACTACGCTAGAGAAGATACATGATAGTCGTAAAAACTGAATGAGGGAGCAGAAGCTCTGTGGGCTGTTGTTCAGCAAATGCCGCGCCTGTGCCCGCCCACACGACACTGTTACCTTCTACAATGATGATGTGCTATATATCCTCGTCGTTTCGCAGCAAAAGCGCAGTGTATCCATTCTTCCAAAACTGCAGAAGGTACAGCCACACAGGGCGAACATTTATGTCGGAGACCATCATAGTGAGCCGTTCATCCGTCCGAATATCCGGTTATGGATGTTTAATGTATCTCCAATCGCCACACGCCATCCCGCGCCTGCATGACGCACAAGTCAATGGTATGGTTTTTCTTGGGGGCTCAACATACACCGCGTAGTCTACATCGGTGGCGGATCTCAATGTCGACGTCATACATTCCACCTCTAGTGACCCGGGGTACGGCGTCGGTGTGTATCGGTGGAGTGCGTTGGCAAGCAAGGGTGCCCAGAAAGCGAAGGGCAGGGAACAGCTATTGAAGGGGGGAATAATAGTGGGCTGAAAGCGGGGGAGGGATGGTCGGCTGTCTAAGACCCGCCGGGTACATATCGGAATTACTGCGTTTAACACGCCCAAACTCGCCAATGCATATTAGATATCTTAGACGCATAGGCCGCGAACGGAACCGCCTGAGGTCGATTTGCCACACTACTACTGCATTACTGGCAGTTGCGCACGTCGAAGAGGTAATAGCCGATAACCTCTGCGCGGCGCGCATACCCCTCAATCGATTTGATCCGGTGCAGCTCGTGCCCGGGCTGACGCTCTGCGATCACTTTGTGGATGGCGTCATAAAACTGCTCGTAGGTGATCGTGTAGCCAAGCTCTTTGAAGGTGACGTGCAGGGCCTGGTGGAAGCGTTCTTCATCGTTCGGGTGTCGGGTGTGCCAGGTGTCAACGCGTAGCCACGGTAGGAGAAACAGCTGGAGCGCCTTCATGTCCATGGTGAGCTTCCCGCAGGTTATGAAAATGCAATTCTACCGACGTACAAATCGATTCCAAAACTGAAACGGCGACCCTTGCAGTATGCGGGCTGTAGCCGTGCCGTTTCGTCTTTGTTTTGGAATCGAATTCGATGCTGACACCGCATGGATTGGGCGCTTATAGCACGGTCTTGAAAACCGTCGATGGGCAACTATCCTAGAGTTCGAATCTCTACGCTTCCGCCATATTTTTCAGCAAAAGCCCCGATTATTCGGGGCTTTTGCGTTTCTGGGGTTTGTATGAGCCCCAGCAATGGTCAATTCCCCGCCGACTCAAGAATTATGTGTTGTCCTATGGAAGACCGGCGGAGGCTGTGATAATGGGGGCAATCACAAGGGCCATGTCATGCTGACCATCTCCAATAACGTGCATCTGCCGGATGCCGAAATCGAACTCACCTACATCCGCGCACAAGGCGCGGGCGGGCAGAATGTCAACAAGGTGTCCAGCGCGGTGCACCTGCGCTTCGACATCCCGGCCTCATCGTTGCCCGAGTTCTACAAGGAGCGGCTGCTGGCGCTGCGTGACAGTCGCATCACCGGCGACGGTGTGTTGATCATCAAGGCCCAGCAGTACCGCACCCAGGAGCAGAATCGTACTGACGCATTGGCGCGTCTTGCCGAGTTGATCATTGCAGCCGGCAAGACCGAGAAAAAACGCCGCCCCACCAAGCCGACCCTTGGCTCCAAGACCCGCCGTCTCGAAGGAAAAGCCAGGCGCAGCACTGTAAAGGCTGGTCGGGGCAAGGTGGAGTTCTAGTGCTGGTGGTGCAACGTTGCTGGCAAGTTTCAGTTCTGCTAATGCCTATATCGCCTTAGTGAGCAATGTAGGTTGCGATCTCCTACACCGTCTGTGCAAAAGCTTGAGGTTAGACGGATGATCAATCTTGCAGCGAGGCAGCAGGTCAGCGCAGATTCCTGCTCACTGTAACTTTCGGTTCTTTTCGATGTCCGATCTTCCCGATGCCGAACCTAGGGTACTGCCTCAGGCATCGTCCACTATTGATGAAAAGGAGCTTCCAATGTTTTCAGCACGGATTACCGCAGTTTCGCTTTGCTTGGCTACCTTGGGCATGGCCAATGCGGCCTTCGCCGATTCGAAGGCGGAAAATCACAAAACCGCCGTGACTATCCTCGCCATGGAGCAGGTATGCAACAAGGCCATTCCTGGGTTGAACGGCACTGTTGATAACGCATTGGCCAACGAACCGATGGACGATGCGTTGAAGGCCGAGATCATGGCGCTGAGGTCGGCACCGGGCAGCAAGACTCAAATCGATGACATGGCTAACAGGCTGTCGGGCTCACCGTTGTCGGCACTGGCGGTGGAGCAGGGTACCTGCAAGATGTACGCTGCCAAGTAGTCCTGCATCCCGCTGGTACGCCTTCTCGGTGTATGCCTGAACCGAGATCACCGCCCTCCAGCCCCACTTGTATCCCCAGAGCATGATCGATGATCACCCAGTCGCAACTGATGACCTTGGCGCGGCAAGCAGATGAGGACGTGTTGTCCTGGGCCAGCTTTGTCGCTCAAACCGAGTTCCTATGGCAGGACACGACGCTGGTACCGGATGCTTGCGCCTGGCAAGCCCTCTGGTTCGAGCTGGAAATCGTCAATGCCCTGGCCTTGGCCGAGTGGGACGAGCACGGGCGGCCCGTCGACTGGGCAGACTGCTGGCGGGAGGGCTACAAGCAGCAAGCCCAGGGGTTGTTGGCCGCACTGCTGAAATTGATCAGCTGACATTTTCACTAAGGGACAGCTGACGCTCGCATTCGCGTGATCGAAAAAACGCCTTTTCCGAATAGTGGCATATTGCTACATTGCGCGCCGCAAATCACAAGGATTGAGGCCAACATGAAACACCTGCTTTTTCTGTCACTCATCGCTACCAGTGCTGTCATGAGCGGCTGCGTTGTTCAAAGCACCTACAGTAAAACGATTGCCGTCACCAAGGATGCTGAAGGCAAAGTGGTGCAGACTGTTGAAACTGAAACTGTCGTACAGCCCGCCCAGGGCTATCCAATGCGGCTGCAACTCATCAAAGGCATCCAGCCAAACTGATTAGGGCGGCCTGTATAGAGTCCACCTTTTGAGCGCAATCTTGTTCACTTAAGTCCCGTGTCGTCTGCTTTAGGGCCGCTTTGCGGCCCTTCGCGGGCAAGCCCGCTCCCACAGGTTTAGCGCTTAACCGCGCTTTGCGCGTGGGAGGATGATCCGGCTGACACGGATTGTTACATCTCCCCCAATACTGCTTCTCAATCTTCTGGATTTATCCCCTCTAACTGAGGCGATACGCTGCCCCCAGCCTTCGAGCGAGCGCCGTTGAGCGCTGAACAAACAGGGGTAGCAGTCCCTCGCCCAGGCTGATCTGTTTACGCGGCTTTCCTCTGGCCGATTTCGATCCGGCCCTCGAAATCCTCTTGGTTTCGCCCCTGCCCAAGCACGTCCAATCCGGGACTTGAATGTTCAGCTGCTGATCAGCCCCTCGCGCGTCGTCGACCAACGCTGTCGATCCAGTCCCTTCGCCTCTGGCGCGAGCAGTTTGATTTAACCAAAGGAGTTTAAGAAACATGACGGATGACCAACGCCCCCCAAGCGCAGCGTCGCCGCTACGCACGAGCGCCAGGGTGCTATTTGCCCTGCTCGTTCTGGCCATATCGCTGGCGCTGATCTATGGCGGCTTCAAGCTGGTTGCACTGGGTGGCTCATGTTACTACCTGATCGCGGGCGTGGCGTATTTGCTGCTGGCGGTGCTGTTCTTGATGCGGGCACGTGTGGGAATTGCGCTCTCTGTAGCGATCTTCCTGGCGACCTGTGTCTGGGCGCTGTATGAAGTCGGCCAACTCAGCTACTGGGAGCTGCTACCCCGTCTGGTAGTGCCGGCGATTATCCTGACCTTGAGCCTGTGGGTCGGCTCTGCGCTGCCAAGTGTTTCCTTGAGCACGCGGCGTGCGGCCAATCGGGTGGGTTTTGCGCTGTTGGTGGCATTGCTGGCCACGTTCGTCGCTGCATTCTACCCGCATGGCGCAATTTTCAATCCGGCCGCGGCGGGCGGTGCCAATGTGGCCAAGGAGCTGGCTAGCGCTCCTGAAAACTGGGAATTCTTTGGCCGCAACGCTTCCGGCACGCGGTTTGCCCCCTACACGCAAATCACTGCCGACAACGTAAACCAGCTGCAAGTCGCCTGGACCTACAGAACCGGCCGCAGAACCACCGGCGCTGGCGCAGGTGTAGACGAAAACACGCCGCTGCAGATCGGCAACGTGCTGTACTCCTGCACGCCAGAAAACCTGGTGACCGCGCTCGACGCCGACACCGGTACGCCACTGTGGAAATTCGATCCGCAGGCTAAAAGTGCAGAGCACGTGACCTGCCGCGGTGTCGGCTATTACGACATCGATAAGGACGATAGCCTGAGCGCGCAGGTCAAGGCTGCCTATGGCGATGAGCAGCAATGCCGCCAGCGCATCTTGGTATCGTCGGTCGACGCCCGTCTGTTTGCCTTGGATGCGCACAGTGGCGCGCTTTGCCCAGGCTTTGGCGACAACGGCTATGTTGACCTGAAGAAGGGAATGGGCCCGACCGAGAACAGCAAGCGCTACCACCCAACCTCGCTGCCGGTGGTCATGGGCCATCTGACGGTGGTTGGCGGCTGGGTGCGCGATATCGTTGCCAAGGAGCCTTCAGGTGCGGTGCGGGCCTTCGATGTGCTCAGCGGTGCGCTGGTATGGGCATGGGATGTCGGTGCGCCAGAGCGTGAGGATGCCGCCCAGGCCGAACACCAGTTCACCCTGGAAACGCCCAACGTTTGGACTGTGCCGACCTACGATAAAGAGCTGAACCTGGTCTACCTGCCTACCGGTAATGGCCCGCCTGACTACTGGGGCGGTGATCGTAACCAGGCCAAGGAAAAGTACGGTTCGGCAGTGGTGGCGGTGGATGCTACTACCGGCAAGGCCAAGTGGGTTTACCAGACCGTTCACCACGATGTCTGGGACTATGACCTGCCGTCGCAGCCGGTGCTCTACGAGATTAACAATGCCCAGGGCGTGAAGACCCCGGTGCTGATCCAGACGACCAAGACGGGTCACATCTTTGTCCTGGATCGGCGTACCGGTGAGCCGGTCACCGAAGTTGAGGAGCGTCCGGTGCCCACTTCGCCAGCCGCTGTTGGCGAGCACTTGTCGCCAACCCAGCCTTACTCCAAAGGGATGCCGGTCATTGGCGCCGAGCCGCTGACCGAGAAGTCGATGTGGGGTGTGTCGACCTTCGATCAACTGTACTGCCGGATCATGTTCAAGGACTCGGTTTACGTGGGGCCCTTTACCCCTCCGACCGAAAAGCCCTACATCGAATGGCCAGGCTTGCTGGGTGGGATGAACTGGGGTGGCATCTCGATCGACGAGAACACCGGGATGCTGTTCGTCAATGACATGCGCATGCCGTTGCGGATGTCGCTGGTTACCCAGGAAAACACCAAGAACTTCAAGGTCTCGACCGATGAAGTGCCTGGCTTCATGGGCACCATTCGGCCACAAGTGGCGGGGATCTACGGCGGGGTGAAAATCGACATCTTGCAGTCTCCGCTGGGCGTGCCATGCAACACGCCACCGTTTGGCAGCATGAGTGCGATTGATTTAAATACCCAGAAGCTGGTCTGGCAGGTGCCCCTGGGCACCGTGCAGGACACCGGTCCGCTGGGAATCAAGACCCACATGCAGATCCCGCTGGGCATGCCGACGCTGGGCGGGCCGACCTCGACTGCATCGGGCCTGGTATTCTTCGCCGGTACCCAGGACTACTACCTGCGCGCGCTTGATTCGGCCACGGGTAAAGAGGTGTGGAAGGCACGCTTGCCGGTGGGCGCCGTGGCCGCGCCATTGATCTACGTATCGCCAAAAACCGGCAAGCAGTATGTGCTGATCTCGGCGGGTGGGATGAGCCATTCGCCTGATGTGGGGGACTACATCATCGCCTATGCGCTACCAGACAAAGCATCCAAGCACTAAGCACGCCTGACAATAATCCCCGTTCGCGGGGATTATTTTTGCCTGCTGCGGCTGAGCCTATTGCAAGGTCGGTGGCTTCAACGGGCCCTGTAACTGGCCTAACGTTGCTTCGATGCCGGCAATCACTTTTTCAAGGTTATCGGCTTGTTCATCATTGCCCATCGCTCGCAGGTGATCACGCTGTTGGCGCAAGGTAAGCAGGTTCTTTTGCAGGGCGAGCGCTGAAGTAGTGAACGTTTCCATGTCTGTCTCTGGCTGATGGCATCCATGCCGTTGTAGGAATATCCGGACCGTATCAGCCAATTCCAGCCAGTGAAACTGCGTTTTCATACAGGGATTGGTCTGTCGCGGGCTTCATCCTACTCAGCCATCAGAAGCTTCCTACAAGCCTAGGTGAGCCGGTATTGCTAAGTGTGTTCAGGATTGCGCCGGCAGGCCAGTGAACAAGCCGCTTGGCGCTCATATCCCCCCCTAGATCGAGGTGGCTGCCAGGCAGTTCGTTTAGCTGTGTCTCGCACGTATGGCGAAACGTTATGTTGCAAATAGGCTCGCTCCACTTAAGGAGCGTGGAGACCCGGCGTTAACCAGGCTCGTGCTGTAGTACTTCCTGCACCAGCCACTGCGCGACCAACGCGCTCGCAGAGCCCGCTGCGGGCGGCTGGGCCGTAAGCAGGTGAAACCCAGCTGCGCTGTGCAGTTCGTGCCCTTCGAGGGCAATCACCAGGGTGCCGGCCTTCAATGCGTTCTCGACCAATAACTGCGGCACCAGGGCGATACCCATGCCTTGCTCGGCGGCCTCGATGGCCAGGATGGTCTGGGAGAAGGCCGGGCCGCTGAAGCGGGTGCCGGGCAGGCCGTAATGATCGAACCAACGTTTCCAATTGTTGTGGCTGTCTGAAATCAACGCTACGTCGCTGAGTTCTGCTGGCTGTTGCCAGCGCCGCTCCCCGCGCAGCGACGGGGCGCACACGGGCACGGCCTGGCCGGCTAGCAGCAGGCGGGCGTGGGCATCGGCAAAGGGCGGCGCACCCCAGCGCACGGCCATGTCTACCGCGCCTTTGCCGCTGAGCGGGCGGGTGCTGTCGGAGGCATCGATCATAAGGGCGATCTGTGGATGCGCGGCAGCCAGGCGCCCCAGGCGCGGGATCAGCCAACGGCTGGCGAATGCCGGGGTGGTGCTCAGCAGCACTTGATGAGGGTCTTGCGGGGCATCGCGTTCGAGCAGTTCGCGGCTGGCATCTTCGATGATGTGCAGCGCCAGGCGGACCCGCTCCAGATACTCACTGCCCGCGCGGTTGGGCCTCAAGCCGCGTGGCAGTCGCTCGAACAGTGCCTGGCCGAGCTTCTCTTCGAGCGTGCGCACCTGCTGGGCCACCGCGCCGGGGGTGACGTGCAGCGCTTGGGCGGCGGCGCGGAAACTACCCAGGCGCGCCGCCGCCTCAAAGGCGACCAGGTGATTGATCACGTAAGGCGTGGTGCGTCGTTTGGAAACGCTCATCCAGTAGTTTTCCTGCAGGCTTGGCCCGCTGATCGAGAGGGTTGAAGTGCCCGTCGATTCTGGCCCGATGGTGCTGTGCTAGCAACCTGAAGGTGCTCAGTTGCGCTAGCATGTCGGCCTTCAACTGTTTTGCGGATTTTTCCATGAGCACTGCCATCTTTCGCCAAGCTACGCCCCAGGACGTGGACCGCTGCTTCCACATCGAAACGACCGCCTATGAGGGCGACGAAGCGGCCACCCGCGAGAAAATCGCCACGCGCATTGCGCAGTATCCCGAGGGTTTTCTGATCCTTGAGTTGGACGGCCAGGTGATCGGTTTCATCAACAGCGGCTGCGCCGAGCACGTGGTGATGTCCGATGAGGCGTTCAAGGAGCTGGTCGGCCATGATCCGCACGCCGCCAATGTGGTGATCATGTCAGTGGTGGTCGACCCGGCATTCCAAGGCCGTGGCTATGCGGGCTTGCTGATGACGCGGTTCGTCGAGCAAATGCGCGAGCGCAGCAAGGCGAGCATTCACTTGATGTGCAAGGACCAGCATGTGGGCCTGTACGAGAAGTTGGGTTATCGCTATGTGCAGCCGTCGGCCTCTGATCATGGCGGCATGGCCTGGCATGAAATGGTGATGGCGCTCTGAGCAGATGCGTCAGGTTTTGTCGCAGCGCCTGCTAGGATCCGGCCTTTTGCCTAGCCAGGGAGAGGCTTGTGAAGTACGTCGTGATCGAAGCACATCGCTCTGAATACCCGCGTCCGATCCGTTTTGCCCAAGGTGAGATGCTCGACATCGGCCCCCGCTATGCCGGTGAGCAAAACTGGCAGGACTGGTACCTGTGCAGCTGTGCTGGGCAGGAGCCTGGTTGGGTGCCGGCGCAGGTCATCGAACGGCTCGGTGTTGCCCGGGGCAGGGCGCTCGAACAGTACTGCGCTCACGAACTGGATGTCGATCCGGGGCAGCGGGTGCTGGGTTTGCGCCCGCTCAATGGGTGGCTGTGGTGTCGCCGCGAGGCCAACGGTGAGCTGGGTTGGCTGCCGGCCGAGAAGCTGCGCCTGGTGGACTGATCGGCTCATCTGATCCGCTTTTTTTCCACCAACCTGCATCTGTAACCGTATCAGCGAAAAGTCGAAAATGCTTACCAGGCCCAGCCTTCCAAACGGGTGTGCGCTGGGCAAGTTGCGCTGCTCTGCACCCGCATCGGCCAGCTCCGGTATTCTGTTATCACACTGTAGAGGTTCCAATGGGCAAGCTCTCGCTGTTCCTGGGTGGTTTTCTGCTGCTGACAATCCTCATTGGCCTGCTGGGTACCATTCCGCCCACCTGAAGCCACCCCCTATCCTTGAGGCCCGTTTTTTCCAGCAGACGGGCCTGCACCTCTCAACGAGCTTTTTGCCCGTTTTTTTGTACCCGTTGGATAAGTGGTAGCTGCAAGCAATTCTCAAGTGCGAATGGCTCGTGTAATCTCCCGCCGCCATCAAAGGGTCCCACGCTCGAGGACCCGTCACTTGCCTTGGAGTTGAGATCTACATGGAATGCAAGAAGGGCGCTGCCGCGATGCTGGCGTGGCGCAACCGGTTTCTCGCAGAGGCTGGCCTGCAAGAGGATGATTACGACCAAGCCTTGCGCTGCGCCGAAGACCTGGAACGCTCGGGAGTGATCAGTGCAGGGGAGTGGATCGAATTGGTCAAGCAAGCCAATTCGGCGTTGCTGCGTGCGCGATAAGTCGTTCTTTGTGCAAGGAAAACTGTCCACAGAAAACGTGGGTAGGTCTGTGGATAAATCGCTGTAAGTAAGGCCGGTTGCGGCCTCTGTTAAATTGAGCAGAATTTGAACAGTGATTGGCTTGCTGTATCACGGCTTGCCACGACGCAACGCTTGCAGTAGGTCGCGCACCCGCGCCGGCAATTCCCCGGCCGGGTATACGGCATGCATTTGTGGGTCGTCGCCACTGCTTGAGGTCAGGTGATAGCTAGGGCAGACGCGCACCAGCCGCCCAGCCGCGACCTGTGGCTCACCCACCCAGTCAGCCAATCGTGCGATACCCGCCCCAGCCAGGGCGCTGTGGAACACCGCGCTTCCGGCGCTCAGGCGCAAGCGAGGGCGTGGCTGCAAGCGGGTGATCTGCCCGTCGCGGCAAAAATGCCAAGCCTTGAGAATGCGCGGGGCGGTGTGCAGGATCAGCGCGTGTTCGCTAAGTGCTTCCGGCTCCTGCGCAAGGCCTGCGCGGGCCACATAGTCGGGGCTGGCGTACAGGTGCCGGCGGTAGCTCCACAGGGGGTAGCCGATCAGTTCGCTGGACTGTGGGAAGGCGCCGCGCACCACGAAGTCGAACTTGCCTTGAAGCGGGTCGAGGCTCTGGTCGCTGAACTGCACGTCCAGGGTGACCTGCGGGTGGCGGCGAGAGAATTCAGCCAAGACCGTTGGCAGCACCTGCTGGCCAAGCAACTCAGGCGCGGCGAAACGAATCCAGCCCTGCGCCGTACCACTCAACGCCGCCAGTTCATCGGCCGCATCGCGTTGCACATCGAGCAAGCGCTCGGCGTGTGGCAGCAAGCGTTCACCCGCTTCGGTCAGCGTGACGGCGTTGGCGTTGCGGTTGAGCAGCTTGCTCCCGGCGTTGTCTTCCAGTGCTTGTAGCGCCCGGGTAATCGCGCTAGGCGAGCGGCCCAGGGCGCGGGCAGCAGCGACAAAGCTGCGCTTGTGCGCGACGCTGACGAAGGCCTGGATTTCACGCAGCATGTCCAATGCCATGAGGGGCTCCTTGTTGCAGTTTTCGCAATATGGCATTTCAGCACAACAGCGTGGCTTTGATTAGCCTTGGGCTCTGTTTTCACTGCCTGGAGCCCCCGCCATGATGGATGTTGTCCTGCTGTCGCTGTTTGCCTTCGCCGCTGGTTTGATCGATGCGGCGGTGGGTGGGGGCGGGCTGATCCAGATTCCGGCACTGTTCAATGTGCTGCCCAGCGCCCAGCCGGCGGCCCTGCTGGGGACCAACAAGCTGGCCTCGGTGTGCGGCACCGCGTTCGCCGCGCGCTCGTTCATTCGCAAGGTGAGCTTGGATTGGGGCCTGATCGTGCCGGCAGCGCTGAGCGCCTTCGTCATGTCGTTCGCCGGGGCGGCGACCGTTTCACTGGTGCCGCCTAGCGTGATGCGCCCAGCGGTGCTGGTGATGATCGTGCTGATGGCGGTCTATACCTTCTGCAAGAAAGACTTCGGCACCTTGCACAAGCCAGCGCAGATCGGCCGTAAGGAGCAATGCCTGGCGGTGCTGATCGGCGGCGCAATCGGCTTTTACGATGGCTTGTTCGGGCCAGGTACCGGCAGCTTCTTGATCTTTCTGTTCATCCGCTTCTTTGCCCTGGACTTCCTGCACGCCTCGGCCTCGGCCAAGCTGGTCAACATCGCCACCAACCTGGCGGCGCTGGTGTTCTTCATTCCCACCGGTAACGCGCTGTATGCCATCGCCTTGCCCATGGCGCTGTGCAACATCCTCGGCGCCCTGACCGGCACCTGGCTGGCGGTGCGCAAGGGTGCAGGGTTTGTCCGTGGGCTGTTCCTGATCTTGTTGTGCGTGCTGATCGCCAAGTTGTCGTGGGACTTGCTGGCTGGCTGAGTCAGACCACCTGGCGCTGCGGCTCGGCCTGTTCGACGCGGTTGCGGCCATGGGCTTTGGCGCGGTACAGCGCTTTGTCGGCGCGTACCAGCAGTTCGTCCAGGCTCGGTGCCGGGGTGTCGGCAGTACAGCCGTCCAGGCCGATGCTGACGGTGATCTGCAAACGCGGGTCGTTGTGGGTCAGGTGCAAGTCCTGGATCGCCCGGCGCATGCGTTCGGCGGTGAATTTGGCGCGTTCTGGCTCAAGGCCTGGAATGATCACCACGAACTCCTCACCGCCCAGGCGGGCGAACAGCTCACCGTCGTGCAGTTGGTCTTGCAAGGCGTTGGCGAACTGGCGCAGCACCTGGTCGCCGACGCCATGGCCATGGCGGTCGTTGATCGTTTTGAAGTGATCGATGTCGAGCATCATCAAGGTCAGCGGCAGCGCCTGGGCGTGCTGTTGGCGGCTGTCGAGCAAGGCATTGGCGCGGCGGGTGAAGGCGCTACGGGTGAGGGCGCCGGTAAGGTGGTCGATGGTCGCCTGATGGGCCAGGCGCGCGAGCAGGCTGCGGTTGGTGTTGCTGACACAAGCGACCACCAGTGGGCCGAGCACCAGCATGGCGATGCCTAAGCGCGCTGACATCAGCGTGGTCACCCCAGGCACGCTCTGCGGCACGCTGAAATGCATGAGATTTTGCGCCACGGCAACGATCAGCGTACTGCCGGCAGTCAGTGCCAGCAGCGACACCAGAAACGGTGAGTAGGTCCAGGCGCACCACAGCAGCGCGGCAATCGGGAAGGCGATGGCGCCCGGCCCGCCGAAGGCGATGCTCAGGGCCAGCGAGGCCAGCAGCACCAGCATCGGCGCCAGGCGAATCGCCTGACCGCTGCCGCGTAGCAGCGCGCCGGTATTTGGCGCGGTCAGCAATGCCGGCAGGACCAGCACACTGGTAGAGAACTGCTCGCTGAACCAGGCCAGCCAGGTGGCGCGCAGCGACTCCTGGAACCACGGCGCCGCCATCACGCAGGCCATGCTCGCCGCAACCATCGCGCCAGCTGCGCAGGCGCCGAACACGCTCAGCACCCCATGCGGCGTGCGCATGCGTCGGTGCAAACGCGGCAGGCGCGACAGTAGCAGCCAGATGGTGACGATCACGCCCAGGTTGCACAGGTTGAACCACAACGCCGGCGGCCAGGTACTGCCACATGCAAGGTCGGCGCCGACCATGGCCACCCAGATCAGGACGAAACCGAGCGGATTGGCCAGGCGTGGATAGCGCAGCAACACCCCCGCCAGCACGGCGTTGACCGGCCAGAACAGCGACAGCGATTCGATCGGACGGGCCAGTATCCCAGCCAAGGTCAGGATGAAGGTCAGGCTGAATAGCGCGAGGTGAGGCAATGGGCGCGAATGAGCTGGAAACACCATGGGCTCTACCGGCAAGCGGAGACGGAATCCAGGACAACGACTTCAAGGCACCTGGGACATATTCGTATCAGTGTGTTTCGAGAGCAGGGTTGATGTCAATTGGATATTATGGCGGCACGATCCTGACCGATAATGCCATTTTGCCGCTATTCGCTGACATCCCCTTTACAGCCCGAAGAACCACGGCACCATCAACACCGTTACCAGCATCACCAGTACGGTAAATGGCACACCGACCTTGATGAAGTCGGCAAAGCGATATTGACCTGGGCCCAACACCAGGGTGTTGACCGGCGAAGACACCGGCGTCATGAACGCCGCCGAGGCTGCCAGGGCCACGGTCATGGCAAATGGGTAGGGCGACATGCCCAACTGGCTGGCGGTGCTGATGGCCACGGGCGCCATCAGTACAGCGGTGGCGGTGTTGGAGATGAACAGGCCAATCACCGCCGTTACCACGAACAGGCAGGCCAATATCGCGCTCGGCCCGGCGCCGCCGAGCAGCCCGACCAGGCCGCTGACGGCCAGGTCGATACCACCGGTTTTCTGCAATGCCAGGGCAAACGGCAGCATGCCGACGATCAGCACCAGGCTTTGCCAATGGATGGCCCGGTAGGCGCTGTTCATGTCGATGCAGCGGCCGGCGCCCATTAGCAGGCACGCGATCAGCGCGGCGAGCACGTTGGGCACCACGCCGCTGACCATCAGGCCGACCATCACCGCCAGGCTGATCAGGGCAAAGGGCGCGCGGCTGCGGGCTGGCGCGACCTGATCGATCTCGGCAGGCAGGCTCAGTACCAGAAAGTCTTTGGCTTGGCTCTGAAGCTGGCGCACCGCTTTCCACGGGCCGACGACCAGCAGGGTGTCGCCCAGGCGCAGTTTTTCTTCGACCAGTTGCTCCTCGATGGCCGCCTGATCGCGGCGCAGGCCGACCACGTTGAGGTCGTAGCGGCTACGGAAGGCCAGCTCCAGGATGCTTTTGCCGATCAGTTGCGAGCCCGGTGGCAGTGAGACTTCGGCCATCCCCACTTCCTGGGATTGGTCGATGAAGTAGGCGGCCTTGAAGTGTAGGGGTTCGAGCTGCATGGTCTGGCACAGGCTGCGCAGGTCGTCGCGGTTGGCGAACAGGTCCAGCAACAGCACGTCACCCTGGTGCAGCACGGTGCCGGAGTCGGCGGTAATCACCCGGGTGGTGAATTTATGCTGGCGCTCGATGCCGATCACGTTGGCGCCGTGGCGGGTGCGCAGCTCCAGCTCGCCCAAGGTATGCCCGATCAGTGGCGAATGCGGGCGGATGCGCAGGCGGCGTTCGCGGCCGTTGAGCTTGTAGTCCAGCACCAGGTCGAGCAGGGTGCGCCGGGTTTCTACGCGGCCATCCTTGCGCACTTCACCGTTGAGCCAACGCCGGGTGAGCAGCATGTAGCCCACGCCCAGAGCCAGCACGACCAGGCCGAACGGGGTGAAGCTGAAGAACGTGAAGCCTTGCTCGCCGTGCCGCACCAGCTCGCTGTGCACCACCACGTTGGGCGGCGTGGCGACCAGGCTGAGCATGCCGCTGATCAGCCCGGCGAAGCTTAAGGGCATCATCAGTCGACTGGGTGAAATGCTCAGGCGCGCGGCAATGCTCAGCACCACCGGGATGAAGATCGCCACCACGCCGGTCGAGCTCATGACCGAACCCAGCCCTGCGACCGACACCATCAACAGCACCAGCAGGCGTGCTTCGCTATTGCCGGCACGGGCACTCATCCACTCGCCGATGCGATAGGCGATGCCAGTGCGCACTAGCCCTTCGCCGATCACGAACAGCGCCGCGATCAGCACCACGTTAGGATCGCTAAAGCCCGCCAGGGCTTGCTCAACGGTGAGGATGCCCGACAGCGGCAGAAACAGGATCACCAGCAGCGCGACCACGTCCATGCGCGGTCGGTTGATGACAAACAAAAGGACGACGACGGCCAGCAGGCCTAGGACCGTGAGCAGCTCAGGGTTCATCGGGAGGGGGTGTTCCTTCACTCAAGGGGGCACGAAAGACAGTAGCAGCCAGTGTGCCATTGTGGGGTGAAGGGTGTATTGATGTGTTGCAGGGTTTTTGTGGCTAAGCCAATCGCGGGGCTTGCCCCCGCGATGGGTGGGGCAGGCGATCAGTGGCGATGATGACGACGCTTGTGTTTCTTCTTGCCGCCGTTGTTGTCGCCCAGGTGGTTGCCGATGGCACCACCAGCAGCGCCGCCCAGACCGGCACCGACGGTCGAGCCGGTCGAGCCGCCGAGCTTGCCGCCCAGCAGCGAGCCGCCAGCCGAACCCAGGCCACCACCGATCGCAGCTTCGGTGCGGTTGCCCTTGCGGGCACCTACTGCACTGCCGGCGGCGCCGCCCAGGCCGGCGCCAATGGCTGCACCCGTGCTGCCGCCCATTTGTTGGCCAACCACGTTGCCCAGGGCGCCACCCAGGCCGCCGCCAATGGCCGCAGTACCGTCACCGGCAAAGGCGCCTTGGCACAGCAGCAGGCCGAGGGCAACGCAAGGCAGAGTCAAACGCATGTTCATGAACCTCAAAGGAATCAACAAAGTAGAGTGCCGCGGCACGGGCGGCAAATCAGGGTTGGAAAGACGTTTCAGCGGTAATCGCGGTCACGGTAGCGGCGATCATCGTCACCACGGTCATGACGGTGGTGATGGCCGCGATCGCGGTCGCGGTCACGCCAGCCATCATCATCGTCGTGGTAATGATGGCTGTGGCAACCAGCGGCGAGCAGCATCGCGGCAATCAGCGGGAGACTTGCAAGGCGGGTGATCACGATATAGGTCCTTGATCCGCATAGGTTTACGGGGTAACCACTAAGACCGGAATCGCTCAATTTGGTTTCTGCACGGTAAAAATATTTCTCCCGCGCAACATCGTCACGTGCCTGGCGGCTGCTGTTCTGTCCCGCTCGGTCATGGCTGGGTTGAGCGCTGGCCCCTAGACTTGAGCCAGGCCGCATTGAAGACGGCTGTCTGCCACACGGTGAATCACGATGATCGCCCACACCCCGACGCTGTTCGCCGCCGTTGCCCTGGTCGCGACCATCCTGGCCTTTTGCCTGTTGCTGGTCGGTCAGTTCAACCGCCGCGACAACCTGCTGCTGACCGGCTGCGGACTGCTCGCCCATGCCCTGGCGTAGGTCTGCTATACGCTGTACGCCCATGCGCCGCTGTGGATCAGCTATGGCTTGGGTAACAGCCTGCTGTCGCTGGCCCTGGCGTTCTATTCGGCGAGCTTGTTCCGGGTGCGTGAACAGCGGGTGCCGTGGCGCTCGATCTTTATCATTCCGGCAGTCATGTTGCTGGGGTTGATGCTGCTGCTCGACACCTTGGAGCCGCGCATGCTGCTGGCGACCTTGGTGCTGATGTTGCAATGCTCGTTGATCCTTTGCTGGGCGCGACGGCACGTCGAGCGTCCAGGCCGGGCGCACCTGCTGCTGGTGATTGGCGCGTTGATCAGCCTGGTCGGGCTGGGCATGCGCGCCGTGGCGGTGGTGCTGGGGGAGGCGGCGGACATGCGCTACGACACCAGCAATCTCAAGCAGACGGTATCGGTGGCCATTGGTACGGTGACGGTGATGATGTATTCGATTGGCCTGGTGCTGATGGCCAAGGAGCGCAGCGAATCGCGCTTGCAGCATATGGCCTTGCGCGATGTGCTGACTGGCACCTACAACCGCCGGGCGATTCTTGAGCGCTTCGCTGTGGAGCTGGAGCGGGCAAGGGGCGAACACAGCAGCCTGGCCGTGGCGATGATCGACATCGACCATTTCAAGCGCATCAACGACCTGCACGGCCACTTGGCCGGTGATGAGGTGCTGTGCCACTGCGTGCGCCAGTTGCAGCAGCGCTTGCGCTTGACCGACAGCCTTGGCCGTTATGGTGGCGAAGAGTTCTTGCTGCTGTTGCCCAATACCGATCGAGAGGGCGCCATGGTGGCGCTACAGGGCTTGCGTGAGGCGATCGCCCAGAGTCCGGCGCGCTTTGCGGGCGATGACATCGAGCTGCGTTTCAGTGTCGGTTTGTGGTGTGGCATCCCCGGTGCCGAGGACAACGCCGCCAGCCTGCTCGGCCAGGCCGACGCTGCGCTCTACCAAGCCAAGGCCGGTGGGCGCAATGCCGTGCATATGGCGGCATTGCTCGGCCCGTGCTGACTCAGGAGGCGGGCTGAATGGCCAGCACCACGCCGTTGGTGATCTGCACCAGCACATAGTGATCGCCCATTTTCACCCAATGGCTGTCCTTTTCCGGGGCGGGTAGGCCTTTGCCTTTCCAGTCGGCAATGGCTGCGTCGTCGCGTTTGTACTGATCTGGCGCTTTGTCGCCAACTTGCAGTTCGCGGTTATGGGTTTCTGGCGCGGTGACGCTTTGCTCAGCACTTGGCGCGGCCGTGGCGGTCAAGGGCAGGATCGGCAGGGTGGCGCTAAGCAGTAGGGCCGATAGCAGTGGACGCAGTTTCATAGTGATCTCCTAATGGCAGGCATGCCCTCTATGCGACAACAACCTGCTCGGGACAATTCACTCGACATGGCCGCCAGTGCTAGAGTCGCGTTCTTTTTTGCTCCGAGGATCGAACATGCGCGCACTTTTGCCGATGGCCGTAGCGCTGATGCTGGTTGGTTGTGCTTCATCGACCATGGAAGCCGCACGCGGCGGCGCGCCGACTGCGCAATTGGCTTCACAGAAGGCCCCGCAGATCGTCTCGCAATGCATCCAGTTCAGTTGGCAGGAAGAGGCCACGTTCGGCGTTGATGCCAGCGGCTATCTGCAGCCGCGCAAGCAGGGCGGTTATACGGTCTATACCCGAGAGGCGCAGGCGTTCGTCGACGTTTACCCCGAGGCCAACGGCACCCGGGTCGACTATTACGCGCAAAGCAATGACAGCACGGCCCTGCGCCGTCGGGCCGCAGCCGCTACTTGTCTGTAAGGGGTAGAGGGCGATTCCACACTGGGCAGCGATCCTCGAAGGCGTGGAAAACAGGTTCCAGTCCAGGGCTGTCGGGTTGATCGAAGCAACCGAGCAGCAAGGCGACAGTCGGGGCGTCATCTATGGCACCGAGGCTGCTGCCGCAACGGCGGCAGAAAGCGCGGCTGGAACAATCAGAGGAGCGCCAGGTATCGGGCGCACCGCCAGGCCCGGTCCAGCGCACCTGATTGCGAGCAAACTCGACCCAGGTGGCGGTGAGTGCCCCGGTATGTTGTTGGCACCAACGGCAGGAGCAATGGTGTGGGTTGGCGGCGGGGGCATCGGCGGCAAAGCGGATGGCGCCGCACAGGCAGCCGCCCTCGTATAGAGTTGGCATGAGATCCCTTCGTGCGCAGGTGAAATGTCCGCAGTTTATAGTCCAGTTGTAATGGAGATGTCGCGCCGGCTAAGTTGTCTACTTGTATCAATGACAGGGATGTAGCTCATGAGTCGATCCAACGATCTCAATCGCGCCAGCTGGGATGAACGCGCGCCGTTGCATGCGGCGTCGAAAGACTACGAGGTCGAGCGCTTCATCGCGTGCCCCGAGCACCTGTCCGAAGTGGTGCGCTTCGATCTGCCACAGCTGGGCGATATCCGCGGCCTGCGCACAGTTCATCTGCAATGCCATATCGGCACCGATACCTTGTCTCTTGCGCGTTTGGGTGCTCAGGTCAGCGGCCTGGACTTTTCCTCGGCATCGCTGGTCCAGGCACGGCGATTGGCTGAGCGCTGCGGGGCGGCCATCGATTACGTCGAGGCGGATGTCTATCAGGCCGACCAGGTATTGCCGGCGGGTAGTTTCGACCTGGTCTACACCGGCATTGGCGCCTTGTGCTGGCTGCCCAGCATCGAGCATTGGGCCCGTACCGTCGCGGCGCTGCTCAAGCCAGGTGGGCGGTTGTTCTTGCGCGATGGGCATCCAATGCTGATGGCAGTCAATGAGGATCATCACGACCGCCTGCAACTGGACTACCCCTACTTCGAGCGAGAGGCGCCGATGGTGTGGATCAACGATCAGACCTACGTCGAGACTGATCAGGCCCTGATCCAGACCGAGACCCACGAGTGGAACCATGGCTTGGCTGAGGTCATCACCGCGTTGCTGCAAAATGGCCTGCGCTTGAGCGCTTTGCACGAGCATCAGAGCATTCCCTGGGAGGCGCTGCCAGGGCAGATGGTCAAGGGCGCCGACGGCGAATGGCGCCTGCGCGAAGCGCCCTGGCGCCTGCCGCTGAGCTACACGCTGCAGGCGCTCAAGGACTGATCAGGAGAGAAAGCCGCCGTCGACATTCAGTGCTGTGCCGGTGGTGTAGCTGGAGGCATCGCTGGCCAGGTACAGCACTGCACCGGCCATCTCGCTGGGGTCGGCCACGCGCTTGAGTGGGATCTGTTGCAGGGCGGCGTTGAGGATGGCGTCGTTTTTCACCAGGGCGGAGGCGAACTTGGTGTCAGTCAGCCCCGGCAGCAAGGCGTTGCAGCGGATGCCGAACTGGGCGCATTCCTTGGCGAACACCTTGGTCATGTTGATCACTGCGGCCTTGGTCACCGAGTAGATGCCCTGGAACAGCCCAGGCGACACGCCATTGATCGAGGCAACGTTGATGATGCTGCCGCCACCGTGGTCGCGCATCAGCTTGCCGGCTTCGACCGACATGAAGAAGTAGCCACGGATGTTCACGTCCACGGTTTTCTGAAAGGCGCTCACGTCGGTATCGAGCACGTTGCAGAATTGCGGGTTGGTGGCGGCGTTGTTGACCAGAATGTCGAGGCGGCCGAACTGTTCACGAATACCGGCAAAAACCTGCTGGATCTGCTCCAGCTCGCCAATATGGCAGGCCACCGCAGTGGCCTTGCCGCCCGCTTCGATGATGGCGTCGGCCACTTGCTGGCAGCCCTCGAGCTTGCGGCTGGAGACGATCACATGGGCGCCCTGTTGGGCCAGCAAGTGGGCGATGGCCTCGCCGATGCCACGGCTGGCGCCTGAGACGAAGGCGATCTTGCCATCGAGGTCGAACAGTTGGGTCTTGGACATGCTGTTTTCCTTGTTGTCTGTCGTCAGAGTGCGGACTTGCCGATCACTTGCAGGGTCATCTGCTCCAGCAGCTTGTTCATGTGAATGAACTGGGCAAAGCGCTTGTCCTGGGTCTGGCCATGGTAGAACCGGTAGTAGATCTGCTGCACGATCCCGGCCAGGCGGAACAGGCCATAGCAGTAGTAGAAGTCGAAGTTGTCGATAGCGATGCCTGAGCGTTCGGCGTAGTAGTCGACGAACTGGCGGCGGGTGAGCATGCCCGGTGCGTTGCTTGGCTGGCGCCGCATCAGCTGCACCTGCGCTGGGTCATCGGCTTCGATCCAATAGGCCAGGCTGTTGCCCAGGTCCATCAGCGGGTCGCCGATCGTGGTCATTTCCCAGTCCAGTACGCCAATGATGCGCATCGGGTTTGCCGCGTCGAGGATGACGTTGTCGAAGCGGTAGTCGTTATGCACGATGGCGGGGTGTGGATGGTCGGCGGGCATTTTTTCGCGCAGCCAGGCGATGACGTTCTCCCAGCGCGGTGCGTCTGGGGTCAGGGCTTTTTCGTAGCGACTGCTCCAGCCTTCGATCTGCCGTTGTACGTAACCTTCGGGCTTGCCCAGGTCGGCCAGGCCGCACGCGTTGTAGTCGACCTGGTGCAACTCGACCAAACGTTCGATGAAGCTCTTGCACAGGGCCTCGGTGCGGTTGGCATCCAGATCGAGTTCGGTGGGGATGTCCGAGCGCAGGATGATGCCCTTGACCCGGTCCATCACGTAGAACTCGCCGCCAATCAGTGACTCGTCGGTACAGTGCACATAGGCCTTGGGGCAGTAGGGAAAGCCGCTATTGAGCTGGTTGAGGATACGAAACTCGCGGCCCATGTCGTGGGCGGACTTGGCTTTGTGGCCAAAGGGTGGGCGGCGCAGGACGAACTCGCGGTTCGGGTAGCTGACCAGGTAGGTGAGGTTGGATGCACCGCCGGGGAACTGGCTGATGGCCGGGCTTCCCTGCAAGCCCGGGATGTGGGCCTTGAGGTAAGGATCGATGACAGTCGCATCGAGTTCTTCGCCGGGGCGTACCTGGGTGGACTGGTCAGTGAGCGTCATGCGTTATCCTTATTCTCGTTCACGAGGATTATTGGCTAATCTAATGGGCCTTCCATGCTGGTACAAGCGTGCCAATGGCATATAGCTGTGGGTGTTGCTGGTCGATCAACGCGCCTGATATTGAAGCCATACAGGCCTTCGCCAACCACCCAGGCACCCCGCTAACCGTAGGTTCAGCACCATCCCTTTGGGAGCGGGCTTGCCCGCGAAAAGCGCGCCGCCATACCCCGGCCAGGCAAAAAAAAACCGAAGCCCGCGCAGGCTTCGGTTTTTCATCGATCATCCCGGACGCTTAGCCTGGGAACAACTCGCTGAGCTTCATCGACAGCATCATGTCGCCTTCTACGCGCAGCTTGCCGCCCATGAACGCTTGCATGCCGTCGGTCTCGCCGCTGACGATGCCCTTGAGGGTCTCGCTGTCGAGCACCAGGGTGCAGTTGGCGTCTGGGTTTTCGCCTTCCTGGATGTCGCAGGTGCCGTCTTTGACGATCAGCGCATATTGCTTGTCTTCGTCAGTGATGTTGAAGCCGAACACCAGGTCCAGGCCGGCGGCGGCGGCGGGGTTGAACTTTGCTTTCATCGCTTCGACGGCTTTAGCTACATCGCTCATGGCGTATTCCTTGTTAAGTAATATTCGCGTCCGTAGGGACACAACAGGCCGGGCTCATCGATAGGTGATGAGCTCCGGCGCCCGCAACAGCTGCACATGTGCTTGGCTGTTGAAGGAAGCCAGGGTCACGTCGCTGCCACGAAACTTCAGTTGGCTGAGCGAGGTGTTGATGATCTGCCAGTTCAGCGCAAAGGCCTGACTGGGGGTAATTCGAGTCACCAGGTGGAGCAGGGCGGCGATGGTGCCTCCGGAGGTGAAGATGGCGATATTCTCACCGCTGCCGGCGCGCTGCAGTACCCGTTGCAGACCGCCTTGAACCCTTGCGGTGAAGGCAGCCCAGCTTTCCAGGCCATCGTCAGGGTGCTGGCCATCGTGCCAGCGTTGCACCATCAGGGCGAACAGGCGCTGGAACTCACTGCGATTGGTCGTGCCGTTACGCAGGATGTGCAGCGCTTCAGGCTCATCTGGCAGCAAGCCGGGAAGCAGGGTGCGGATCACACCGTCGGCATCGAATTCGTTGAATGCAGGGTCGGTTTCGACCGCCGGCACTGGGCAACCGTGGCCGCTCATCGCGTGCAGGGCAAGACGCGCGGTGTCTTGCTGGCGGCGCAGGCTGCCGGCGACGCAGCGATCAAGACGCAAGCCGAGCTGGGCCAGGTGCTCGCCCAATGCTTGGCTTTGGCGCTTGCCTACCGCTGAGAGGACGTCATAGTCGTCGGCGCCGAAGGAGGCTTGGCCATGTCGGATCAGATAGAGGTTGCCCACAAAAGTGTCCGGCCCGGTGGAAGTTGCTGGGAGGTTAGGATGCGGCTGACGGGCTGTCAACGAAAAAACATACAAGCGTTTGAAAAGGTTGTTTGAACGGCAGCCAGGCAATGGCCGATGCCTTTGTATCTCACTGTATCTTCTGTGGATTGAGACCGACTTTCATACAAAACCGCGCCACCGGCGATACACCTGCGACACACCGTTGCGGCGAAATGGCTCCATCTCACAACCGAAGTGGAGCATCACCATGAAACAATCGAAAAATACCCTTGGCCTGCTGGGCGCTGCTCTGATCGGCGGCATGGTAATGGGCGGTAGTGCATTCGCCGTCGAGCCTCTGTCCCATGGCTACCAACTGGCTGCGGCCAAGACTGATGGCGAGGGCAAGTGCGGCGAAGGTAAATGCGGCGCTGATAAAGCCGGCAAGCACGCCGAGGGCAAAAACGCCGAAGGCAAGTGTGGTGAAGGCAAGTGTGGCGGCGATAAAAAAGCCGGCGACAAGAAAGCCGCTGAAGGCAAGTGCGGCGAAGGCAAATGTGGTGGCGACAAGGCCGCTAAAGCCGACAAGGCCTAAGCCCGTGCGCTGATGTCGGCGCAAGGTTAAGGGGGCTGCCGGAGCAGAGGGTCGATCTGTCCGGCAGCGCTTGTTTGTCCCTTGCCGACGTTCTGCCCAGAGCGTCCCGTGCTCCTGGAGAGCGCTTACTATGAACCCTACATCTTTACGTACCGGACTTGGCTTGCGTCGTGGTTTGCTGGCGCAATTGCTGGCAATGGAGGACGGTGCGGTCGATTTTCTCGAATGCGCGCCGGAGAACTGGATCGGAGTTGGCGGGGCCCACGGCAAAGCGCTGGCGCAACTGGCCGAGCGTTTCCCCATTACCTGCCATGGCTTGTCGTTGTCGCTGGGCGCCAGCGCGCCGCTGGATCAGGCATTCCTTGGGCAAACCCGTCAGTTCATCGAGCGCTTCGACGTGCCGCTGTACAGCGAACACCTGAGTTATTGCAGCGACGACGGGCATCTGTATGACCTGATGCCGATCCCTTTTACCGAAGAAGCGGTCCGCCATGTCGCCACCCGTATTCGCCAGGCCCAGGATCTGCTGGGCAGACGTATCGCCGTGGAAAACATCAGCTACTACGCAGCGCCTTACCAGGCCATGAGCGAGCTGGCGTTCATCCAGGCTGTGCTGGAGGAGGCTGACTGTGACCTGCTGCTGGACGTCAATAACGTCTTCGTCAACGCCTGCAACCACCGCTATGACGCGGTGACGTTCCTTAACGGGCTGCCTCGGCAGCGGGTTACGTGCATGCACGTGGCTGGCCACTACGACGAAGCGCCAGACCTCAAGGTGGACACCCATGGTGCTGCGGTAAAAGAAGATGTCTGGGCACTGTTCGCTTTGGCGTGTCAGCGTTTTGGAGTTCAGCCGACGGTGCTTGAGCGTGACTTCAACTACCCACCGCTTGCCGAACTGCTTGAGGAGACCGCACGTATTGGTAGCGTGCAGCACACGCACGGAGGTCTACATGATGGGCGAGCCGTTGCGTGACCAGCAATTCACCCTGTCCCGATACCTGCGTGACCCCGAGCACAACCCACCGCCACCGGGTATCGAAGCACGGCGCCTGAAGGTCTACCGGGAGCTGTTCTACAACAGCATCGAAGGCCTGCTGGCAGGAAGTTTCCCGGTCATGCGCCAGACCCTCGGTGACGTCCTTTGGCACGCCAGGGTGCGCGACTTCTATGCCAGGTACCGAAGCCAGACACCATTGTTCACGGAAATCTCCGAGGCCTTCATCGACTACCTGCAGGGCATCGAAGCAGACGCGCCGTGGCAGCTTGAGCTCGCCCACTACGAGTGGATCGAGGCGCAGTTGTACCTGAGTGATGCCGAGGATCCGCCCCATCTGCCTGGCGGCGATCTACTTGAAGGCGAGCCATTGCTGTCATGCGTGGCGCGCGTGCTTGCCTATCGCTGGCCGGTCGAGCTGATCGGCCCCGATTACCAGCCCCAGAGCGCCCCCCAAGCGCCAACCTTGCTGCTGGTGTACCGCGATGCCGATCTCCAGGTGCATTTCGCCCGTCTGGCGCCGATGGCCTATCAGTTGCTCGCAGGCCTTAGCGGAACGGGCCGCCAGCGCTTGCAGGCGCTGGGCGATGAAAACGTTCAACGCCAAGGCCTGGCGATGCTGGAAGGCTTGCGCGAGCAGGGGATCATCGTCGGGACGCGCTGAACGCCCAAGCCTGCTCAGGCTGCCGCCTCCTTGGCAGCGGGCAGGTCGGTTTTCTTCGCCGTGGGTTTCAAGCGCGTCACCCCGAACAACACCAACGCCAGCCCTAGCACCTGATACGTCGAGATTTCTTCGCTGAGAATCGCCCACGACGCCAGCACCGTCAGCACTGGCCCCAGGTTGCCCACCGCCGCCGTTTGCGTGGGCCCCATGCGCTGAATCGCCAGGGCCACCCAATAGATCGGCAGCACCGTGGAAAAGATCGCCATCAATCCCGCGTTGAGCCACACCGCCGCAGGCAGCTGCCACAGTTGGCTGATGTCCGCCACCCACAGGTAGTGAGCCAACACCATCAGCGACGACGCCGTACCGCACAAGCCCGCCATGCGCATCGAACCCATGCGTTTGAGCACAATGCCTGTGCCGGAGTAGTACAGGGCGTAGGTAACTGCACTGGCAAACACCCACAGCGAGCCAAGAATCACTTGCTGGCCAACGCCAGAGATGCTCACGTCATGCACGAAGGCGATGCCCAGGCCCAGATAGCACAGGCCCATTGCCGCCAGGGTGCGGGTGGTGGGTCGTTCGCGCAGGGCGATGGCCTGGAAGATCAGCACAAGGGTTGGGTAGGTGAACAAGATCAGGCGCTCCAACCCTGCGCTGATGTATTGCAGCCCGTAGAAGTCGAACAGGCTGGACAGGTAGTAACCCAGCAGCCCCAGCAGGATCACGCGCAAGCCGTCAGCGGGTGTCAGCCGAGTGGAGGATTGCCGGCCGCTGAACCACACCAGCCAGACGAACAACGGCAACGCCATGGCCATGCGCATGGCCAGCAGGCTGATCGCATCGACCGGCCCGGCCGCGTAGGCGAGTTTGACGAATATGGCTTTGAAGCTGAAACCCAAGGCCGCCAGTACGGCAAACAAACTGCCGCTGTGGATCTGGCGCGTGAGCAGGGTGCGCAAAAAGGTCATGGCAAATCCAGGCAGTTATCACTGGGCTTATTCTGTGCAGAACGCAATCCACGTTAGAATCGCTTTTAATCGAACATGGTGTTCGCATTTAGAGAAAGCACAATGCATTTCGATCTTCCCGATCTGCGTCTACTCGCCGCGATTGCCGCTACCGGTAGCTTGAGCAAGGCCGCTGCGACGTTTCCGGTGGCCGTTTCTGCCGCCAGCAATCGCCTGCGCTTGTTCGAGCAACGCTGTGGCTTGAGCCTGTTCACCCGGCGCGCCGACGGTATGCAGCTCACCCCAGCCGGTCGGCTGGTATTGGAAGCGGCGCGAGGAGTGCTGGGCGAAGCGCGCAAATTGCAGGACACCCTGCACGAGCTGGCCGGGCAACGGCGCATTACCTTGCACCTGGCCGCTTCCACAGTCACCAACAGCACCTTGTTGCCCGCCGTGCTCGGGCCGTTTCTAGCCGACTATCCAGAAGTCGACCTGCAGTTGGTCGAGCACAAAAGCGTCGACGTATTGCGTGTGGTTCTGGCTGACGAGTGCGAGATCGGCGTCTATGATGGCAATTTGATGAGCGACGGTTTAGTGTCGCTGCCGTTTCGCACCGAGCGTTTGGTCTTGCTGGTCCCGGCCGACCACCCCCTGGCCGGGCGGGAGCAGCTGCGGCTGATTGACGCGCTGGGCTTTGCATTTGTGTGTTTGCCGGGCGAGCGGGCGATGCAGCGTTTCGTCGAAGAGCTGGCGATGAACCTGGCGATGCCGCTGAAAGTGCGCGTTCGCGCGCCCAGCTTTGAAGCCATCGCCCAATTGGTCGCCCAGCACGCAGGCATCGCCATTGTCCCGGAAACTGCGGCGTTGCGCGCCGAGCAAGAGCTGGCGGTGCGCTGGGTCGCGCTGGAGGAACGCTGGGCGACCCTGGAACTGCGCGTGTGTTTTCGTGGCTGGGAGCGGCTCAGTTCACATGGCCGGCAACTGGTGAGTTTTCTCGCTGAGCAGTAACGCGCCAGGCACTATTTTTCGCTTAACAGCGACAGGGTATTCGCCGCTGGTGCGGATGATGCATGGGCAGTAAGCCACGACGGAAATCGTGCGCGTGCAGTACAGGCGCAGGGCCGCGCAAACTGGTTTTGAACATTTCTCCACTTTTAATTTCAGGCAGGCCCGTCATTCCATGGCGCTCGATCCACCTACCATGCTCACTATCACGATCGCCCTGGCCGCCGCTGCGGCGCTGTACCTGGCGGTCGAGTGGCGCACCGTGCGCGAATCTTCCTTGCTTTACTGGGCAACCGGTTTCGCCATCATCAGCGTGGGCAGCACCCTCGCTTTACTGCGCAGCAACGGCTTTTTGCTGATTGGCATCTGGTTTGCCAATGGCCTGTTGATCACCGCGCATTTCTGCTTTTTGCTGGGCGTTGCCCGGTTTACTGAAACCCGTCTGTCGCGGGCTTGGTACCTGGTGTTCATCACGTGGCTGGTGATGCTGCTGCTGCCGGAAGGGCCGCTGTGGTCAAAAGTGATGTTGCTGGTGCAATCGCTGCTGGTTGCGCTGACGACCCTCCGGGCTAGTTTTCTCCTGCGCCCACATGGCATGTCATTGAGCGTAGGCGCTGTGCAACTGCGTTTCGTGTTGCTCGGCCACGGCCTGTTTTATCTGGCCAAGATGATCCCGCCGCTGGTGCCCGGGACGTTGATCGACCTGACCGCTTTCCGCGGCGAAATCATTCAGGTCTCGCTGGTCGAAGGGGCCATGGCGATCATGCTGATCGCGCTGTCGATGACCGGCACCGAGCGCTACCGGCGTGAGCAGCAGATCGCCCGGCTGGCCGCGCGTGACCCGCTGACTGCCCTGTATAACCGGCGCGCCCTGGAAGTGCGGGCGCCGCGCCTGATCAATGAGGTAAGCGCGGCCCGGCCGGGGGCATTGCTGCTGATCGATATCGACAACTTCAAACTGGTCAACGACCTGTATGGCCACACTGCCGGTGACAGGCTGTTGGTCGGGCTGAGCGAAATGATCCGCGCCATGTTGCCTGCCAGTGCGCTGGCCGCGCGCTTGGGCGGCGATGAGTTCGTGATCCTGCTGGGCAATGCTTCGCCTGCGCGGGTTCATGAGCTGGGCAGCAGCCTACGAGAGCAATTCTTGCTGCTCACTTCGCAATCGTTTGCCACCCCAGCGGCTGTCACCTTGAGCATCGGTGCCAACCTATTCGACCGCCCCCCCGCGAGCCTGGCGGCATTGATCGAGCAGGGTGACATTGCCCTGTACGAGTCCAAGCGCGGCGGCCGTAACCGCATTCAACTGGATGACCAAACCTTGGCCGCACCTTCAGCCCAGCAAGGATGATTGGTCCAGCATCGGCCTGATTGACAGCAAACCACTGGAAACAGGCCGGCGCTCACTCACAGTGTCCTGATCGATGTACTGATCGCCCGAGCACACTCAATTGCCGCAGGTGCCAGCCGCCGCTCAGCCTCTTCCAGCGACCAGCGACTGGTCGGTGCGACCACATGCACCGATGCCACCGGCCGGCCCTGACTGTTGCGCACCGGGGCGGCGACAGCCATGTCGCCCAAGAACAACTCTTCATTGTTGATGGCAAAGCCCTTGCGGCGGATCTCGGCAATTTCGCCGAGGATCTCTTCCAGTGACGTGCGGGTGTACTGGGTGTGCCGAGACAGATCGCTGGCGCGCAGCACGGCTATCGCCTCATCCTCGTCCAACGCGCTCAGGTACGCGCGCCCCGAGGCGGTGCAATACATCGGGATACGACTGCCAATCGGCAAATGGATAGGGATGAACTTAGGCCCGACGAAACGCGCTACGTAGAGCATGTCGTTGCGCACGGGCTCGGTCAGGTTGGTGGTTTCCCCGGTGGTCTGCGCCAGCTCGGCGAGGAACGGGTTAGCGACGTCCACCAGGGTGTCGGCAGCCAGGTAGTTGTAGCCGATTTCCATCACCTCTGGGGTGAGTTGGAAGCGCTTGGTCTGCGGATGCTTGCTCACATACCCCAAGGCTTCCAGGGTATGGATCATGCGCTGCGCCGAGCTTTTGTTGATGCCAGCGGCCTCGGCCACCTCGGCCAGGTTCATGGTGCGCCGGCGGGCGTTGAAGGCGCGCAGCACCGCCAGGCCTTTTTCCAGTGACTGGTTGAACAGGCTGTTGTCGTTATCGTTCATGGATCGTCCCTTGGGCAGGATCACTGGTTAATATCGATATGCGATATTTATAAATCTCTTTACGATTTTTGTAAATCAATTATATTGGGTCGCAAGGCCTCCTGCCGATACCCGAGGCATCCATAACGCATAACGACAACAAACCGCGTCAAATGGGAGTGTTCACCATGTATCCACGCCTTCGTGTGTTCACCTGCGCCCTGGCCCTGGCCGCCAGTTGCGTCACCTCCTTGGTCGCCCAGGCCGAGACGTACAAAGTCGGCGCCACCGCTACCGGTGTGCCGTTTACGTTTCTCGATGTGAAGAGCAACAGTATCCAGGGCATGATGGTCGACTCCGCCCAAGCGGTGGCCAAGGCCTCCGGGTTTGAGGTGGATATCGCCCAGACCACCTTCGCCGCACTGATCCCTTCGCTGACCGCGAAAAAGATCGACCTGATCTCCGCCGCCATGCTGCGTACCCCCGAGCGAGAAAAGGTCGTGCAGTACTCGGACCCGGTGTTCGAATACGGCGAAGGCCTGATCGTGCGTGCCGACGACGCCAAGGCCTACAGCCACATGGATGATTTCAAAGGCGAAGTGGTAGGCGCCCAGGTCGGCACCATCTTCCTCGACGAGCTCAACAAACGCGGCATTTTCAAGGAAGTGCGCGGCTACGATTCGCTGGCGGACCTGACCCGCGACCTGGCCCTGGGCCGGATCAAGGCAGGCTTTGGTGACCATCCGATCCTCGCCTACCAGATGGCCCAGGGCACCTTGAAAAAAGTCCGTCTGGTCGACAGCTATCAGCCGCAGATCAAAGGTGAAGTGTGCCTGATCATGCGCCAGGGCGATCCGCAGATGCTTGCCCGGGTCAATCAGGGCATCGCCAGCATCAAGGCCGACGGCACCCTGGCCGGCATCATCGACAAGTGGCACCTGGACTGATCGTCGCCTCACGGCGCCCGCAGCGGGCGCCTCTTCCCTGATTGCTCTCTCGCGGACTCGCTTATGTTCTTCCAGAATGCTCTGGACTTCCTGCCCATTCTCTTGAGTGGCGCGGTGGTCACCGTGCAGGTCACGATTGCCTCGTTCCTGCTCAGCTCCCTGATTGGCCTGGCCTTCGCCCTGATGATGGTGTCCAAGGTTCGCTCGGTCGCCCTGTTCGCCGTTTCGGTGGTGAACATCATTCGTGGCCTGCCGATCATCGTGCAGCTGTTCTACATCTACTTCGTGTTGCCGGAATTCGGCATCCAGCTCACTGCCCTGCAGGCCGGCATCATCGGTTTGGGCATCGCCTACTCGGCGTATCAGGCGGAGAACTTTCGCGCAGGTATCCAGGCTATCCAGCAGGGTCAGATCGAGGCGGCAGAATCGCTGGGCATGCGCGGGCCGATGATCATGCGCCGGGTGGTGCTGCCACAGGCCTTCCGGATTGCCTTGCCGCCGTATGGCAACACCCTGGTGATGATGCTCAAGGACTCATCATTGGTGTCGACCATCACCGTCGCCGAGATGACCCGGGCCGGCCAGCTGATAGCCTCATCGACCTTTGAAAACATGACTGTCTATACCCTGGTGGCGCTGCTCTACCTGGCTTTGAGCCTGCCGCTGTCGTATGCCTTGCGCCGTCTCGAGGCGCGGATCGCCACGAGGAAGCACGCATGATCAGCATTCAGTCGCTGCACAAAAGCTATGGCAGTACCCGCGTTCTCGAAGGCATCGACCTTGAGGTCCAGAGCGGCCAGGTGGTGTGCTTGATCGGCCCATCGGGCTCGGGCAAGTCGACCCTGCTGCGCTGCATCAATGGCCTGGAAACCTATGAAGGGGGCGACATCCTGGTCAGTGACGAGCGGGTCGATCGCAATGCCAAGACCATCCATGAGATTCGCACCCAGGTGGCGATGGTGTTTCAGCGCTTCAACCTCTTTCCCCATCGCACCGCGCTGCAGAACGTCATGGAAGGGCCGATCTATGTAAAGAAGGAAAGCCCCGAGGCGGCCCGCGAACATGCCAAGGCACTGCTGGAAAAGGTCGGCCTGGCCCATCGCATGGAGGCCTACCCGGATGAGCTGTCGGGCGGCCAGCAGCAGCGTGTGGCCATTGCCCGGGCCTTGGCCATGCGGCCCAAGGCCATTCTATTCGACGAGCCGACCTCAGCGCTGGACCCGGAATTGGTCGGCGAAGTGCTGGCGGTGATGCGCAAGCTGGCCGAGGAGGGCATGACCATGGTCGTGGTCACCCATGAAATGGGCTTTGCCCGCGAGGTCGCCGACAAGGTGTGCTTCCTGTATGGCGGGCGAATCGTCGAGGAAGGCCCGGCGCGCGAGGTGCTTGGCGCGCCGCAGCAGCCCCGTACCCAGGAATTCTTGCGACGCCTGCTGACCACTGATGGAGGCGTGGCATGAGTGCACGACCTTTGGCTCTACCGCCTTCCTTGTGGGCGAGCACGGCCGCACCTGGCGTTCACACCCCGCCGTTGGCCGAAGACAAGCAAGTCGATGTGGCCGTGGTCGGCGCCGGCTACACCGGCCTGGTTACCGCCCTGCACTTGGCGCGTGAGGGGGCGCGGGTCTGTGTGCTGGATGCCGGCGAGCCCGGCTGGGGTGCTTCCGGACGCAACGGCGGGCAAGTGATTCCGGGGCTTAAGCACGACCCCGACGAGTTGCTACGCATGTACGGTGGCGAGCAAGCCGAGCGCTTGATCGAAGTGGCCGGGACTGCCGCCGATGAGGTGTTCGAGCTGATCCGCCACTACGACATTGCCTGCGACGCCACCCGCAAGGGCTGGATCCAGCCAGCGGCAACCCCGGCCGCCATGCGCGCGGTCGAGCGCCGTGCGCAGCAATGGCGCTGCCGCGGGGTGCCGGTGGAGATGCTCGACAAGGGCAGCGTGGCCCAGCGCATCGGCAGCTATGACTATTTGGGCGCCTGGGTCGACCCGCGTGCCGGTAGCGTGCAGCCGCTGAGCTACGCACGCGGCTTGGCCAGGGCGGCCATCGCCGAAGGCGCGCAGATCCATGGCCATAATCGCGTTACCGGCCTGCACCGCGACAGCTGCGGCTGGACCCTCACCACCGATACCCGGCGCACGGTCAGCGCCGAGCGCGTGGTACTGGCCACCAATGGCTATACCGACGATTTGTGGCCAAAGCTGCGTCAGACGGTGCTGGCGGCTAACAGTTTCATCGTTGCCACCCGGCCGCTGCCGGACGCACTGCGGCGCACGGTGCTGCCTGGCGGTGAGGTGTGTTCCGATGCGCGCCGGCTGCTGCTGTATTTCAAGCAGGATGCCCAAGGCCGGCTGCTGCTCGGTGGGCGTGGGCCGTTTGCCGAGCCCAAGGCTGCCAGCGACTGGAACCACCTGCGTCGCTCGGTGCTGGGCTTGTTCCCGCACCTGGCCGGGGTCGAGTTCGAATACCAGTGGAGCGGGCGCGTTGCCCTGACCCAGGATTTCATGCCGCACCTGCACGAGCCGGCGCCGGGTCTGAGCATCCTGCTCGGTTACAACGGTCGCGGTATTGCCATGTCGTCCGCACTTGGCCGGCACCTGGCACAGCGACTGCTGGGCAAGGCGCAGCAGTTTCCGTTTCCGCTGTCACCGATCCGACCGATTCCGTTCCATGGCCTGCAGCGTTTGTACCTGGGCGTGGGCATTGCCTGGTATCGCTTGCTCGATGCCGTTCTGTGACTTATTAGGAGGTAGTTGATGCAACCGGTATTGATCAAGGCGGTAACCGAGGCGCAGTTTTCGCAACCGGCGCCGGTGGCCCAACCCGTGGGCGAAACCATTGCCCAGGCGAGCACAGCAGGTGAGCACAGCCTGATTGGCGCTGCGGCCGAAACGGGTATTTGGCAGTGCACGCCGGGCAGTTTTCGGCGTGGGGTCAAGCAAGCCGAGTACAGCTACATCATCAGCGGGGAGGGGAGCTTCACCCCCGATGGCGGGGCGCCGTTGGCGTTTCGTGCGGGCGATACCCTGTGCTTCCCGCCAGATAGCCAAGGGACATGGGAGATTCGTCAAACTGTGCGCAAGAGTTATGTGATTTTTGGCTGAGGTCCGGGATTTAGGGGCCGCTCTGCGGCCCATCGCAGGCAAGCCAGCTCCTACAAAGATTGGCGTTGGACCTGTAGGAGCTGGCTTGCCTGCGATGGGCTGCAACGCAGCCCCAAAATGCTCAAACCCACACCGCATCCCAATGCGAATACTCTTTAACCGTACGGGCTAACCCCGCCCGAACAGGATTCATCACGATATAGCGGGCAATACCTTGCAACTCCTCCTCTCTACGCACAGCCCGGTCGTAATACCCGCGCTGCCAAAGCGCTCCATCCCTACCTAATGCGCTATTGATCGCACGCGTACTGCGTGACTTCATTCTGCCCATCAGTGTGCTGAGCGTCGCATCCTGTAACTGCACCAGCCAATGCACGTGATCAGGCATCACCACCCAGGCAAGCGATTGCGCGAGGTGCTCGGCCTGCGCCAGGCGCAACTGGGCGATGACCAACCTTGCCAGTTGCAGATCAACAAAGAGTGGCAGCCGATTCTTGACGACTGTAGTCAATGCATAAATACGCCCGGCTTCAGAAAACCGGCCCAGGCGAAGATGTACGGCGTGGGGACTGTCCATGTCCATGTCCATGACCTCAGATATGAGTTCTCAAAGGTAGCCAATAGCATCTCGTCGTACCCATGCCGATGTATGAGCAAGCTTTTCAGCGGATATCTCGCGAACAGTGCTGGCCGCCCGTCGATCGGCTATCAGGCGACCCGCAACCAGATCGCCGAGGCATCGTCACTGGCCTTGAAGCGCGGATAGCGCAGGCAAGCGGCGTCCTCCTGTTCTATGGCGCGCAGCGTCTGAGCCAGAGCGGCCAAGCCATGCGCCTCAAGCTGCGCGATAAAACCTGCCGGGTCGTAGACGTCATAGGTATCGAACAGCGCGGCGAAACCATCGCTCAGCAAAATCACCTCATCGCCCGCGGACACCGCGCTGCGCACATAGCGTGTGCCGTCTCGGGCTTGCTGCGCATCGATGCTCAAGACGGCCTTGGGTCGCTCACGGGCAGCCCGGCGGTCGGCCACCACCGCTGGCGTGCGCACCCCGAATGCCCCGGTGCCCGGGCCCAGGGCTGCGGCTTCAGCACGTTCCGCCTCACGGTCAGGCTCGGGGGTGAGAAACCCAATGCCCTGAGCACTGCGGTGCAGCACGACACAATCGCCCATGTAGGCGCAGCTCAGTTCGGCACCCTCAAGGGCGACGGCGGCGAATGCAGCGCGCGGCAGCTCCCAGGCCGCGACCGGTTCGCGTCGCTGGGCCTGGGCATAGTCGGTTGCGACGGCGACAAACACCGATTCACACACCTGCTGCAAAGCGCCAGATGCCCCGTGAAAAGCCCGCTGCGCCGCTGCTGCCAGCCAGGCCGCACCACCGCGCTCCCCGAGCAGACCTGGTGGTCCCAGGTCTGTCGCGCCGTCGATGACCCAGGCATGCTGGTCGGCGCAGCCGATCCGGTCATCGTTGGGTACCTCTGGCTTGCCGGCCAGGCTCAGGCTTTGGATCAGGTCGAAATGCATGGTCGATGGGTCTTCTCGTCGCACATGGGAGCAGGTTGGACAGGCCTGTCGGCGCGGGGTTCGCTCAACGCCCGGCCACCTCGATGATAGCGTTGAAACCGGCCCATGCGCGCGGCCTTAGCGCCTGGCTGCTGGACATCGAGCGACTAGACTAATGCCTCTGTCCCGATCGAGGAGTAGCGCCATGACCAGCAAGAACACTATTTGCCTGTGGTATGAGGGGGCGGCGCAGGAGGCGGCCGAGTTCTACGCCAAGACCTTCCCGGACAGCAAGGTGCTGGCCGTGCATAAGGCCCCAGCCGACTATCCCTCGGGGAAGGCGGGCGATGTGATTACTGTCGAGTTCAGCGTGATGGGCATTCCCTGCATCGGCCTTAATGGCGGGCCGGTGTTCAAGCACAACGAGGCGTTCTCGTTCCAGGTTGCTACCGACGATCAGGCCGAAACCGATCGTTTGTGGAATGCCATCGTCGGCAATGGCGGCGAGGAGAGTGTCTGTGGTTGGTGCAAGGACAAATGGGGTATTTCCTGGCAAATCACCCCAAGGATTCTCATCCAGGCCATTGCCAATCCTGACCAAGCCGCCGCCAAGCGGGCGTTCGAGGCGATGATGCAGATGGGCAAGATCGACGTCGCCAAGATTGAGGCGGCGTTGAACCCTAGAACCGAAGCCCCACGTTGACCATTCCCGCTGCCGCGCCGAGCACCACAAACTCTGCAGCCACCGGCCCCCAATGCGCACCGATGCCCGGAATGATTACCGGCGCAACGCCCAAATGGTTGAGCGGGATCTTGTCTTTGTATTCGCCTTTGTAGCCCTGGATCAGGCCTGCACTGAGCTTGGCATAGAGCGGAAACCGCTCATGCTCCCAGACTTTGCCGACGTAGCCATAGTAGGAGCGCTGGTTGAACGAGTTCTTGAATGTCGCCCCGCCCCAGAGCAGCCCATCGCTGTACACCCGTTCGATACCGATCAGACGTTGGTGATTGTTGTGCTCTGGGTCGGGGCTCCAGTGGCGGGTATAGGCGCTGGTCTGGATGTACCAGTAATCGCCCTGTGGCTCGCTTTGCCCAGCGCTGGCTGCGGTGCTCCAGAGGAGTAGGGCAATAGCTAGCAAAAATTGTCTGCTCATGTTCAACACCTGGCGCAACGCGCGTTATGGACACTCGCCACGCCTGCATTGGAAACCTGTCTCTGTCGGCTTGGCTGATGGTGGGAAAGGGCGCGTATGGTAGGTAGCTGACTCGCTATCGAATATCGGATTTGTCTGATAATGGCGGGTTGCAGAGGGGGATAAGGCGCCTGGGCGATGAGGCCCTCGATAAAAAACGCCCGGCTGAGCCGGGCGTCGTCGATCAGAACTTGACCTTGATACCAATCATCCCTTCATAGCTTCTGCTGTCCTTGCCAAACGCCTTCTGATAACCCAACGAGCCAGTCACTGTGGTGCGTTCATCGACCTGGTAGTCGACACCCAGGTTCAGTTCACCCCAGGTCCCGCTCATGTCGGTGCCAAAGGGAATGTAGCCATTGGCCGAAGAAAACTCGGTTTTGCTCTTGCCCTTGAACTCGTGCCAGACGCTGGGCCGCACCCAGACGTTGGTGCGGTGCAGCTTGCCCTGGTCGTCTGCACGCAGGCTGTCCTTGTCAATGCGCACCCCCAGGCGGGCAGTCAGCGAGTCGACGTCTTCGAAGCGCACATCAGAGGCGTCGTCGTGGCTGTCATCGACCTTGATCTTGCTGACGATCACCTGGGCCTGCGGCTCGATGCGCAGGTTCTTGTCCTCATTGAGATTGAACGGATAGCCCCCTTCGAGCGAGGCGGTCACGCCACGGCCGCGGGTTTTCATGGTGTCCATGTCGCTAGGGTTGGCTTGCACGTCGAAGCGGTTGAACTGCAGCACACCGTCGAGGTACCAGCCTTCCGGCCCAAAGTGGGTCCAGTAGCCGCCGACCCCATAGGCGCGGATCAGGTCGTCGCCAGCGCTGTTGCCATTGGTGTGCTCGACGTCACCTGCGATACGCCCAACGTTGAGCGACAGACCGGCCTGATCGGTACTGCCATCGACGTCTTCGTTGCGATACAGGTCAGTGCCGACCTGGAAGGCCTGGATCCGGTAGTCGTAGCTGGCACCTTGGCCCAGCTCGTCCTCACCCTTGCGGTAGATCAGCCGGCCCCAGCCCAGTGACGGGCCGTATTGTTCGGCGGCTTGTGCGGGCAGTGGCTCGCTGCTGAGCCTGCGCTCTTCACCGACCCGCTCATGCAGGGTATCGACCATGGCGTGGCTGTAGTGCAGCAACATCGAAGGCAAGGCGCGGTATAGCGTCGTTTCCGGGCGATAGTTGGGCACTTGTGGCCGAACTGGAACGATGGGGTGCTCGGGCTCAGTCGGATCGACGGGGTCCACTGGATCGACGGGTTTAACCGGATCTACAGGCTTCACCGGATCTACCGGCTTCACTGGGTCGACAGGTTTCACTGGCTCGACTGGATCAACAGGGTCAACCGGACCCACATCAGCAGTAGAGCGCAGGTACCAGGCCTGGCGATTGCTGCCATCCAGGCTGGCCCGGTGCAGGGTGTATTCATAAGGGCCGGCCTTGACCCGGCTGAGCAAGCGAAAGGCTTGAGCATCGGTGGTCGCGCCATTGATGGCATCGACTACGAGAATCCCATTGCCCTGGGTCAGCGCGCCGGGGCCACCTGCGTTCTTGATCAACAGGTTGCTGCTGCCATCGGCCTTACCGCCATCCACCACCAGCTTGTCCGAGGGCGAACCGTCGCGGTACAGGTACGTGTTCAGGGCAAAGGTGCCATTGGCGCCGTGGTAGTTGTTGACGCTCAGGTGCTTGTAGCTGCCGCCGACTGGCGCGCTGAAGTCGATCAGGCTGGCCTCGTTACGCAGGGTGCTGAGGTTCGAGTCGCCGGTCAGGTTCCACAGGCTGCTGTCGCGCAGATCGACCTTGGCACTGCTGCCCGCAGCGGTGCGCGCAGCGCCGTTGAGCACCGAGCCTGCGACATTGATGTTGGCGTTGCCGGCACTGGCCAGCGAGCTGCCGACACCTTGCCACTGGCCGGTGCCCATGTCTGGGATGCTGCTGCCATCGCTTGCCACGGCGCTGTCGACGTTCAACCATTGGCCGCTGCCACCGACGATACTGTCAGTCAGGCTGATGTCGGCGACGCCTGCGACAGCCACAGTGGCCCCGTCGCGGTTGTGCAGCACGCTGCTGTCGAGATTGGCCTGGCCCTTGAGCAGTTCGGTGCCTTGCGCATAAAGCGCTGCGGCCTGGTCACCGGAGGCGTTGATCACACTGCGCTGGGCGTCGAGGCGCGCACCGTTCTTGGCCACGGCGGCGTGGGCCAGGTTGCCGCTGGTGTTGATCCCGACCTGATCGACCTGAACATTGGCCTGGTTGTTCGCCAGCGCTCCAAGGGCACGCTCGCCGTGGGTAGTGACGGCGGTGTTGCTGGCACTCAGTAGTGCGGTGGATTCAGCCTGCAAACCATGGGACAACACACCACTGGTTGTGATACTCGAGTCGCTCAATTGCAGGCTGGCCGTATCGCTCTGATACTGCCGGCTGACCATGGCGCCGGTCGCTTGGTCGCCCAGGGTCTGGACGCTGACATTGTGCGCCACCAGGCTGACCTGGCCTGGCTTGAGGGTGCCGATGCCGGCATACAGGCCCATGGAATACTGCCCCTCGGTCTTCACGCTCAACCCTTCCAAGTACAGGCTGCCGCCATCGTCTACCGCAGCGCCGTAGGCCTGCGTGCCGGTGGTATGCACGGCGGTGCCGTAGACGTTGAGCACAGCCCCTGGGTTGCGCGAGGCCAGGGCGTGCGGGAAGGTCAGGTTGGATCGTACCGGTGAGCCATTGCCCGTGGTGGTTACCGAGCCGCCATACAGGGTGATGTTCGCGCCGCCGTCGGCGACCACGCCCATGGCGTTGTCGTCGCCCGAGGTGGTCACCGTGAGGTTATGGGCCACCACCGTCGAGTTACCGGCACTCAGGCCTGCTGAATAATTGCCCTGGGTATCGATCAGGCCATTGTTGATTAGCAGCTCGGCGCCGCCCAGGGCACGTACACCGTAGCTGGTTTTCTGCGTGGTGTGCACTTGGCTGTCGTTGAGCAGCAGGCGTGAGCCACTGCCTTCGACCAAGGCGCCCAGGCCCCAAGGGCCTGCTGCACTGCCAGCCGGGGCGAGGCGCAGGGTACTGTCGTTGACCTCGGCAGTGGCGCCTGCATTGACGTAGAGACCGTGCGCGCGATTACCGCCGACCTCGACCCGGCTGGCGCTGACATTGGCGTGCGAGCCGCTGCCTTCGACTGACACGCCGTGGCTGTAGGTGCCTTCGGCGCTCAGGGTGCTGTTGTCGATCAGCACGGCGCCGCCGCTTATGGCCCGCGCGGCTGAGGCGAAGTCATTGACGGTGCCCGAGCCTTTGACTGCCACGCGGCTGTTGCGCAACGAAACCTGGCTGGCGCTGCCTTCGGCGCGGGCGCCGCCGATGTAGTTGCCGCTGGAACTGAGCGTGACCGCATCGGCGTTGATGCTGGCGCCGCCGAGCGCATGCAATACGGCAGTACTGCTGGTGCTGGTGGCGGCGGAAGTATGGCTGAGGCTGGTGCGCTGCAATTGAATCTGCCCGCCGTCATCTGCCCGGGCGCCGCTGGCGGCGACTGCGCCAGTGCGTATCTCGCTGTCGCTGACAGCGATCAGGCTGGCGGTGCCGGTGGCTTTCAGGCCATGGCTGGCGCTAGTAGGGCTGCTGGCGCCAGTGGTACTGATCACGCTGGCGCCGCTGATGCTGATCTTGCCGCCGCCTTGGGCCAGCACGCCAACCGAGCCTTTGGACAGGGTGCTGACCTCGCTTGCAACCAGCTCGATCTGGCTGCCAGCGCCGCTGGCGACCAGACCCTGGTTGTTCACCCCGTTAGTGCCGCCACCGACACTGATGGTGCTGTTGTTCAACCTCACTTGGCCGGCATTCTTGGCGCTGACGCCGGTCAGGTTGCTGGCGGTGATCAGCGTACTGTTGGCCGCTTTGGGTATCAGGGTGACCGTCACCCCAGAGCCACTCAACTGGCCGCCATCGCTGGCCAGCCCCGTTTGGCCATTGGCGTTGGTGGCCGTCAGGGCGCTGCTGTTGACGCTACCGCGCTCGAAGCCGACGCTGCTGGCCATCTGCGCAAGCACCCCGGTGGTGCGGGCCGCGCCCAGGTTGACCGTGGCGTCGTCATGCGCACCTGCGCTGGAAACACCAATACCATCGGCGCTGTTGAGGTTGATTGGCGCTGGCGACCCCAGCAGCCGGCTGGCGAATAACTGGGGTGCCTGCTGACTGGCTTGCCGGGCGATCTGCAGGTAGTCAGGGGAGGGCATGGCGCCCGCTGCCGAGGGCGGGTCGATAGCCATCAGCGGTGGGTCGAGGGCGCTGTCCTCGGCTTCGGCCTCGATCAGGCTGACGCTGAACAGGCCCGCCAGAATCAGGCCGATGGCCCGGCCCAGACGAGTACGTTGGAAGTGTGCAGGACGCTTGACGGTGTTCATGGCAGCCTCTTGGGCATCTGAAGTGGGATGCCTGAAGTCTGCGCGGGACGCCTGCTGGCGAATGTCGGAGGCGTTACAACCTGCTTGTAGGAGTGACTCTCGTCCACGGCCCTGGTCTATGCTTGGCATCGGCCATTGCCGCAGAGGGAAGGCGCCATGAGCACGCTGCTGTTGGTCGATAACCTGCCGATCGTGCGTGACGGCTTGCGGGCTGTGCTTGAGCGTGCCGGCCACCAGGTACTGGGCGAAGTCGACAACGGCCTGGATGCGCTGGAGCAGTGCCGGCTGCTGCACCCGCAGGTGGTCATTCTGGAATTATTGGTGCCGCAGCTGGGTGGGCTGGATTTGCTGCGCCGGCTGCGCGCCAGTCATCAGGGCATCAAACTGCTGGTGTACAGCGTGCAGGAAGCCAGCCTGTATGCCGCCCGTTCCTTGCAGGCCGGCGCCGATGCCTATGTATGCAAGAGCGAAGCGCTTAGCCAATTGCACAGCGCCCTGCAGGCGCTAAGCCATGGACGCAGCTACTTCCCCCGTGAAGTCGCCCGCCAGGACCTCGACGGTGCAGGCGAAGATGACTTGACCCAGCTCTCCGGGCGCGAACTCACCGTGTTGCAGATGCTCAGCCAAGGGCTGAGTAACAAGGACATCGCCGAGCAGCTCAGCCTGAGTTACAAGACCATCAGCACCTATAAGGCGCGTCTGCATCAGAAGCTCAAGGTCGGCAACGATTTCCAGTTGCTCGAAGTCGCCCGCAGCCATGGCTTGGTTGCCGGCGACGAGGCGAGCAGGGCGCAGGCGCCTTCCAGCGACCCGCAACTGCTACGCGAGCACGGCTTGTTACGGGCGCTGCTCGACGCGGCCCCCTACCCGATGTTCGTGCGCGACCTCGCAGGCCGCCTGCTGATGTGTAACCGCCGCTACCTGGCCTACGCCGGAGAAAGTTTCGAAGCGATCCACGGCTCTACCATCGACCAGGCGCTGTGGTTGCCAGCGCCATTGCGCGAGCGTTCACGGCAGCGCTTCACCGAGGCGGTTGCGCGGCAAGAGCCGTTTCTGGCCGAAGCGGTAATCGAGCATCTGGGTGAAGTGGTTGCCATGCACATCTGGTGCACACCGTTTCGCGACCAGAGCGGTCAATTGGTGGCCATGCTCGGCGGCATGCGTGACCTCACCGAGCGCGATCGGCTGCTCTCGACATTGCGTCACGAGGGCGCCGAGGCGCGCTATGAAAGCCATCTGAAGAGCTCGACCCTGGCAGCTGTCAGCCAGGAACTTGGGCAAATGCTGGCCGTGTTTCGAACCGCTGTGCAACGCCTGCTTGGGCCAAGCGATGAGCCCTTGCGCCCAGCTCTGCAAAGCCTGGCAGAACACGTTCAGGCCATGTACCAGTGCCTGGCCAAGGTCGATGCCCTGATGGATCAGGATGACCACCCAGGTCAGGCGCAACGCGCAGCGCATGACCTGGGCAACCTGACCGAAGCGATCCTGGCGCCGGTGCGCCAGCAACTGCAAGCGCGGGGCTGTGAGCTGGACCTGGGGCCAGGGCTGCGTGCACTGCAAAGCGCGTGGATCGATGCTCGCCACTACCGGCAATTGCTCGAGGGCCTGTGCGGCTACCTGCAACTGCGGCCACTGCCGGCGCACCTGAGCTTGCGTCTGGCTACCCGGATTCAACCGCGAGGCTTGTTGCGCCTGAGCCTGGAGCTGACGCCCTGGTACCCGGCCCTAGAGCAAGCGCCGTCCGAAGTGTCGGCGTATGCCACTCTCCAGCGCCTGCTTTTGCGCTTGCAGGGGCGCGCTCAAACCCTTGCCCCTGATGACGGTGACACGCTGGTACTGCGAGTAGAAATGGACCTGCCACAGGTGCTCGCCGACAGCGGTCGATGAAACCAAGCGCTGGGCAAACCATCAAATCCTCGAACGTCGTCGAAACGCCGGCTGTGTCGCACTACGGGGCCTTTACTGATAGGCTTCACCCAGCTAACCACCTGCTCCCCAGGAGCCGTTATGACTGGCCACAACGCCTCCTTTCCAGTGGACTTTCCACCCCATGTCGGCGCATCGGATAACGCTCTGTGCGACATAGAGCTATTGCACAGCATCAGCGTCGCGCTGATCGGTGAGCAGGACCTCGAAGCGTTGTACGGCAAGATCGTCGATGCGGCGGTGTTCATTACCGGCTCGCAGTTCGGCACGATGCAGCTGCTGTGCCCTCAGACGCATAGTTCTGGTCACGGCGGTGAACTGCAGCTGCTGTGCTCACGCGGTCTGCCCGCCGAAGCGGTCGGTTTCTGGCAGTGGGTACCGCCAACGGCCCACAGCAGCTGTACGCAAGCGCTCAAGCTCGGCAAGCGGGCGATCATCGCCGACTTCGAACAGTGGGCTGAGATCGCCGGTACTGAAGACCTGAACGCCTTCCGCCGCACCGGTATCCGATCTGCCCAGTCGACGCCGCTGCTGTCGCGCGATGGCAGGCTGCTGGGGATGATCTCGACCCATTGGAGTGCGCCCCATCAGCCCTCCCAGCGCGACTTGCGCTTGCTCGACATCCTCGCCCGCACCGCTGCGGATCTACTCGAGCGGACCATGGCCGAAGAAGCCCTGCGCGTCCGCGAGCAAGAGCTTGAACGTACCTGCGCGCAATTGCGGGCAAGCGAAGAACAGCAGCGCAAGGCCAAAGCTCAGCTGCGTGAGCTGAACGAAACCCTTGAGCAGCGGGTGGTCGCGCGTACCGCAGAGCTGATGCAGGCCGAAGAAAAACTGCGCCAGTCGCAGAAGATGGAAGCGGTCGGCCAGCTAACGGGGGGCTTGGCTCACGATTTCAATAATCTGCTTGCCGGCATCTCCGGCTCGCTTGAATTGATCAGCATGCGCATCGCCCGTGGCCGCCTGGGCGATATCGACAAATACATGGTCGCCGCGCAAGGCGCTGCCAAGCGTGCGGCCGCGCTTACCCATCGATTGCTGGCCTTCTCGCGGCGGCAGACGCTCGAGCCGCGACCGCTCAACGTCAATACCTTGATGTACGGCATGACCGAGCTGATCCAGCGCACCGCCGGCCCTGGCATTCAAGTCCAGACCATTGGCGATGCGGACCTGTGGCCAGCGTTCGTCGACGCCAGTCAGCTGGAAAATGCGCTGCTCAATTTGTGCATCAACGCCCGTGATGCCATGCCTGATGGGGGGCGCATTACCTTGCACGCCAGCAATCAATGGCTGGACCGAGTGGCTGCCCTGGCACACGATGTTCCCGAGGGTGCTTATCTGTGCCTGAGCGTGACCGACACCGGCAGTGGCATGCCTGCGGACGTGATGGCGCACGTGTTCGAGCCATTCTTTACCACCAAGCCGCTCGGCCAGGGTACTGGCCTGGGCTTGTCGATGATCTATGGCTTTGCCCAGCAGTCTGGCGGCCAGGTGCGCATCCGCTCCACAGTCGGTGAAGGCACCACGGTGTTCATCTACCTGCCGCGCCACCACGGCGACGCCCCCCCCGAGGAGCCCGCACCCGGCAAAGCGGCGGTGTCGATTGCCCAGCCTGGCGAGACCGTACTGTTGGTGGACGATGAACCGACCATGCGTATGCTACTGGCCGATGTGCTCAGCGAGCTCGGCTATACCGTGATCGAGGCCGCCGACAGCGCCACCGGGCTGCAGCTGTTGCGCTCGGACGTGCACATCGACTTGCTGATCACCGATGTCGGCCTGCCCGGTGGCATGAACGGGCGGCAAATGGCCGATGCCGGGCGGCAACTTCGGCCAACCCTCAAGACCTTGTTCATCACCGGTTACGCCGAGCACGCGGTGATCGGCGAGGGTCAGCTGCAACCTGGCATGCAGGTGCTGACCAAGCCATTTGCGGTCGACAGCCTGGGCGGGCGTGTGCGTGAGCTGCTGGCGTTGCAGCCGAATCAGCTCTCTGGGAGCGCGCCTGAGTCTTGATCGCCCTGGGCAGCCAACTTCGCCCGGTCTGCTTTGCAGATGTATTTGGGTTTGTTTTTGGGAGCCAGTTTGGCGCTGGCTTTTTTCGCGTGAGCCTTTAACAGCTGCTTGATTTTTTTCTGCCGATTCATGGTTTCAACTCGATTCGTGACTGCGTGGGATATCAACCCGATCCCAGGGGCTCGGTCGAACGGCTGGCTAGCCGGTGTCCGCGATGGCGAAATTCTACTCCATTGCTGCGGGATCGGTATCGATCTGCGTGGCGCGGACAAGCACCGCCGCTGACTGAGCGGCCTTCGAGCACCTCGCCCCGCTTAGCGTCGAGCCAAATGCTGCTGCGGCGCCATGAACGCTGCATGGAAGTAGCTGCGCAGCGCCTGCATCGCCGGGCTTAATTCGCGCTCGCGATGCCAGGCCAGGCCAACGCTCATGGGCGTGACCTGATCGCTGATGGTCACGGTCTCGATGCGCTTGCCTTCCAACGACCACGGACGGTGCACCAGATCCGACAGAATCGCCACGCCGCTGCCATTGGCAACCATGCTGCGCACCGCCTCGACCGAGCTTGTGCGCACGCGCACATCTGGTTGCTGCCCAGCCTGTTGCCAATACCGCATCGCGCTTTGTTCGGCTTCATCGACCGTAAGCAGGATGTAGGGTTGCTGGGCGACATCGGCCAGGCTCACCGCCGAGCGTTCGCACAGCGGGTGATGGCTGGGCAGCCACAGTCGGCGTTCGGAGTTGAACAGCGTCTCGGAAACGATATCCGGGTGGGTAAGGTTGGCGGTCAATACCACGGCCATGTCGAAGCGACCTTCGAGCAACCCCTGCTCGATGGCGCTGCGCTCCTGTTCATGAACCTCGATCAGCACATCGGGGTGCCAGTGCTCCAGGCGTTGCAAGTGATGCGGCAGAAAGTAACCAATGACCGTGTAGCTCGCTGCCAGGCGCAGCAGACCGCTGGCGCGTACATCCGGCAGCGGGCTGTTCAGCGCATCGTCGACGCTGCGCAGGATCACGTAGGCGCGGTTGAGAAAATGCCGGCCAGCGTCGGTCAGGCTCATGCCTTGGGCCGAGCGCTGGAACAGCAGCGCGCCGAGCATGGCCTCAAGCTCCTTGATCGCGGTGGTCACCGCCGACTGGGAAATGTTCAGGTGCAGCGCCGCCTGGGAGATCTGGCCGATCTCGGCGGTGGCAACGAAATAGCGCACCTGGCGCAAGGTCAGCGACATGCAGGCTCCGGTAATGGGTATCTGTTTTTCAGAAGACAGCCCATCTGTTTATAGATCTTCCCAAGGGGTGCTGGGGAATTTAACGTGGGCTGCAGCAACCCACAAGCAGGCACCGTAGGAGAGCGCACAATGCAGGTCGTGGATTTCAACTCGGACATGGGCGAGGGCTTTGGCCCCTGGACCATCGGCGATGGCGTCGACCATGAGCTGATGGCCTTCATCAGTTCGGCCAACATCGCCACCGGTTTTCATGCCGGCGACCCCGGCACCATGCGCCGTACGGTGGAGCGGGCCAAGGCGTTGGGCGTGGCTATCGGTGCTCACCCAGGCTTTCGCGACCTGGTCGGCTTTGGCCGTCGGCACATCAATGCCCCGGCGCAGGAACTGGTCGATGACATGCTCTACCAGCTTGGCGCCCTGCGCGAGATCGCTCGCGCCCAAGGCGTGGCCTTGCAGCACGTCAAGCCCCATGGCGCGCTGTACATGCACTTGGCGCGCGATGAAGAGGCTGCACGCTTGCTGGTTGAAAACCTGCAGCGGCTGGAGCCTGAACTGCTGCTGTACTGCATGCCCGGCTCGGTGATCTGCCGCATTGCCCAAACGCTTGGCCAGCCAGTGATTCGCGAGTTCTATGCCGACCGCGAATATGACCTGAGCGGCTCGATCGTGTTTACCCGGAACGTTCGCGGCTATGAGCCAAGCCATGTCGCCGAGCGGGTCTTGCGGGCCTGCCAAGAGGGGGTAGTGCGTACGGTCGAAGGCCAGGACCTGCCGATCAGCTTCGATTCCATTTGCCTGCATAGCGATACCCCAGGCGCCCTGCAGCTGGTCGAGGCCACACGCAAGGCCCTGGATGCTGCGGGGATCAGCGTGCGCGCGCCGCGCTGACGTCAACGGGCACCTGGCGCATACAGACCAGGGTCCGCAGAGTTGTTTTTGCCTGCCTTTCTACAAGTATTCCAAGAGGAACAGTCATGGCCGAGCATGCTTTCATCACTCCACTGCCTCGCCCCGGAGGCGCGAAATGAACGCGCCGATCCGCTACAGCTTTGGCGCCGACGAACACCTGTTTGCCGAGGTCAGCGACAGCATGTCGCTGGAGGCCTTCTTCAAAGGCATGGCCGTGACCCGCGCGGTCGAGCGCCTGCAACTGGATGGGGTGCTCGATGTGTGCCTGGCCAACGCCTCGTTCCAGATCCGCTTCGATCCTGATCGCATCGCCCCGCAGGCGCTGCTCGAAGCGGTGCAGGGCGCGGAGGCCGAGGCCGTCGCCGAGCGCTCGTTGCACACGCGGATCATCGAGATCCCGGTGCTGTACAACGATCCCTGGACCCATGAAACGCTGATGCGTTTTCGCGACCGGCATCAGGACCCAGACGCCACCGACCTTGAGTACGCGGCGCGGATCAATGGCCTGGCCGATGTCGAGGCGTTCATTGCCGCCCACAGCGGTGCGCCGTGGTTCGTGTCGATGGTCGGCTTCGTTGCCGGCTTGCCGTTCATGTTCCAGATGGTCGAGCGTGAACGTCAGCTGCAAGTGCCCAAGTATTTGCGTCCACGGACCGACACGCCGAAGCTGACCCTGGGCCATGGCGGGTGCTTTGGCTGCATCTACTCAGTGCGCGGGGCAGGTGGCTATCAGATGTTCGGCGTAACCCCCGCGCCGATCTACGATCCGCAGCAGCAGTTGGATTACCTCAAGGAACACATGGTGTTCTTCCGGCCGGGCGATATCGTCCAGTTCAAACCAATTGACCGCGATGCCTATGACCAGGCCGTGGATGAGGTTGAAAGCGGCCGGTTCACTCTGCGCATCCGTTCGGTGGAATTCTCCCTGGATGCTTTTTTAGCCGACCCGGTTGGCTATCCCCAGTCGCTGCAGGAGGCATTGGCATGATCAAGGTACTCAAGCCTGGCCTGGCCACCTCGGTGCAGGACCTGGGCCGTGAAGGCTACTACCACCTGGGTATCCCGCCATCGGGTGCGCTCGACCAATATGCGCTGCGCGCGGCTAACCAACTGGTCGGCAACCCGGCCGGCGCAGCCGGGCTGGAATGCACCCTGGTAGGGCCGGAGCTGGAGTTCCAGGCCGATGCCCTGGTGGCGGTGTGCGGCGCGCAGATGCCCGTGCGCCTGGACGGGGTGGAGCAGTATCCGGACACGGCGTTCAAGGTCCGCGCCGGGCAGGTGTTGCGCTTTGACTTCCCCCGCGCCGGCGCGCGCGCCTATCTGGCGGTGGCCGGTGGCATCGATGTCCCGCAGGTGCTGGGCAGTCGCTCCACCTACGGGTTGGGCGCGCTGGGGGGGTGGCAGGGGCGCAAGCTGGTGGCGGGCGACCTGTTGCCGGTGGGTGTGGCCAGCGGTAAAAACCGCGCAGGTGCCAGCCTGCCGATGGCCCTGCGGCAGAGTCTGGGCGGGGAGGTGCTGCTGCGGGTGGTGCCCGGTCTGTACTACGACCGCTTGACGGCGACGGCCGCGCGCGATTTCTTCAGCGATGCCTGGACGGTGGGGTCCGAGGCGGACCGAATCGGCTATCGCTTCAAGGGCGGTAGCGCGTTGAGTTTCCAGCCGCGCGAGCAACCTTTTGGCGCGGGCTCCGATCCTTCTAATATCGTCGACAGTTGCTACCCGATTGGTTCGATCCAGGTACCGGCAGGCTTGGAGCCGATCATCCTGCACCGGGATGCGGTATCCGGTGGCGGTTACGCGATGATTGGCACGGTGATCAGTGCTGACCTGGATTTGATCGGCCAGATGCAGCCCAACCAGCAGGCGCGGTTCGTTGAGGTGACGCTTGAGCAGGCGTTGGAGGCGCGGCGTTCATACAAGAAGCGCCTGGCGTTTGTGCAGCGGCTGTTTACCTGAAAGCCAGCGCTTGTTGGGTCAGTTGTGGCGCTATCGCGGGGCAAGCCCGCTTCTACACGATCTGCGCAGCACGCATCGATCGTGTAGGAGCGTCGCGTGCTGCGTCGTACAAAGTCGGCAGGTCGTTGAACGCGCAAGAACGATCAAATCCCCACCCCAGACATTTGCTACTGTCGGCGCTGCTTTGGAGGAGCATCGTCATGCGCAGTATCGAAAATATCCTGTGGTTCATCGAGTCGGAGTTGCAGTCGGAGCTCGACCTGGGCCGGGTTGCCCAGCGCTTCGACCTGTCGCCGTTCGCCCTGTCGCGTTATTTCTCGCTGACCACCGGTTGGCCGGTGATGCGCTACATCCGTGCCCGTCGGCTTAGCGACGCGGCCCTGGCGCTGCGCAACGGTCAGCCGGACATCTTGCAGGTGGCGTTGACGGCAGGCTATGGCTCCCACGAAGCCTTCACCCGTGCGTTCTGCGAGCAATTTGGCGTCACGCCGAAACAGGTTCGCGAGCAGCCCGACAATGACCTTTCCCTGGTTGAGCCGCTGAGAATGAAACAACTGAAATTGATCGAGTTGCCCGAGCCGCGTTTCGAGCGTCGTGGCGAGTGGGTTATCGCAGGCGTAGGTGGGCGATTTACCTTCGACAAGAACGAGGGCATCGTCGGCCTGTGGCAGGCGTTCGATCCGTACATGGACCAGGTGCCCGGCCAGGTAGGGCGTTGGTGCTATGGGCTGTGCTGCAACCCGGGGGAGGATGGCAGCTTTGAGTACATCGCCGGTATCGAAGTGTCGCGCATCGATGGGCTGCCAGCGTCATTTCGCTCATTCAAGGTGGCGCCGCAGGACTATGCGGTGTTTCGCCATCAAGGCCACATTTCGATGATCCACCAGACGATGTTCACCATTTTCAATCAGTGGCTGCCAGCGTCAGACTACCGCTTTGCCGATGCGCCTGAGTTCGAGGCCTACAGCCCTGACTTTGATCCGGGGCGTGAGACCGGTTACGTCGAGGTGTGGATTCCGATAGCCCGCCGTTGAGGCGTGCGCCAAGCGAGGCTCAGACGTACTAACAGCAGATCAAGGGTGATGGGCGCGTGGGCTGACAAAGGTCAGCGATAGCGGAGCAAAGCGAGGAGGGTGAGGTGCGCGTCCCTGCGCAGAATGGATAGGGGCGATGACTTAGAAGCTGTATTTGGCCGTCAGCATCATGTTGCGTGGGGCGCCATAAGTGTCGCCGCCGTACTGCCAGGAAGAGGAGATCGACGAGTAGTATTTGCGATCGAAGATGTTGTTGGCATTGAGTTGCAGGTCCAGGTGCTGGTTGACCTGATAGCCGGCCATCACGTCAGTGACGGCATAGGCGCCCTGGATCAAGCGGTAGTTGCTGCCGTCGCTAAGCGCGATGTCGTTGTACATGCGGCTCTGCCAGTAGACGTTGCCGCCGACGCGCAGTTTTTCCAGCGGGCCCTGGAAGCGGTAGACAGTCGAGAGCTTGAACATGCGCTCGGGCAAGTCGGTGGTCAGCTGCTTGTTGACCTTCTCCGGGCTTTTTTCATCCTTGGTGGTGTGCGCGCGAGCATAGGTGTAACCGGCGCCGACCTGCCAGTTCTCGGTCAGTGCGCCCTGCAGCTCCAACTCGATACCCTGGCTGCGAACCTCACCGGAAGCCTCGTAGCACGCCAGTTGTGGGCACGGTACGTCGACTTGTACGGCTCGGTTTTCCTGGTCGATGCGGAACACCGCCAAGCTTGCGTTCAGGGCGCCGTCGAAGTATTCACCCTTGATGCCGACCTCGTAGTTCTTGCCCACGATCGGCTTGACCGGCGTGCCGGAGACGTCCTTGGAGCTCTGCGGGTTGAAGATGTCGCTGTAGCTGACATACACCGAGTGATGCTCGTCCAGATCGTAGATCAGGCCGGCATAGCGGGTGACGTTGCGGGTCACCTTGTAGCTGGCGTCGGAGTCGTCACGGTTGTCGTAGTCGTACCAGTCCAGGCGCCCACCGAGGATCAGTTTCAGCGGGTCGGCCAGGCTCAGGCGGGTACTCATGTAGACCGCATCCTGGGTGGTGACTTCACGGGTGTTGTCGGTGTGGACGAAGTTCGGCTTCGGCCCATTGAGCGGCCAGAACATGTTGTAGGGGCTGTAGTTGTTGGTGGTCATGTCATAAATGCGTTTGCTCGCACCCACCACCAGTTCGTGGCTGCGACCAAAGGCTTGGAATGGGCCGCTGGCGAACGCGTCCAGGCCGGCCTGGTTTTCTTCCTGGCCAGACTGGTAGACGGTTCTTTGCAGCGACCGGTCGGCGGCCCAGCGCGACTGATAGGAACCGGAGAACAGCGCATCCTGCTCGCTATAGGTGGCATTGACCTGCAATTTCCAGTCGTTGGCCAGGCGCTGGCGCACCTCGGCGAACACTGTGTTGATTTCCTGATCTTTGTTTTCCCAGTCAGTGCCTGGGTTGTACGAGCGCGGCAAATCCAGGTGGTGGCCGTCCAGGCCGACCATCGACGCGCCCCAGAAGTAATTGGTCTTGTCTTTCTGGTTGGAGAAGCCCAGCGTCAGGGTGGTGTCGTCGCTCAGGTCCGCTTCAGTGATCGCATAGAACAGGCCATGGCTTTCCTCCATGCTGTCGACGAAACCGTTGGCGTCACGATAGGAGGCGACCACTCGTCCGCGCAGGGTGCCGCTGTCGTTGAGCGGGCTGGAGGCGTCGATCTCGCCGCGGTAGTTGTCCCAAGTGCCGGCAGCCCCGGTCAGGGTGACTTTCTGTTCGGCCAGCGGGCGCTTGCGGACCAGGTTGATCGCTGCCGAGGGGTTGCCGCTGCCGGTGACCAGGCCGGTTGCGCCACGCACTACTTCCACCCGGTCGAACATTGCCAGGTTCGGCTGGGCGCCGACCGTCCAGCCCTGATAGTTACTGGGGATGCCGTCGTACATCAGGTTATCGATATCAAAGCCGCGCGCCGAATACGTCTGGCGCCCTGGGCCGCTGGATTGGCTGAGGAACAGGCCGGGGCTGTACTTGACCACGTCATTGATGCTGGTCATGGCCTGGTCGTCCATGCGCTGACGGGTGATCACGGTCACCGCTTGTGGGGTCTCGCGCAGGCTCAAGGGCAATTTGGTTGCAGTGGCCATGGCGCCGGTGGTGTAGGAGGTCGTTCCTTCTGTCGTGCTGCCCAGACCGGTAGAGCTGACCTCGGTAGCGCCGAGCTCCATTACCGCACCATTGGATTGCGCCTGATCCTTAGGCTGGTCGGCTTCCTCGGCCAGCGCCGGAGCGACGGTCGCCATACAGATGGCCATGGCCAGTAGATTGCGTGAGGGGCTGAAGCGGCGTTGCGAAGAAGGGCGCGACATGAGCAGCGGTTCCTGACGGGTTGAAAGAGCAAATAATTCTGCGTCTGAGAATGATTAGCAATTAGTGTGTCAGGATTTGTCGCGGTAGAGAAGACAGGTCCCCTACAATTTTTTAGGAAATTTTCACATTTGCAGGCGAAGGCTGGGAAAGCGCAGGAGAAGGTTGGCCGCAGGCCTAATCGCGAGCCTTGGCAATCCGCTTGCCAGCTTGCTGCGCCACTTCCAGCGCCTGGCCATCGCGCTGCTTGCCTTGGCGAGCCTGGCCCATCAGTTGCGGGATCAGCATGCCCTCGGGCAAGTGCCGCCAGAACCTGCCCGGCATGTGCAGGCGCAGGGCATCGGGGTTGAGCCGGGCCGGGTTGAAGGTGTGTCGGTAGTAGGTGCGCCACAGCTCTGCGCCAGGGTCTTCGGCGTGCCGCGCCCATTGGCGCCACTGCTCTGGGCACTGACGACGGTAATCCAGGGTTTGCCCATCGAAGCGCACAGCGTCGCGATCGGTTGCGATCAGCCAGCGCTGGCGGCCGAGACGATCGGCGAAGTGGCTGCTGGCACTTTCGAGGATGTCGTGCGCCGGTTCATGGTAGGCGACCAGGTCAAGCTGCAGCTGCTCGGCGAGCAGTGCTGGAAGCGGTACGAAACGCACGAAGGCGTGCAGGTGGTGAGCTTCGCGGCTGACCTGCTTGATCCGCCGGTGCAGTTCGCTACCCAGGCGATCACCTGCGAGCATGGCAGTGCGGTCGCCGTGGGCAACCCGCCAGAGCACCTCATAGAGCAGGTTCCAGCGCTGCTCGCCGTGGTAGCGGGCGGCCTGCTCCAGCTGGCTCAACAGGGCCGCCGGTACTTTCGCTTGGAATGGCCCACGGCCTTCTGGCAATGGCCTCGGCACGGCGAGCAAATCGTCGATCGGACCTTGTGCCCAGCTGACCTGGGCGGGGTCGATGCCGTGGCTGAGCAGCGTGCGCGCCTGTTCGCGCCACAGGGCAAAATGGTTGTCGCAATCGAGCGCGATCATCCCCACAGCCCCATCTGCACCGGGGCCTGCGGTTCGCGCAGGCGTGCGCGCAACAGGCCGCTGCGCAGCTCGGCTTGAGCCGGGCGGTAGTCACTGGTGACGATGAATGGGCGAGCCTTGTCCAGCACACACCGCAGCTGGATCAGGTCGTCATAGCGGATGCGCCGTTCCCGGCGCAGCGCCACCAGCCGCTGCACGCTGCGCAGACCGATGCCGGGGATGCGCGCCAACAGCGCAGGTTCGGCGCGGTTCACATCAAGCGGGAATACCTCTCGGTTGGCCAAGGCCCAGGCAAGCTTGGGGTCGATGTCCAGATCCAGGTTGCCTGCCTGGCTCAGTAGCTCGCCGGCCTTGTAGCCATAGCCGCGCATCAGGAAGTCGGCCTGGTACAGGCGGTGCTCGCGCAGCAGCGGCGGGGCTGCCAACGGCACGCTGTTGGGGCTGTCGGGTATCGGGCTGAAGGCCGAGTAATAAACGCGCTTGAGGCCATAGCCCTGGTACAGCGATTCGGCATTGCCCAGCAGGGTGCGGTCATCGGTGTCGTCGGCGCCGACGATCACTTGGGTGCTTTGTCCCGCCGGAGTGAAGCGCGGTGCACGAGGTTCGCCAGCTACTGCCAGCTGACCTTGCTGGATGGTGCCCATGGCCTGGCGGATGGTATGTGCGTGCTTTTCCGGAGCCAGGCGTTTGAGGCTGGCGTCGGTAGGCAGTTCGACATTGACGCTGAGCCGATCGGCCAGGCGGCCGGCTTGTTCGATCAGTAGGGGGTCGGCATCGGGAATGGTCTTGAGGTGGATGTAGCCTCGGAACTCGTGCTCCTCACGTAGCAGGCGCGCCACCTCGATCAGTTGCTCCATGGTGTAGTCGGCCGAGCGGATGATGCCGGAGCTGAGAAACAGGCCGCTGATGCAGTTGCGCCGGTAGAAATCCAGGGTAAGGCGCACCACCTCCTCAGGGCTGAAGCGCGCTCGCGGGACGTTGCTGGAGCGGCGGTTGACGCAGTATTGGCAGTCGTACAGACAGAAATTGGTCAGCAGTACCTTGAGCAACGAGACGCAGCGGCCATCGGGGGTGTAGCTGTGGCAGATGCCCATGCCATCGGTGGCGCCAAGCCCCTCGCGGCCACGCGAGCTGCGCTTGGGCGCACCGCTGCTGGCGCACGAGGCGTCGTATTTGGCAGCGTCGGCGAGGATGCCGAGTTTGGCGATGAGTTGCATGGGGTCTACTCAAAATACTGAATATTCATACAGTATTTGCAGAAGGGGCTGGATGCAAGTGCCTGTTGTCGTCTGTGTTCGCTTAACGCTGAAAGACGCAGGTTCCGCGATAGCGTCTACAGGGCCGGCGACGTTGCCTGATAGTACGCAATCGTGGGGCAAGCCCGCTCCGGGTTCTTGGGTGCTGGCAAATGATGCCCGAGTGAATTGCTCAGCTAAGCTTGATTCCAGGCTAAATGTGACGGAGCAGGGCATGGAGAAGCACGCAGAACAGATCGAGGCCCGCTGCGCCTCGTGGGAGAGGACATGAACATCACGATCAAGTCGAAATTGGCGTTGGCCAGCCTGGTCATGGCCTGCGGCCTATTCAATGCCCAGGCGGCAGAGACCAAGCGGGTCGATGTGTTGCTGGTGGGTGGCGGCATCATGAGCTCGACCTTGGCCATCTGGCTCAACGAACTGGAACCGGGTTGGTCGATGCAGATGGTCGAGCGCCTGGACAAAGTCGCCGAGGAAAGCTCCAACGGCTGGAACAACGCCGGCACCGGTCACTCGGCATTGGCCGAGCTCAACTACACACCGGAGAAAGACGGCAAGATCGACATCTCCAAGGCCATCGAGATCAATGAGTCGTTCCAGATCACCCGGCAGTTTCTGGCCTGGCAGGTCAAGAGCGGGGTGCTGAAGAACCCGCGCTCGTTCATCAACTCCACCCCGCACATGAGCTTCGTCTGGGGCGATGACAACATCCGCTTCTTGAAACGGCGTTACGAGGCGCTGCAGGCCAGCCCGCTGTTCCGCCCCATGCAGTACTCCGAGGACCCGGAGCAGATCAAGAAGTGGGTGCCGTTGATGATGGAAGGGCGTGATCCGAATCAGAAATTGGCGGTGACCTGGACGCCAATCGGCACTGATGTCAATTTCGGCGAGATCACCCGCCAGTACGTCGGCTACCTACAAACTCGACCGAATTTCGACTTGAAACTGTCGACCGAAGTGGAGGACATCACCCGTAACGACGATGGCTCTTGGCACGTCGAGTACAAGAACCTCAAGGACGGCAGTAAGTCGGCCACTGATACCAAGTTCTTGTTCATCGGTGCAGGTGGAGCGGCGCTGCCGCTGCTGCAAAAAGCCGGCATCGATGAGGCCAAGGATTACGCAGGCTTTCCGGTCGGCGGCTCGTTCCTGGTGACCGACAACCCGGCCATCGCCAAGCGGCACATGGCCAAGGCCTACGGTATCGCCTCGACCGGTGCGCCGCCGATGTCGGTGCCGCACCTGGACACCCGCGTGCTCGATGGCAAGCAGGTGATTCTGTTCGGGCCGTTCGCCACGTTCTCCACCAAGTTTCTCAAGGAAGGTTCGCTCCTGGACCTGTTTGCCAGCATGTCTACCCATAACGTCTGGCCGATGGTACGGGTAGGGGTGCGCGAGTTCGATCTGGTGCAATACCTGATCGGCCAAGTGCTGCAATCGGATGCTGATCGGTTTGACGCGCTCAAGACCTACTTTCCCAACGCCAAGCAGGAAGACTGGCGCCTGTGGCAGGCAGGCCAGCGTGTGCAGATCATCAAGAAGGACAAGGATCAGGGCGGTGTCCTGAAGCTGGGTACCGAAGTGGTCGCCGCCAAGGATGGCAGCATCGCCGGCTTGCTCGGTGCCTCGCCGGGCGCCTCGACGGCACCGCCGATCATGCTCGATCTGATGCAGCGGGTGTTCAAGGACAAAATGGCCTCGCCGGCCTGGCAGACCAAACTGCGTGAGATCATCCCATCCTATGGCACGCGGTTGAACGACCACCCAGACATGGTCGAGAAAGAGTGGGCCTATACCAACGAGGTACTGCAACTGGCAGTGCCGAGTAGTGCGCCAACGCCCGTGGCCACGCCCTGATCGTTAGCTTGTTGCGGGCAAGTCGGCACCCGGCTTTGCCCGCAGTCGAGTATCAGGCCTGAGCGGCCACCTCCCACACTTGCTGGCGGAACCATTTGCGTAATGGGTCGGTGTGGGTGCGTTCGTGCCAGATCTGCATGAGCTCGATTTTTGGCAACCGCAAGGGCATGGGGTAAATGCACAGCTCTGGATCACGCTCGACGGCTTCGACCGCCACTGCCCGCAGGCAGGTAAGGAGTAGATCGGTGCCGCGTATCAAGCGGGCCGGCGCCAGGAAGCTGGACAGCCCGGCCACCACCCGCCGGCTGCGCCCTTCAGCGCGCAGCGCGCGGTCGACCAGACCGTCGAGATCACCGGTCAGGGTGGTCAGCAGATGCTCGCAAGCAAGGAACGCCTCCAGGCTCATGCCTGCGCCAAGGCGCGGGTTGCTGCGTGCGGCCAGCACCACGAAGTCTTCGCTGAGCAGGCGCTGCTGGTGGAAGGTGTCCGGCAAATCGGTGTAGAAGCCGGCGATGGCCAGGTCGCAGGTGCCTTTTTCCAGGGCTTCGCGTGGCAGTTGGCCACGCGTGTTGTGGGTGATCAACACCAGGTTGGGCGCCTGGCTGCGGATGATCGGCAGCAACCGAGGTAGTAGCGTCTGCTCCATGTAGTCGGTGCTGTACAGATGCAGGCGGGCAGGGCGGGTGAGGAAGTCCTGGCCGTCGCAGCGTTCATAGAAACCCTGTAGATCCTCAACCAGACGCTGCACTTGCGGCGCCATCTCGTGAGCCCGGGGTGTCGGCGTCAGGCCGCGTGGCGCGCGCACGAACAAGGGGTCGCCGAACTGATGCCGCAGTTTGTTGAGCTTATGGCTTAGCGCCGGTTGGCTGAGGGCCATGCGCTCGGCGGCCAGGGTGGCATTGCGCTCTTGATAGAGCACGTGGAATACCAGCAACAGATTGAGATCTTTGTGAGTGATATTCATTTTTTGGATCGCAGGCATAAGCGCTTTCGAATTATCGAATCATAGCGCGCTGGTTAGCATAGGCCCACTGATCGTTACCACTCACTGGGAGGCCCCATGCCTATCAGCATTTTTGCCACCATCTGCCCCAAACCCGAACATCGCGACGCGCTAGAGCAAGCCCTGCGTTCATTGGTTGCCGATTCGCGCGCCGAGCCCGGCAATCTGCGCTACGACCTGTTCGTTCGAGAGGGCGATGAAGTGGCGTTCGAGCTGTTCGAGCTGTACACCGACCACGCTGCCATCGAGGCGCACCGGCAGAGCGCTCACTATCAGGCTTATTGCGCCACTGTCGCCGACTGGCTGGTTAGCGCCCCGCAAGTCCATCTGGCTCGTCCACTGGACACCGCTCCTTTCGCCTGAATCTGGGAAGACTGATGAACAAGACCTCTACTCTGGCGCTGGCTATTGCCGGTGCGCTGTTTGCCGGTGGCGCCGCCGCCGCGCCCAAGGGCGAAGTGCTGGTGCTGCTGTCCAGCGAAAATCAACTGCCGTTACAAGACGGCAAGCAGTACTCCACCGGTTATTACCTCAACGAATTCGGCGTACCAGCCGACCAGTTGTTAAAGGCCGGTTACACGCTGGTGTTGGTCACGCCCAAGGGTAATGCGCCCAGCGTCGATGTACGCTCGGTCGACCCGCAGTACTTTGGCGGTGACGCCGCAGAAATGCAGCGTATAGGCAAACTGGTGGACAGCCTGCCTGGGATCAAAGACACCCTGTCAGTCAAAGAAGTGCTCGCTGGGGATTTGCATCGTTACGCGGGGTTGTTCATTCCAGGTGGCCATGCGCCGTTGATTGATCTGGCCAATAACCCCGATGTTGGCGCGCTGTTGCGTCATTTCCATCAAGTGGGCAAGCCAACCGCGGCCATCTGCCACGGACCGATTGCGCTGTTGTCTGCCCAGCAGGACCCTGCCAGCTACCAGGCAGCGTTGGCTCGCGGCGACAAACCAGCGGCCAGTAACTGGATCTACCAGGGCTATCGCATGACCATTTTCTCCGACCCCGAGGAACAGGTCTTCGAAGGCTCGCTGAAGGATCAACGGCTGTTGTTCTACCCGGCCAACGCCATGGCTGGGGCGGGAGGCCAGATGAACTACGCCAACGCCTGGACGCCCCACGTGGTGGTCGACCGCGAGCTGATCACTGGGCAGAACCCGTTTTCCGACAAGGCGCTGGCCAAAGCGTTGGTTGAGAGCCTGGAAAAGCGCGGGGGAACTGACTGATTGAGTCTGCTGAACCAGCAGCACGGCGGTGACCTGCAGTTGGTTGATGACAGCCGAACTCTCTAGCTAATGCAGTCCTATTCTAAACCTTAGCCTTGCTCGGTTTCGTCAGCCCATCCACCGCCAATACCACCGCGCCGGCCATGATGGCGATATCGGCGAGGTTGAATACGCCGGTGTGCAGCGACCCGAGATTGAGCACCAGGTAGTCGACCACGTGGCCGTCGCGGGCGACGCGGTCGATCAAGTTCGATACCCCACCCAGGGCGATGAAATACACCGACACCGCCTTGAGCGGTGCGCGTGTCCAGCGCGACAGGGCCCAGCCGATCGCCCAGCAGCACACCACGCCGACGGCAACAACGAAAATCAGTTGCTTCAAACCGGGGGCAAGGTTGGCGCCCAGGCTCAGAAACGCACCCGGGTTGAGGCTCAGGCTCACATCCATCCAGGCGACACTGTTACCGAAGCTGTAGCTCTGCGCCTTGAGGGCGACCAGTGCGAGCAGTTTGATCCATTGATCGAAGATGACGAAGGCGACACCGATGAGCACGGCGACGAGGCGGCTTTGCGACAGCTGGGGCATTGAAGGCAGTCCTTTGCTGCGCCTGGTCGGTTGGAAGTGGCAAGTGGGCGCGCAGCGGCGCGAAGATAGCGCAGGCCGCCCAGCGCGTCTATCCGGCAACCGCCCGGTCGCACAAGCCGAGGGCTAGACTTAAAGCCTTGGACTGTTGCACAGCACCCGGCAACAGTCGCCACTATCGATCCGACCACCGCCCGTAGCCGCGCGCAGTGGGTGCTCCCTGGCTGACGGTGGCCTTCGCGTAGAGGAGGTCAGGTCATGGACGAGGCAAAGCTGCAAGACTTCATGGGCAAGCTGGTCGGCGACATGGGCGCGGCGGCAACGCTGGCCAATGTCATTCTTGGCGATGAGCTGGGGCTGTATCGGGCCATGGCCGACAGCCAGCCGGTCACGCCTCAGGCACTGGCGCAAAAGACCGGCTGCCACCCACGCCTGGTGCGCGAGTGGCTCAATGCCCAGGCTGCATCCGGCTACATGCGCCACGACAACGGGACTTTCCTGTTGCCAGAGGAACACGCCTTGGCCCTGGCCATCGAGGACTCGCCCGTGTACATGGCGGGCGGGGCAGCGGTGGTGGCGGCGCTGTTTCATGACAAGGACAAGCTGGTGAGCGCCATGCGTGGTGACGGTGGCCTGGCCTGGGGCGATCATCACCCGTGCATGTTCAGCGGCACCGAGCGTTTCTTCCGGCCGGGTTATCGCACGTTCCTGGTGGCTGAGTGGCTACCGGCACTCGAGGGGGTAGTCAGTAAGCTTGAGAAAGGCGCGAAGGTGGCCGATATCGGTTGTGGCCACGGCGCCTCGACCCTGGTCATGGCTCAGGCGTTTCCCGCCTCGCGCTTTGTCGGCTATGACTACCACGCGCCTTCGATCCTCACCGCCCGGGAGCGGGCCAAAGAGGCGGGGCTTGAACAGCATGTCGCGTTCGAGCAGGCCACTGCCAAGAACTACCCAGGCCATGACCACGACCTGGTGTGCTTCTTTGACTGCCTGCATGACATGGGCGACCCGGTGGGGGCGGCGCGCCACGCCTATCACGCGCTCAAGGACGACGGCACGGTGATGCTGGTCGAGCCCTACGCCGAAGATACCCTGGATGGCAATATCAACCCGGTCGGGCGCTTGTTCTATGCAGCCTCCACGTTCATCTGCACGCCGAACTCGCTATCCCAGGAAGTGGGCCTTGGATTGGGTGCGCAAGCGGGCGAGGCGCGGCTCAGGGCGGTGTTCGAGGAGGCAGGCTTCAAGCAGTTCCGGCGTGCGACGCAGACGCCGTTCAACTTGATCCTGGAGGCGCGCAAGTAAGCGCAAGGGAGATGCAGAAGGGGCGCCATGATGGCGCCCCTTCAGTGTGCTGCTTAGGCTTGAGCGTCCCAAGGACGATCGCCTTTTTCATCTTTGACGCGGGTCGGCAGGCCCATCACGTCCAACGCCTTGAGGAACGGCTCAGCTGGCAGCTCCTCGACGTTGACCATGCGCTGCACGTCCCACTGACCGCGCGCGACCAGCAGGGCCGCCGCCACTGGCGGAACGCCGGCGGTGTAGGAGATACCCTGGCTGTCGGTCTCGGCGTAGGCTTCTTCGTGGTCAGCTACGTTGTAGATGAACACTTCGCGCGGCTGGCCATCCTTGGTGCCCTTGACCAGGTCACCGATGCAGGTCTTGCCGGTGTAGCCCGGGGCCAGCGAGGAGGGGTCAGGCAGCACGGCCTTGACCACTTTCAGTGGCACTACTTCCAGGCCTTCGGCGGTCTTGACCGGTTGCTCGGAGAGCAGGCCGAGGTTCTTCAGCACGGTGAACACATTGATGTAGTGCTCGCCGAAGCTCATCCAGAAACGCACGTTGGCAACGCCAAGGTTCTTCGACAGCGAGTGCACTTCGTCATGACCGGTCAGGTACAGGTTCTGCGAACCTACTACCGGCAAGTCGTCGGTGCGCTTGACCTCGAACATGGTGTTGCTGGTCCATTGGCTGTTCTGCCAGCTCCAGACTTGACCGGTAAACTCGCGGAAGTTGATTTCCGGGTCGAAGTTGGTGGCGAAGTACTTGCCATGGGAACCGGCATTGACGTCGAGGATGTCGATCGAGTCGATCTGGTCGAAATACTGCTGCTGTGCCAATGCGGCATAGCTGTTCACCACACCCGGGTCGAAACCGACGCCGAGAATGGCGGTAATGTTCTTGTCTTGGCACTCTTCGAGGTGTTTCCACTCGTAGTTGCCGTACCAGGGCGGAGTCTCGCAGATCTTGCCCGGTTCTTCGTGAATGGCGGTGTCAAGGTAGGCGACACCGGTATCGATGCAGGCACGCAGCACCGACATGTTGAGGAAGGCGGAACCCACGTTGATCACGATCTGCGATTCGGTTTCGCGGATCAGCGCTTTGGTCGCCTCGACATCGAGTGCATTGAGCGAGAAGGCCTGGATGTCGGCGGGTACCTTGAGGCTACCCTTGGCCTTGACGCTGTCGATGATGGCCTGGCATTTGGAGATGTTCCGCGACGCAATGGCAATACGACCGAGTTCGTCGTTATGCTGCGCGCACTTGTGGGCCACCACCTTGGCGACACCTCCTGCACCAATGATAAGAACGTTCTTCTTCAATTTATCCCTTGCTCCTTACTAAATGGCCTGTCTTACGACAGGCTCGAAACGTAGTCTTCAAAACCGAACTCGCGCACCACTTCGACGCTGCCGTCGAGTTGCTTGACCACGATGGACGGCATCTTCAGACCGTTGAACCAGTTTTTCTTGACCATGGTGTAGCCGGCCGCGTCAACGAACGACAGGCGATCGCCGATGGCCAGCGGACGCTCGAACTGGTACTCGCCGAAGATGTCGCCGGCCAGGCACGATTTGCCGCAGACCATGTAGGTGTGCTCGCCATCGTTGGGGGCCATCTTGGCGTCGAGGCGGTAGATCAGCAGGTCGAGCATGTGCGCTTCGATCGAGCTGTCGACCACGGCCAGGTTCTTGCCGTTGAACAGGGTGTCGAGCACGGTCACTTCGAGCGAGGCGCTCTGGGTGATGGCGGCTTCGCCCGGCTCCAGGTAGACCTGCACGCCGTATTTCTCGGAGAAGCCCTTCAGGCGCGCGCAGAACTCATCCAGCGCGTAGTCGGCGCCCGTGAAGTGGATACCGCCGCCCAGGCTGACCCACTCGACCTTGTGCAGCAGATGGCCGAAGCGCTCTTCGATGTGCGCCAGCATCTTGTCGAACAGGCTGAAGTCGCCGTTCTCGCAGTTGTTGTGGAACATGAAGCCGGAGATCTGCCCGATGACCTTTTCGATCTTCTCCGGGTCCCACTCGCCGAGGCGGCTGAACGGTCGCGCGGGGTCGGCCAGCAGGTAGTCGGAGCTGCTCACCTGCGGGTTGACGCGCAAGCCGCGGACCTTGCCTTCGGACTGCTCGGCAAAGCGCTGCAGCTGGCCGATCGAGTTGAAGATGATCTTGTCGCAGTTGACCAGCATGTCTTCGATTTCATCGTCGGCCCACGCCACGCTGTAGGCGTGGGTTTCGCCGGCGAACTTTTCGCGGCCGAGCTTGAGTTCGTAGAGCGAGGACGAAGTGGTGCCGTCCATGTACTGCTGCATCAGGTCGAACACCGACCAGGTGGCGAAGCACTTGAGTGCCAGCAGGGCCTTGGCCCCGGAGTTTTCGCGCACGTAGGCGATCTTCTCCAGGTTGCCCAGCAGCTTCTGTTTGTCGATGAGGTAATACGGCGTCTTGATCATTTAAAGGCCCCCGGCCAGGCCGGCCAAAAAAAGGACACGCATTGTGCCTTCCCGCGCCGCATATCGAAAGGGTCGAAGACGCATTTCGTCTGAGTTGCGTAACACATTGCTACTGCGGTGCCAGCAGTGGAGCAGAGCAATGTGACCATCCTAATCGTGGCACCGGCCTGAGCCGTGAGAATCCGACCGGTGCAAAGAATGAACCTTCGTCGAAAATCTCCAGTCGCACCTTGTACCTTCACGCAAAAAGGACGTTCACGATGAAAGCACTGACTCGACTGTTCACAGGCGTTGCCTTGGTTGGCGCACTCGGCGCGAGTGCGGCCTGGGCTGACCAGCCTGGCGCTGACTGGAAGGTCACCAAGGATCAGGCCGAAGCCAGCCTCAAGGCTGCGGGCTACACGCAGATCACCAAGATCGAGGCCGACGATGGCCATTGGGAAGGTGAGGGTATGAAGGCCGATGGCATGAAGTATGACTTCCATGTCGATCCGCACACCGGCAAGATCACCAAGGATGAGATGGATCACTAAACACTGGCTGGCAGCTTGAAGTTTGTGCGGTGGTGCTCATTTGCCCGTGCCTGGCATGGGCTTTTTTTCATTGGTGCCTGACCACGCTGGCACATTCGATCAACGCTGCCCAAGTTGTCTGCATCAGCCTTGCAAATCTTCTTGAACCATCTGCAGGAAAGTCGCCACTACCCGCCGCGTGCGCTGTTCACTCAAGCACACCAGCGTTTCGGTCAGATGCCGCTGACAATCAATGATCGGCAACGCGCACACCCGCGCATCCGCGCCAAACTCCGCCGCCGAAACCACGCCCACGCCAATCCCCACCACCACCGCCTCGCGCGCTGCCTCGCGGCCTTCTACCTGGATCGCCGGGCGGATACGCAAGCCAGCCCGCTGCATTTCCTCTTCCAATGTCTGGCGAGTCACCGAGCCGGGTTCGCGTAGCACCAGCGGCGTGTCATCCAGGTCAGCCAGGTTGATCGCGCCACGGCTGGCCCACGGATGGTTGTGCGAAACGAACGCCACCATCGGGTCGCGGCGCATCGGCACGCAGTACAAGCGCTCGTCGTCGACATCGCGACCGAGCAGGGCGAGGTCGGCCTGATAGCTGAACAATCGGGCCAGGGATTCGTCGGTGTTGCCCGTCTCGATCTTGACCTGGATCCCCGGATAACGCTGGCAGAAACGAGCAATCTGCGGCAGCACGTGCACAGGTGCATCCACCGCCAGCACCAGGCTGCCGGTGTGCAGGGCGCGGGAATCCTGCAGCAACTCGACCGCCTCGGCTTCGCAGGCGAACAACCGTTGCGTGACGCCCAGCAAACGTTCGCCCAGGTCAGTCAGTTGTACCGAACGCTTGTTGCGGTGAAACAGCAGCACGCCGAAGCGCTTCTCCAGTTTGCGCACTTGATCGGAGACCGCCGGTTGGGTCAGGAACAGTTTTTCCGCAGCGCGGGTAAAGCTGCCGTGCTCGGCGACTGCGTGAAAGGCCTTGAGTTGAGCCTGGGAAACCGACATACCGCCTCCAGTAACAAGCTGAGCTTATGTGTGAAATACGATAAATCGATTTTTGTTATCAGTCAGCACCTGTTTCCATACCCTTCAACCCCAAGGCGCTGCCACAAGCAGCCCTGAACGGCCATGGCAGCACGCGGTCACCCCAGACTGCTGCGCCATCTGACCCATGACGGGCCACCGTCATGCAGTGCGCAACACAACAACAAGACAGGCGTTTTTTCACATTCTGCCGGCACACTTGAGCAAGAGGTCAGACTCACATGAATCAATCCCTAGCGGCGATCAAACGCTGGCGTGTCCAGATTTTCGCCATTACCTGGCTGGCCTACGCCGCCTTCTACTTCACCCGCAAGGCCTTCTCGGTGGCCAAGCTGGGCATTGGTGAAGACCCAAGCTTCATGCTCGACAAGGCCGCCATGGCCAACCTCGACGCAATCTACCTGGCCGCCTACGCGGTGGGGCAGTTCACCTGGGGCATGCTCGCCGACCGCTTCGGCCCGCGCGTGGTGGTGCTGGGCGGGCTGCTGATTTCGGCGGCGGCGGCGGTGGTGATGGGCAGCTACGCGACCTTCCCGATCTTCGCCACCTGCATGCTGATCCAAGGCCTGGCGCAGTCCACCGGCTGGGCGGGGCTGTGCAAGAACATCGGTAGTTTCTTCCCGTCTTCCCAGCGCGGCCGGGTGCTCGGGCTGTGGAGCTCGTGCTACGCCTTCGGCGGCCTGGTGGCCTCGCCATTCGCCGGCTGGTGGGCGTATACCCTGGTTGGTAGCTGGCATGCGGCGTTCTTCTCCAGTGCCGCAGTGGTGGCCGCAGTGGCGCTGCTGTTCTTCATCTTCCAGCGCAACAAACCTGAGGATGTCGGCTTGCCTGCGGTGGAGCCAGAGCCGCAAAGCATGTCGCCGGGCTCGAACCTGTGCAGCGTGTGGGCGCCGCTGCGCGAGATCCTGCGCAACCGTACCGTGCTGACCCTGGGCCTGGCGTACTTTTTGTTGAAGCCTGCGCGCTACGCCATTTTGCTCTGGGGGCCGGTGATCGTCTTCGAACAGATGCCGTCGGTGGGTAAGGTCGGCGCGGCGATCATTCCCACCGCCTTTGAGCTGGCCGGTTTGCTGGGGCCGATCATGATCGGCCTGGCCTCGGACAAACTGTTCGGCGCCCGGCGCATGCCGGCCTGCGTGATCAGCCTGTTGCTGCTGACTATCACCCTGGCGGCGTTCATGGCGGCGATGACCAGTGGCAGCGTGGTGTTGGTGGTGGCCTTGCTGTTCGTCATGGGCCTGACCCTGTATGGCCCGGACTCGATGATCAGCGGCGCCGCCGCCATCGATTTTGGCAGCGCCAAGGCCGGCGCCACCGCCGCAGGTTTCGTCAATGGCTGCGGCTCGGTCGGGGCGGTGCTCGGCGGTCTGCTGCCGGGGTATTTCGACAGCGTCACGGTGTTCATCGTCTTCGCCGGCTGCGCATTGTTCTCCGCCCTGGTCCTGCTGCCGCACTGGAACAGCCGCCCGGCCAGCGCCGAACAGGCCAGCGACGTGGCACCCAATACCAGCATGGCGATCAAGCCACTGCGTACTTAAAGGAAAGCGAGTAGATGAGACCGTTCTGGCTGCAACAGGCCCTGGAGCAGGAAAGCGAGGCGCTGTGTCCGCCGCTGACAGGCGATCAGCGTTGCGATGTGTGCATTGTCGGCGGCGGTTATACCGGGCTGTGGACTGCGCTGATGATCAAGGAGCAGGCGCCGCAACTGGATGTGCTGCTGATCGAGGCCGACATCTGCGGCGCCGGCGCCAGTGGTCGCAATGGCGGCTGCGCGCTGTCCTGGTCGGCCAAGTACTTCACCCTGGAGCGGTTGTTCGGCACGGCGGAGGCGGTGCGCCTGGTGCAGGAGTCCGAGCGCAGTATCGCCGCCATCGGCGAGTATTGCGCGGCCAATGGCATCCAGTGCGACTTGCGCATGGATGGCACTCTCTACACCGCCAGCAATCAGGCGCAGATGGGCAGCACCGATGCGGTGATCGCTGCGCTGACGCAGCAGGGCATCAACTCGTTCCAGCGCCTGGCCGTGGAGCAGGTGCAGCGCTTGGCTGGCTCGACGCGTCACCTGGAGGGCTGGTACTCGCCAGCCGCGGCCACCGTTCAGCCGGGGCGGTTGGTGCGCGGCTTGCGCCGGGTAGCGCTGCAGCGTGGTGTGCGGATATATGAAGGTACCGCCATGACTGGCCTGGAACACGGCGCACCGGTGCAAGTGCGCACCCAAGGCGGGACGATCAAGGCCGACCGGGTAGTGCTAGGCATGAACGCCTGGATGGCCCGGGCATTTGCTCAGTTCGAGCGCAGCGTGGCGATTGTTTCCAGCGACATGGTAATCACCGAGCCGTGTCCTGAACTGTTGCGTGACATTGGCCTGGACAGCGGGATCAGCGTGCTCGATTCGCGGATTTTCGTGCACTACTACCACAACACCAGCGATGGCCGGCTGATGCTTGGCAAGGGTGGCAATACCTTCGCCTATGGCGGGCGCATGCTGCCGGTGTTCGACCAGCCGTCGCCTTACCTGCCAGTGCTGCGCGAAAGCCTCAGCGAGTTCTTCCCGGCCCTGGCCAAGGTGCCGCTGGCGGCCAGCTGGAATGGCCCGTCGGATCGCTCGGTGACGGGCTTGCCGTTCTTTGGCCGGTTGGACGGGCAAGGCAACGTGTTTTATGGCTTTGGCTACTCCGGCAGCGGTGTTGGGCCTTGTCATATGGGCGGGCAGATCTTGTCGTCTCTGGCGTTGGGGCTAGACAACCCGTGGACCCGCTCGCCGCTGGTCAAGGGGCCGCTGGGTTTGTTCCCGCCAGAACCCATCCGTTACCTGGGCTCGCTGATGGTGCGCAACGCTATCCGCCGCAAAGAGCGCGCCGAGGACCGTGGCCTGCGCCCGCGCCATCTGGATGTGCGCCTGGCGCGATTTGCCGCAGCGGCGGGTAAGGCTGATAAAGCCTGATGGCACTGGCACAACAAGCTCTTGTCGCCCATCGCGGCGAGGGCGTATAAACTGCACCCACTTTGGCCGGTCGCTTCCTGAACCGGCCGCCTGAAACAAAGAGAGTCGACATGGGCGCACAGTGGAAAGCCAAACATAAAGAAGCCGCAGCCAACGCCAAAGGCAAGATCATGGGCAAGCTGGCCAAGGAAATTCAGATCGCGGCCAAGTCGGGCGCTGATCCAGACATGAACCCGCGCCTGCGCCTGGCAGTGGAGCAGGCCAAGAAAGCCTCGATGACCCGCGAGACCCTGGAACGGGCCATTCGCAAGGGTGCAGGCCTGGATGGAGATGCGGTGCAGTACACCGCAGTCACCTACGAAGGCTTCGCCCCGCATCAGGTGCCGCTGATCGTCGAGTGCCTGACCGACAACGTCAACCGCACCGTTGCCCAGATCCGCGTGCTGTTCCGTAAAGGCCAGTTGGGTGCCAGCGGTTCGGTGGCCTGGGACTTCAACCATGTCGGCCTGATCGAGGCGACCCCGGTCAACCCTGATTCGGATCCGGAAATGGCCGCTATCGAGGCCGGTGCCCAGGACTTCGAGGAAGGCGAAGAAGAGGGCTCGACCCTGTTCATCACCGACACCACCGACCTGGATGCCGTGCAAAAGGCCCTGCCTGAGCAAGGCTTCACCGTGACCTCTGCGAAGATCGGCTACACGCCTAAGAACCCGGTCAGCGCCGCTAGCCTGAGTGCTGAGGCGCTGGAAGAGGTTGAAGCGTTCCTGGCGGCGATCGACGAGAACGAAGACGTGCAGAACGTCTATGTCGGCCTGACTGACTGATCGGTGCTCGGGTCCGCGTTGCGGCCCAATCGCGGGACAAGCCCGCTCCTACAGTAGGAGCGGGCTTGTCCCGCGATTGATCTTTTGCGAACACCGCCCAGAGCTGCTTCATGAACCCCACCTTCGCCTCCCTCAGCCTGGCCCACCTGCGCACCCTCGATTGCCTGCTGCAGCTGAAAAACCTCAGCCACGCCGCCGAGCGCCTGGGCTGTAGCCAATCGGCCCTGAGCCGCCAACTCGCCCATCTGCGCGAAGCCTTCGATGACCCCCTGCTGATACGCCAGGGGCGCGGTTATGTGCTCAGTGAATACGCCCAGGCACTGGTCGAACCACTGCGCCAGGTGCTTGAAGAGCTCAACGCCTTGCGCCAGCCGGTCACCTTCGATCCGGCCCGTTGCGAGCGGCGCTTCTGCCTGGCCGCCTCGGACTACGTCGCCGAGCACATGCTGCCGCTGCTGGTGGCGGCGCTGGAGTGCGAGGCGCCGGGCGTGTCGCTGGAGTACCGGACCTGGCAGGCCGGGCAATACGCCTTGCTCGCCAGTGGTGAGATCGACCTGGCGACGACCTTGTTCGATGAGTCGCCGGCCAACCTGCATGGGCGCCTGTTGGGCGAAGACCGGGCGGTGTGCCTGATGCGTCGCGACCATCCACTGGCGGCGCAGCAGGTGCTCGATCAAGACGCTTACCTGAGCTTCAAGCATGTGCGCATTTCCGGCGGCGGTGACAAGGACAGCTTCATCGACCGGCACCTGCGTGGCCAAGGCTTGCAGCGGCGGATCAGCCTGGAGGTGCCGTTCTTTTCCGCCACTGTGCAGGTGATCGCCAACAGCCAGGCACTGGCCACCGTGCCCGAACATATTGCCCGGCAGCTGTGCCGGTTGCATGAACTGGCCTGGCGGCCGCTGGGTTTTGTTGACCACACCCAGCGCTACTGGGTGGTCTGGCATCAGCGCCTGCAGGCGTCGGCCGAGCACCGCTGGCTACGTAACCGGGTGTTCGAGTTGTGGCGCCAGTCGCAGTTCGGGGTACAGGGCGGGCATGCGCCTTTGCCATAGGAGCTATGCGCGAAGTGGGGTTCTTGCTGTGCGGCCAGGGGCCTAGACTGGGCTGATGTGGCGTTAGTGCCGGCCCTATCGCGGGCAAGCCCGCTCCTACAGGATGTGCGCAATGTCTGTAGGCGCGGGCTTGCCCGCGATAGGGCCGGCACTGACAACGCTAATTCAGCCTGCCAAGGAGACCGCGCGTGACCCCGGAACAATTTCGCCAGTATGGCCACCAACTGATCGACCTGATTGCCGACTACCGCCAAACCGTTGGCGAACGCCCAGTCATGGCCCAGGTCGAACCCGGCTACCTCAAGGCCGCTTTGCCGAGCGCGGCGCCGCAACAGGGCGAGCCATTCGAGTCGATTCTTAATGACGTCAACCAACTGCTCATGCCCGGCCTGTCGCATTGGCAGCACCCGGATTTCTATGGCTACTTTCCCTCCAACGGCACCCTGTCGTCAGTACTCGGCGACTTCCTCAGCACCGGTCTTGGCGTGCTGGGCCTGTCCTGGCAATCGAGCCCTGCGTTGAGCGAGCTGGAGGAGACCACCCTCGACTGGCTGCGTCAGCTGCTGGGCCTGTCGAACCAGTGGAGCGGGGTGATCCAGGACACTGCCTCGACCAGCACCCTGGTGGCGTTGATCTGCGCCCGCGAGCGCGCCAGCGATTTCGCCCTGACCCGCGGTGGCCTGCAGGCCCAGGCCAAACCACTGATCATCTACGTCAGCGCCCATGCGCACAGCTCGGTGGATAAAGCGGCGCTGCTAGCAGGCTTTGGTCGCGAGAATATCCGCCTGATCCCCACCGACGAGCGCTTCGCCATGCTGCCCGAGGCGCTCAGCGCGGCCATCGAGCAAGACGTTGCCGACGGTAACCAGCCGTGCGCCGTAGTCGCGACCACTGGCACCACGACCACCACCGCGCTCGATCCGCTGGCCGCGATTGGTGCCATTACCCAAGCCCACAGCTTGTGGCTGCACGTGGATTCGGCGATGGCCGGCTCGGCAATGATCCTGCCGGAGTGCCGCTGGATGTGGGACGGCATCGAGCTGGCCGATTCGGTGGTGGTCAACGCCCACAAGTGGCTGGGTGTAGCGTTCGACTGCTCGATCTACTACGTGCGTGATCCGCAGCACCTGATCCGGGTGATGAGCACCAACCCGAGCTACCTGCAATCGGCGGTCGACGGTGAAGTGAAGAACCTGCGCGATTGGGGTATCCCGTTGGGGCGCAGGTTCCGTGCCTTGAAACTGTGGTTCATGCTGCGCAGTGAAGGCGTCGAGGCCTTGCAGCAGCGCCTGCGCCGTGATCTGGACAATGCCCGTTGGCTGGCCGAGCAGGTGCAGCAGGCGCCCGAGTGGGAAGTGTTGGCGCCGGTGCAATTGCAGACGCTGTGCATTCGCCATCGGCCTAGTGGGTTGGAGCAGCAGGCACTGGATGCGCATACCCGGGCCTGGGCAGAGCGGCTCAATGCTTCGGGGCAGGCTTATGTGACACCTGCGACGCTGGAAGGGCAGTGGATGGTACGGGTGTCGGTGGGAGCGTTGCCGACCGAGCGGGGGGATGTGGAGCGGTTGTGGGCCAACTTGCAGGACGTTGTTCGTGGCTAAAAGTGCTGGGGCCGCAAAGCGGCCCCAATACTCGGTTAGTGGGTTGCTACGTTCAGGCTGCTCTTGCGGCTAGCCTCATATACGGCTTTCTCCATTGGCTTGGCCTCGGGGTTGCCCAGGTCCTCCATCGCCAGTCGATGAGTCTCCGGCGCCAGGTACGCAGCAAAGGCGCAGATGCAGGTGATAAAGAACGCCAGGCTACCGACCACCAGCCAGATGTTGTCCGAACCCGGTGGCGCGATGGCGGCGAACAGCGCTGGCAGCATGGCGGTGAGCATGGTGCCGACGTTCTGCGCAATGGCCATGGCCGATACCCGGTAGCGGGTATGGAACAGCTCTGGGTAGAAGCTTGGGAACACCGCGTTGTAACCCTGGTAGACCATGCCCCACATCAGGATCGAGGCGGCGAATGCCAATGGCACGTTCTGGATGCTGATCGCATACAGATAGACGAACGCCAGCAGACCCGAGCCCAGGCACCCGGCAATCATGGTCGGGCGGCGGCCGATCTTGTCCGATAGGTTGCCAATGAACGGAATCACCAAGACCGCGACGATATTTCCCACCACCGGAATCCACAGGTACACGCTCTTGTCGAAGCCGATGCCATAGGCCGGCTGTACCGCATAGGCTGCGCCAAAGATGGTGGCAACTACCGGGATCACGTTCATCAGGGCCATGAACATCACCAGCACCATGTGCTTCCAGCTGTGGCGGAAGGCTTCGCTGATCGGCGACTTGGCCACCTTGTCCTGCTTCTCTTCCTGGACGAATGCGGGGGTCTCGTGCACTTCCTTACGGATGATGAAACCGGCCACCAGCACCAGTGCGCTCATCAGGAACGGAATCCGCCAGCCCCATTCGTTGAAGGCTTCGCTAGGCATGAAATAGGCCAGTGGCAGGAATACCGCCGCCGCCATCACCTGGCCGGCTTGCACGCCCTGCAGGGTGTAGCTGGCGTAGTAGCCACGTCGACCGAACGGCGCATGCTCCATGATCATCGAACTGGCCCCGGAGATTTCTCCAGCGACGGCAAAGCCCTGCACCAGGCGCAGCAGCACCAGGATGATCGGCGCCAGGATGCCAATGTCGTGGTAAGTCGGCAGCAGGCCCACGGCCATGGTCGACAGGCCCATGAGGAACATGCACAACAGCAAGACGTTTTTGCGCCCGCGGGTATCACCCCAGTGACCCAGCACGAAGGCGCCCACCGGGCGCGCCAGGTAGCCGACGCCGTAGGTCGCCAGCGAGGCGATGATGGCCATTTTCGGGTCGACTGAGGGGAAGAAGATCTGCGGGAAAATCAGCGCCGCAGCCTGGGCGTAGATGAAGAAGTCGTAGTACTCGAGAGCCGAGCCTATCCACCCGCTGGCAGTCGCTTTCTTGGCTTGGGAGCTAGAGTGAGCCATCGTTGTCTCCGTTGTTCTTGTAAGTCTGCAGACGGTGCCACGCGCACGGCCGAAGGCCGCGGTGAAGCACTGTGCGATCAGTATTGGGAGTGGTTTCAGCGCAAGGCGCACGATCGCAAACGAGGTCTGCGTAGACAGGACGAACGAGCAGGTGCGGATCGCAGGGCGAGGGAGGTGTGCATAGGTCGTTACCCGATTTATTGAACTTATTATGTTGTGACGCTGGGCTGGTCAAGACAGGATCCGCCGAACGTTCGGCAGGGCAGGGAGCGCCGGTGGATCGCCTGTGCTGCAATTCATGGTTGCCCAGTGCTGGGCGCCGATCAATTCGCAAAATTCGCTTTTGTTCGGTAATCGAACAAAAACTAACTGTTCCGTACAAAATGAATTGCTGAGCCGACTTTACCTGCGAATAATCGATCGTGCCAGGAACCCGCCGCGGTTTTCGGCTTTGTCGTATTCGCGCAGTTGTCCTGGCTGCGCTCCAATAACAAGGAACTCCAGCATGCAGCGTTCGATTGCCACCGTGTCCTTGAGCGGCACCCTGCCGGAAAAGCTCGAAGCCATCGCCGCAGCCGGCTTTGACGGCGTCGAGATCTTCGAAAACGATCTGCTTTACTACGCCGGCAGCCCGCGCGAGATTCGCCAGATGTGTGCCGACCTGGGTATCGCCATCACCCTGTTTCAGCCGTTTCGCGACTTCGAAGGCTGCCGCCGGGACCGGCTACAGAAAAACCTCGACCGCGCCGAACGCAAGTTCGACCTGATGCAGGAGCTGGGTACCGACCTGGTGCTGGTGTGCAGCAACGTCCAGGCCGATGCCCTGGGAGATGAACAGCTGCTGGTAGATGACTTGCGCCTGCTGGCCGAACACGCAGGCGCCCGAGGTTTGCGCATTGGCTACGAAGCCTTGGCCTGGGGCCGTCACGTCAACACCTATGAGCAGGTGTGGAACCTGGTCCGCCAGGCTGATCATCCGGCGCTTGGGGTGATCCTGGACAGTTTCCACACCTTGTCGCTCAAGGGCGACCCTCGCGCGATCGGCGACATTCCTGGCGACAAGATCTTCTTCGTGCAGATGGCCGATGCGCCGATCCTGGCCATGGACGTGCTGGAGTGGAGCCGGCATTTCCGCTGCTTCCCGGGGCAAGGTGAAATGGACCTGGCGGGGTTCCTTGCGCCAATCCTGGCGACGGGTTATCGCGGGCCGTTGTCGCTGGAGATCTTCAACGATGGCTTCCGCGCCGCGCCGACCCGGCAGAACGCCGCCGATGGCCTGCGCTCACTGCTCTATCTGGAAGAAAAGACCCGTCTGCAATTGCAACGCGAGGCGCGAGCGGTAGAGCCCGATGTGCTGTTCGCCCCGCCGGCGGCCAGTGCCTATGATGGCGTTGAGTTCCTCGAATTTGCCGTCGACGAAGCGGTTGGTGCGCGTCTGGGCGGCTGGCTCAAGCGCCTGGGCTTTGCCGAGGCCGGGGCGCACCGCAGCAAGGGCGTGCGCTTGCTGCGCCAGGGCGATATCAACATCGTGCTCAATGCCGAGCCTTATTCGTTCGCGCATAACTTCTTCGAAGCCCACGGCCCTTCGCTGTGTGCCACTGCGTTGCGGGTCAAGGATGGCCAAGCGGCGTTGCAGCGTGCCACCGCCTACCGGGGCCAGCCGTTCCGTGGCCTGGTCGGTCCTAACGAGCGAGAGATCCCGGCTGTCAGGGCGCCGGATGGCAGCCTGATCTACCTGGTGGAGCAGGCCGGGGCGGGGCAGACCATCTATGACAGTGATTTTCGTCTTGATGCTGGCAATGAGGCCACCGGTGGTCTGCAGCGTATCGATCACATGGCCCTGGCGTTGCCAGCCGAGTCGCTGGACAGCTGGGTGCTGTTCTACAAGAGCCTGTTCGACTTCGCCGCCGATGACGAGGTGGTGCTGCCCGACCCCTATGGCCTGGTCAAGAGCCGAGCCTTGCGCAGCCAGTGCGGCAACCTGCGTTTGCCGCTGAACATTTCCGAGAACCGCAACACCGCCATCGCCCACGCGCTGTCGAATTACCGGGGCTCGGGCGTGCACCACATCGCCTTCGATTGTGCGGACATCTTCCGCGAAGTAGCGCGCGCCAAAGAAGCAGGGGTGCCGTTGCTGGAGATCCCGCTGAACTACTACGACGACCTGGCCGCACGCTTTGATTTCGACGATGAGTTTCTCAGTGAGCTGGCGTACTACAACGTGCTGTACGACCGTGATGCCCAGGGCGGCGAGTTTTTCCACGTTTACACCGAGCCGTTCGAGGAGCGCTTCTTCTTCGAGATCATCCAGCGCAAGGGGGGATACGCAGGATACGGCGCGGCCAACGTCGCGGTACGCTTGGCGGCGATGGCCAAGGCGCGCAGCGGGGCGGCGCGTAGACCGGTGCTTTAAGGCCCGCTGCGCGTTGGCTCGTTCGCGGGCAAGCCCGCTCCCACAGGGACCGAGTCGGTCACACAGCTTGCGCTGTGCAGGGACGTGTGTGCGGGCCTGTCCGTGAAGAGGTCGGCACTGGCACTCTAAGATCCTGACCACTCGACCAACAGCGCGCTTCCCTGCTACGTCCCACTCACGGATAATCCCTGGCTTATTCCAATAAACAGCCTGTGAGTGGGTATGAGTGATTCTGTAGTCAGCCTCGGCCAGCCTGCCATCGAAGGGGGGCGCAAGGCGCGCAAGAACAACCCTGAGAAGACCCGCGAGGACATCCTCCAGGCCGCCATCAGCGAGTTCGTCCAGCAGGGCCTGGCCGGCGCCCGGGTCGACGCCATCGCCGAGCGCACCGCCACCTCCAAGCGCATGATCTACTACTACTTCGGCAGCAAGGAGCAGCTGTACGTCGAGTGCCTGGTCAAGCTCTATGGAGACATTCGCAAAACCGAGCAGAACCTCGACATGGAGGCATTGCCGGCCGAGCAAGCGATCCGCCGACTGGTCGAATTCACCTTCGATCACCATGATCGCAACGTCGATTTCGTGCGCATCGTCTGCACCGAGAACATTCACTACGGCGAATACGTCAAGCAAACCCCGGCCATTCGCGAAATGAGCAGCCTGGTCTTGCAGGCGCTGGCCAGGACCTTGCAACGGGGTGTCGAGGAAGGGGTGTTCCGTGCGGGCATCGAGGTCATCGACCTGCACATGCTGATGAGCTCGTTCTGCTTCTATCGGGTTTCCAACCGCCATACCTTCAGCGATATCTTCCAGATCGACCTGTCCGATGAACAGGTCAAGCAGCGTCACAAGCAGATGATCTGCGAAGCGGTGATCAACTACATCCGCGCCTGATCGCCGTCACTCGCCCAGCCGTTGCTCGCGCGACGGCGGGTAGCCGAAGTACGCCGCATAGCACTTGCTGAAGTGCGATACCGAGACAAAGCCACAGGCCACTGCCACTTCCATCACCGACAGGTCGGAGTACTGCAGCAAGCGCCGGCTCTTGGTGATGCGCAGCTCCATGTAGTAGCGCCGTGGCGAGGTGCCTAGCTGAGCCTGGAACAGGCGGTCGATCTGCCGCCGCGAGCGGCCGCTGTAGGCGGCGAGCTGGTCCAGGCTCAGGGTTTCTTCCAGGTTGTTTTCCATCAGCTCGACGATGGTCCGCAGGTGCAGGCTCATCGACTTCTTCGCCCCTGGCCCGACCTGGCGATAACGAGCGCCGGAGAACGACAGGATCTCCTCGACGCCTTCGGCCAGGGCATCACCGTACAAGCGTCGTACCAGGCCAAGCATCAGCTCCATGGCGCCGTTGGGGCTGGCGGCGGTGAGGCGGTCGCGGTCCAAGGTGAAGCTTGCCGGGGTGATGCGTGTTTGCGGGCTGCGCTCGGCAAGGCTGGCGCGTTGTTCGGGGTGGATGCTACAGCCATAGTCGGCCAGCACCCCGGCGCGGCCGAGGAACCAGGCGCCATTCCACAGCCCGCCCATGGCCAAACCGTGCGCTGCGCAGTCATTGAGCAGACGGTCGAGTTCTGGATATTTGAGTGGAGTGCGCAGGCCACCACAGATGACCAGTAGATCCAACGCTTTGAGCTCGGCAGGATCGAGGTCGCTGGCGATCAGTTCCAGGCCCAGGTCACTGAGCACCCGCTCGCCATCCAGCGACAGCGGGGTAAAACTGAAACTGTCGGCGCGTAGCAGGTTGGCGGTGACCAGCACGTCCATCGCCACGGTGAAGCTGGCCATGGAGAAGTGTTCGAGCAAGACGAAATCGACCCGATATGGCTTGTGCGCCTCGCCTGTGGCGGACTTGAGCCGCAGCATGTTGCTGGTGCTGGTCTTCTTGCTGAAATGGCGTGGTGTGGGCACTGCGGACTCCGCTTCCTGGCTGGCTCGGGTGAGTGTGCTTGGGGGGCGGGGGAAAGACAACTGTGCCGGTGGCAGGGTGGTATTGGAGGTCGTGTTCAGGCAAGTCCTGGGCTTGGCAGTGCCGGCCCCTTCGCGGGTAAGCCCGCGCAATCTCAACAGCAACGCGATCCCTGTAGGAGCGGGCTTGCCCGCGAACAGGCCGGAACTGCCAATATCCATTTTGTGCTTTATGCTGCCCCTCCCAAGCACCCGAGAACCCGCAATGAAATACGCCATCGCACTGCTGTTCGCCCTGCTACCGGTCCTGGCCCAGGCCTTGGAGACCGGCGACAAGCTCGCCCCCTGGACGCTGCTCGATCAACACGATCAGCCCTATAGCCTCGGCCCCAGCACGCGCATTGTGCTGGTAGCGCGCGATATGGACGGTGCCAAGCTGGTCAAGGCGGCCCTGGCCGAGCAGCCCCAGGGCTACCTTGAAGCCCGGGGCGCGGTATTGGTGGCCGACATTCAACGTATGCCGGCGATCATCAGCAAGCTGTTCGCCATCCCGGCCATGCGCGACTACAGCTACCGCGTGCTGCTCGACCGCGATGGCCAGGTGGCCAGCCGCTATCCAGGCAAAGAGGGCCAGGTACTGTGGTTGCAGCTGGACAACGCCAGCCTGGTGGCGCAACAGGAGTACGCAGACGCCAACGCACTGAAGGCCGCCCTGGATCAGGTCAAGCTACCTTGAGGTCGTTTGCACTTAGCCGAACGCTTCTCTAAGCAGCTGCGGCAACAGCTCACCCGCCTTGCCAGCGAGGGCAAACTCCCTGGCATGGCCAGCCCCTGTCACTTGCGGATTGATATGCACCACCCTGGCCCCGGCCTCAAGCGCCACGCCTGGGATCATCGCCGCCGGTTGCACCACGCCTGAGGTGCCGATCGACAGCAACAGGTCGCAATCGGCTGCCGCCAGAAATGCTTGGCTTAGCGCCTGCTCTGGCAGGTTCTCGCCAAACCACACCACCCCTGGTCGCAGCGGGCCATTACAGGCGCTGCACAGCGGCGGCTCGATGCGCTTGCCGTCGCCAGCGCCCTCGGGCAGCTCCAGTACCGCGCCCGCTGGTCGCGCGCAGTCAAAGCAACGCGCTGCATCCAACCGCCCGTGCAGGTGCAGGACATCCGCGCTGCCAGCGCGCTCATGCAAGTCATCGACATTCTGCGTGACCAAGGTCAGCTTCGGCACTCGCTGAGCCAGTTCGGCGATCGCCAGGTGCGCGGGGTTGGGCTGGGCCTGGGCAATGCCGGCCCGGCGCATCTCGTACCAACCCCAGATCAGCGCTGGATCGCGGCGAAAACCTTCGGCACTGGCCAACTCGGCCGGATCGAAACGCTCCCACAGGCCGGTGAGCTTGTCGCGAAAAGTGGCGATGCCGCTTTCGGCAGATACCCCGGCGCCGGTAAACACCACGATATGCCGGGCGCTGGCGAGCAGGCGAGGGTTGAAGCGCATGCAAAGTCTCCAAGGTGCAGGGCAGAGCGGCTGTCCACTCTGCCAGCGTGCGGCGTGCTGGACAACATCCGAATGAACCCTTGGCGCTGGCTGCTACCCAACCCAGTACATGCTCACAGGAGAACGCTCATGGAAATCGGAACGCTCTGGATCATCGTCGCCGCCTTTGTGATCCTGATGGAGATCTGGGCCATTTGGCACATCATCGGCAGCGAGCGACGCGCCGAACGCAAGATGCTGTGGATTGTCTTTGTGGTTTATGCACCGATTCCCGGGTTGCTGTTCTGGGCCTTTCGCGGGCCGCGGGCGGTCAAGGGCAGGGCGGTACTGGAGGAGAAATAGCATGGGCTTGACCTCGACTTTACTTGAGGTCTGATACTCGGTCGCTCTTTTCATCCATGGGGCGACCTTATGACCAGCGCTTTGCAACTGTCCAATCCCGAAGGGCTGTACGACCCCAGCGCCAATGCCTATTCGCATGTCGCTGACGTTCAGGCCGGTGGCCGTTTGTTGTTCATCGCCGGGCAAGGTGGGGAGGATGCCCAGGGCAATCTCTCGCCGCTGTTCGCCGAGCAGGCACGCCAGGCCCTGGCCAATTTGCGCCTGGCGTTGGCGTCCAAGGGCGCTGGGCTTGCACAGGTGTGCAAGCTGACGTTGTTGATTGTCGAGCATGATCAGCAGCGCCTGCGCCAGTGGGTGGCCGAGGCTGATCGGGCCTGGGGTACGCAGATGAAACCCACCTGCACGTTGATTCCGGTGCCGCGCTTGGCGCTGGATGGGATGTTGGTGGAAATCGACGCGGTGGCTGCGGTTTGATCGCAGGGTGCCAATACTGACGTCATCGCCGGGCGAGCCCACGTTGAAATACTGCGTGGTGGGCTTGCCCCGCGATGACGTCAGCCTGAGCGACACCTGATCCAGGCGCAGATACAATTGCCTCTTTACCTCGCAGATCCGCCATGCCAGCTCCCATCGAACTGCTCCAGACCGGCCCCGAGCACGCCGACCTGATCCGCAACCTCTACCAGTTCTACGCCTACGAGTCTTCCGACTGGGAGCAGGAAGACGTGGAAGTCGACGGCCGCTTCTACATTCACCATGAACACATGGACCGCTATTGGCAGTCCCCCGGCTGGAGCGCCAGCCTGGTGCTGGTGGACGGCTACATTGCCGGCTTCGTGCTGGTCGAGCGTAGCGAGCTGCCTGATATTGACGCCTTGGAGCTGGCGGACCTGTTCATCCTGAAAAAGTATCGTCGCCAAGGACTAGGCCGCGCAGTCGCCCAGCAAATCCTCGGCAATCACACCCACAACTGGTTGCTGCGTTGCTATCGCCAAGATCAGCTGGCTATGGCATTTTGCAGCGCGGTCCTGGCAGACCTGCCACGCCCGGTCCAGTCCATAAGCTTGGATGACGATACCGACCTGATCAATTACTGGGTACCCATGCAGACCCACTGATAGCTGCCACAGCACCCGCCGAAAATGTGACGCAGTTCACAAAATGGTGGGTTGCACGGCATAATGCCAGCACGTCTTATTCAAGGCCCTGCCGCTCTGGCCGGGGATTCATTCGTGCGTGTCGCAGGTTCAGGGAAAACCCATGTCGCTAGTTGCCAGTTCCGACATCATGTACCGGCTGTTGATCCAGAGCGTGGTGGACTATGCCATCTACATGCTCACCCCCGATGGCGTGGTCGCCAATTGGAATCCGGGGGCGCAGCGGGCCAAGGGCTACAGCGCCGATGAGGTCGTGGGCAAGCACTATTCCCTGTTCTATGAAGATGAAGACCGCGCAGCCGGGCTGCCCGAACAGAACCTGGAACAAGCGCGGCGCACTGGCCGTTTCGAAGAGCAGGGCTGGCGGGTGTGCAAGGATGGCAGTGCGTTTCGTGCCCATGTGGTAATCGATGCGGTGCGTGATGAACAAGGCCAACTGCTCGGCTTTGCCAAGGTCACCCGCGACATCTCCGAGCGCCACCGCTACGAGCTTGAGCTGCTTGAGGCCAAAGTCTTGGCTGAACAGTACAGCCAGGAAATGGCCAACTTGTCGCGTTTTCTTGATTCGGTGATTGCCAACATCCCTGCCAGCGTCATCGTCCAGGACCTCGACAGCCAACGCATCCTCCTGGCCAACCAGCAGGCCGAGCGCCTGTTCGGCAGCCAGGGCGCGAGCATGATTGGCCGCCTGCCGGGCGAATGCCTGTTGCCCGGCGCTGCCGAGTATCTGCAACTGCAGCTGGCCAACGGTGCCCGCAGCACCAAGGGCTATGCCGCCGAAACACGGGTCGAGACGGCTCGCGGTCCGCGCACCTTGCGTAGCCGCGCCTTGCTCAGCCAAAAGCGTGAGGGCCAGGCCGACTACGTCATGTTCGTCGCTGAAGACGCCACCGAAGAGTTGGCCGCGCATGCGCAGATCCACCACATGGCCCATCATGACGCTCTGACCGGCCTGCCCAACCGCACCCTGTTCAACGAGCGGCTCAAGCAGGCGCTGCTGCGCGGCGAAGACACCGGCAAGTTGACTGCCGCGCTGTGCCTTGACCTGGACAACTTCAAGAACATCAACGACTCCCTCGGCCATGCCTTTGGCGACAAACTGTTGCGCGCCCTGGGCAAACGCCTGCGCCGGGAGCTGCGCGAACATGACACCTTGGCCCGACTGGGCGGCGATGAATTTGCCGTGATTCTGGCTGGCCTGGACACCGCCGAATCTGCCTGCAACACCGCCCGGCGCTTGATCGAAGCCATGTGCCCGCCGTTCCAGATTGAAGGGCATCAGTTTTCGGTGGGGGTCAGCATCGGTATCGCCATCGCCCCGGACGATCACGACCAGGCCGAACAACTGCTCGGCTACGCCGACATGGCCCTGTACGAAGCCAAGCGCAATGGGCGCAATCGCTTCGAGTGCTTCCACCTTGAGCTGGACGTGGCTGCCCGCCAGCGCCGCTTGGTCGAAACCGACTTGCGCACGGCCTTGCACCTGGGCCAGTTGCAATTGCATTACCAGCCCGTGGTGGATCAACAAAGCCACGAGGTGACCGGCTACGAAGCGTTGCTGAGATGGGAGCACCCGGGCCGGGGCATGATCATGCCGATGGACTTCATCCCGATTGCCGAAGAGACTGGGCTGATCCATGAAATCGGCGCCCGTGCGCTCAACCTGGCGTGCCAGGAGGCGGCCACCTGGGGCACTGAACAAGTGGTCTCGGTCAACCTGTCACCGGTGCAGTTCAAAAATGCCAACCTGGTGCATATCGTCGCCCTGGCGTTGTCCGATTCCGGTTTGTCGCCGCTGCGCCTGGAGCTGGAGATCACCGAGTCGGTGCTGCTGGGTAACAGTGAGGAAAACGTGCGCACCCTGCGGGCGCTGAAGGAGTTGGGCGTGTCGATTTCCCTGGACGACTTTGGCACTGGCTACTCGTCGCTGGGCTATCTGCGCTCGTTCCCGTTCGATCGGATCAAGATCGACAAGTCGTTCGTCCATGACATGTGCGACAGCCGCGAGGCGATGTCGATCATCCGCGCCATTACTGAGCTCTCCAACAGCCTGATGATCAAGACCACGGCTGAAGGTGTGGAGTCAGCTGAACAGATGGAGCGCTTGCGCGCCGAGGGTTGCTCGCACTTCCAGGGCTACCTGTATGGTCGGCCAGCGCCTGCCAGCGAGCGCTTGAAGAGCGTGGCGTTGCTGCGCTGAAGTGCGCTAGGGCCGCTGCGCAACCCATCGCAGCGGCTCCTGGGCTCAACTGTTCCAGTCTGGAGCAAACTCAGGGTTGACCACCCGTTGATCCTTCGACAAGCCGGCGATCAGCGCCCGGTCCTGATCATCCAACTGCACCTGCAACGCCGCCAGGTTGGACAATTGATTGTGCTCACTGCTGGCCTTGGGAATCACCGCCACGCCGTCTTGGTCAAGCAGCCATTTCAACGCAACCTGGCTGGGCAGTGCGCCGTGTTTGGCGGCGATGTCGCGGATGACCTGCTGTTCGGCGACCCGGCCACGGGCGAGCGGGGTATAGGCCGTCAGCGCCATGCCGTGCTGGCGGGCGTAGTCGAGCAATGGCTGCTGGTCGAGCAGGGCGTGGTACTCCACCTGAATCGCCGACAGCGGTGCGCCCAGCTCTTCGACCACTTGGCGCAGTAGGCCCAGCGGGAAGTTGGCCACGCCGATGCAACGTGCCTTGCCTTCGTCTCGTAGCGCCACCAGGGTGTCGATGCTGCGCGCCAGGTCCCAGTCCTTGCTGGGCCAGTGGATATGGAACAAGTCCACCTGCTCCGTGCCTAGGGCGCGCAGGCTGTCCTCCAGCGATTGGCGCATCGCCGTGGGTGTCAGGCGATCCCACCAGACTTTGGTGGTGAGGTGGATCTGCTCACGCGCGACAGGGCTATCACGCAGCGCCTGGCCTACCGCAGCTTCGTTGTCGTACGCCGTCGCGGTATCGATGTGCCGATAACCAAGCTCCAGCGCCTGGTGCACGGCGCGGGTGCACTCGGCGCCAGTCATCGGCCAAGTGCCCAGGCCAATGGCGGGCATGTCCAGGCCATGCTGGGAAGTGAGCCTATGCATGAAAACTCCTTGTTCAAGTGGTAGAGGCCTGGCCCATGGTGGTGCATCTGTACCGGGCAGACCATGCAAGGTTGAGCAAAAGTGGTCGATCAGCGAACGCAAATTGTCCGCAAGGGTGCTGTGACGGCATCGCGGCTATCGCAAGCTGACTCATCTCTTCTAGAATCCGTCATTACATCCGTGCAGCCCTAAGGCGGCGCAGGTCCCCGGGCGCGGCAACCGCCGACGCCACCTTCGAGAACGCCATGAGTTCGAGTACACCGCTGTCTGGAGTCAATCAGCCTCTGCGAGGGATCGCGCTGGTCGTCGTCGCCACGCTTCTATTTGCCAGCCACGACGCCCTGTCCAAGTTCCTCGGCGGTCTTTATCCGATCATCATGGTGGTCTGGGCACGCTACCTGGTGCACACCCTGTTGATGGCCGGGATCTTCCTGCCCAGGGCCGGCATGGCGGTATTGCGTACCCATCGCCCGGTGCTACAGACCCTGCGCGCCTTGAGCCTGCTGAGCACCAGCCTGCTGTTCACTGCCGGCCTGCAATACCTACCGTTGGCTGAGGCAACGGCGGTCAACTTCCTCGCTCCGGTGCTGGTGACTGCCTTGTCGGTGCCGCTGCTCAAGGAACGGGTCACGCTGGGCCAGTGGTTGGCAGTGGTGATGGGTTTCGTGGGTGTGCTGGTGGTGGTGCATCCGGGCGGGGCGATGTTCACCCCGGCGATCCTGTTCCCGTTCGGTTCGGCGTTGGGCTTCTGCTTCTATCAGGTGCTGACGCGTAAACTGGCGGTGTACGACAGCCCGACCACCAGCAACTTCTACGCAGGCCTGTGCAATACCCTGGTGATGACGGCGCTGGTGCCGTTTTTCTGGCAGACGCCGCAATGGCATCACGCTCTGTTGATGCTTGCCCTGGGCGGCTTTGGCATGACTGCGCACCTGCTGCTGACCCAGGCGTTTCGCTTTGCCGCGCCGGCGTTGCTGGCACCGTTCAGTTACTGCCAGATCGTCTTCGCCGGCCTGTTGGGCCTGCTGATTTTCGGCCAGGCGCCAGACACCACCAGCCTGGTGGGCATCGCCATCATCTGCCTGAGCGGGCTGGGCGCGGCCTGGATGCAGCGCGGTAAAAAGGCCTGATCTCAAGGGCTTGCAGTTCAGGTGCCCGAGGCCATGAACTGCAGGATCTGCTCGCGCAACCAGCGTTCGGCAGGGTCGTTGTCATGGGCGCTGCTCCAGGCCATCGACAGCTCGGCTTCGCTGATGGCAAAAGGCGCCGGGTCGGCGCGTAGGCTACCGTCGTCCGCCAGGGCGCGGGCAGCATAGTCCGGCACTGTGGCAATTAATTCAGTATTGCGCAGCAGGGCGCGCAGGCTCCCGAACTGTGGCACGGCCAGCACCACTTTGCGGCAGCGGCCAATGCGTGCCAGGTCCATGTCGATATTGCCGCTCATGTCACCTGAGAACGACACCATCACGTGTGGTCTGGCGCAGTATTCGTCGAGGCTCAACGCCCCTGGGCGGGTATCTGCGCGCAATACTCGCACACCGATGTCACGGAGCTTGCGGCGCTTGGCGTTGGCCGGCAGGTCGGTGGTGTAGCTGACGCCAACCGAGATTTCCCCTGAGGCCAGCAGCCCAGGCATCAACAGGAAGTTGGCCCGGCGCACCACCACGCTAATCTGTGGCGCTTCTTCGCGCAGGGCCTGTAGCAGATCAGGGAACAGGCCGAACTCGGCATCGTCCGACAAACCGAGGCGAAACACATTGCAGCTGGTGGCAGGCTCGAACGCCTTGGCGCGGCTGATGGCAGCTGAAATAACATCCATTGCCGGCGTCAGTTCGGCGAAGATCTGCAGCGCCCGTGCCGTGGGCTCCATTGCACGAGCATTGCGGATTAGCAATGGGTCGTCGAACAGATCGCGCAGGCGGGCCAGAGCGGCGCTCACGGTAGGCTGGGAGATGAACAGCTTTTCTGCGACGCGGGTCAGATTGCGTTCGAGCATCAAGGCTTCGAACACGACCAGCAAGTTCATGTCGACGCGACGCAGGTCATTGCGGTTCATGAGGCAAGGGCTCTCGGGCTGTGGGCGTGGCGTCATATTCAAGCATGTCCGCGGCCTTGCTGCTTGTATCGATGTGCGCTGACAGAGTCAGGCTATTGGCAGCCAATACGGACTCTATTAGAAGTCTTGCGAGGCTCGACTAGTCTTGTCCCTGGCCTTGTGAAAAGCCTGCGCGGGCGGCATGGCAGCACCTGGGTGCAAGACCCTGCGCTGCACGTGATGACACGCTCGCACGCCCGTATCGGCGAAGACCGACCCACCTGATGAGGGGTAGGCATGAGCCTTCGTGCTCGGCTGATCAAACCTGGCATAGACCGGAAATCTGGATAGAACCCGACCCAAAGGTAACCGCAGATGTCGAACGAATCGAAATGCCCGTTCCATCAAACCGCAGGTGGCGGCACCAGTAACCGTGACTGGTGGCCTGACCAGCTCAACTTGAACATTCTTCACCAGCATTCAAGCAAGTCCGATCCGATGGACCCGGATTTCGACTATGCCAAGGCGTTCAAGAGCCTGGATTTCCAAGCCCTGAAACAAGACCTGACTGCCTTGATGACCGATTCCCAGGACTGGTGGCCGGCCGACTTCGGCCACTACGGTCCGCTGTTCATCCGCATGGCTTGGCACAGTGCCGGCACCTACCGCATCGGTGATGGCCGCGGTGGCGCAGGCTCCGGTCAGCAGCGCTATGCGCCACTCAATAGTTGGCCAGACAACGTCAGTCTGGATAAGGCGCGGCGTTTACTGTGGCCAATCAAGCAGAAATATGGCGAAAAGATATCCTGGGCAGATCTGATCGTGCTTACCGGCAACGTCGCGCTTGAGTCGATGGGCTTCAAGACCTTTGGCTTTTCGGGTGGCCGCGCCGATGTGTGGGAGCCGGATCAAGATGTCTACTGGGGCTCGGAGAAAGTCTGGCTGGGCGGCGACACCCGATACGGCAAGGCCCAGGCGCCCGGCCAGGGTGATCTGGTGGCCGAGCCTGCCAAGCATGGAGAAGAACAGAGCCGCACCTTGCAGGGCGAGCGCAACCTGGAAAACCCGCTGGCCGCCGTGCAGATGGGCCTGATCTATGTGAACCCGGAAGGTCCGGAAGGCAATCCCGACCCCATCGCCTCGGGCAAGGATATCCGCGAAACCTTCGGCCGCATGGCGATGAACGACGAAGAAACCGTCGCCCTGATCGCAGGCGGCCACGCCTTTGGCAAGACTCACGGCGCCGGCCCTGCCGATAATGTCGGTCCGGAACCTGAAGCTGCACCCCTGGAGCAGCAAGGGTTTGGCTGGCATAACACGTTCGGCACCGGTAAGGGTGGCGACACCATCACCAGCGGCCTGGAGGTGACCTGGACCTCGACCCCGACCAAATGGAGCAACGAATACCTGGAGAACTTGTTCCGCTTCGACTGGGAGCTGACCAAAAGCCCGGCGGGTGCCAACCAGTGGCGGCCGAAAAACGGTGATGGGGCAGGGCAGATTCCCGATGCCCATGACCCCAGCAAGCGCCATGCACCGTCGATGCTCACCTCGGACCTGGCGCTGCGCTTCGATCCGATCTACGAGCCCATCGCTCGGCGGTTCAAGGACAACCCTGATCAGTTGGCAGACGCCTTTGCCCGCGCCTGGTACAAGCTGATCCACCGCGACATGGGCCCACTGGCGCGCTACCTGGGGCCGGAAATGCCCCAGGAAGAGCTGCTATGGCAAGATCCACTGCCGCCAGCGCCGGCAGCTGTGATTGGCGAGCAGGACATCGCTGATTTGAAAGCCAAGGTGCTCGCTTGCGGCCTGAGCATCGGCGAGCTGGTAGCTACCGCGTGGGCGTCGGCTTCGACCTTCCGTGGCTCGGATAAACGCGGCGGTGCCAATGGTGCCCGGCTGCGTCTGGCACCGCAGAAATTCTGGGCGGCCAACCAGCCTGAACAGCTGGACAAGGTACTGGCCACCTTGGAGAAAATTCGCAGTGAGTTCAGTGTGGGCGGCAAGCAGGTGTCGCTGGCCGACCTTATCGTTCTGGCCGGTACTGCGGCGGTGGAGAAGGCTGCCAAGGATGCCGGACACACGGTCAGCGTGCCGTTCCATCCTGGTCGCGTCGATGCTTCGCAGGAGCAGACCGATGTCGAGTCGTTCGGGGTGCTGGAGCCGCTCGCCGATGGCTTCCGCAATTTCTCCAAGGGTGCCTATAGCGTCAAGGCTGAGCGGCTGCTGCTGGACAAGGCGCAATTGCTGACCCTGACCGCACCAGAACTCACTGTGCTGATCGGCGGCCTGCGGGTGTTGGGCGCCAACCACGCTGGCAGCAAGCACGGCGTGTTCACCGACAAGCCTGGGCAGCTGACCAACGACTTCTTCCGCAACCTGTTGGACATGAGCGTGGAGTGGAAACCGACTGCGGACGATAACCAAACCTTCGAAGGCAAGGATCGCAAGACCGGGCAGAGCAAGTGGACCGGCAGCCGGGTGGACCTGGTGTTTGGCTCGCATGCCCAGCTGCGTGCGCTGAGTGAGGTGTATGCCAGCACCGGCGCCGAGGCTAAGTTCGTCAAAGACTTTGTGGCGGCGTGGATCAAGGTGATGGAGTTGGATCGGTTTGACCTGAAGTAAGCCTTAGGGTTGATCGCGGGGGCACACCCGTTCCCTTTTTGAAAGGGGGGTGTGCCCCGTTTTTTTGCTCCAGACCGCATCGCAATTATCCGTCATGAGCGGCTGCAATGGCCGTTGGGCCTGGTAATTCTGCTAGTTGAGGCATGCAAAACGGGCCAGTACCGTGCAGGTGCCTGCTACCGGAGTTTCACTATGTCTGCATGGATTGCCCCTTTGCTGAACGTACCGCGCGTTCAGCCCCCACGCTACCTTGTGTTGAGTCTGCGCCCACGCTTGGCGGGCCTTCCTTTGACTCCGGTGCACACCCATTCGATCAGCGTTCGAAGGGTAGCCGTTTGCTGATCGACGCAAACAATCTGACGTAGATCGGAACCTGGATAACATCAATGTGAAGGTAACCGCAGATGGCGAATGACTCGCAATGCCCATTCCACAACGCCGCAAGTGATTCCGCTACTGCGCAAAGCGCACAGCAGGATCGCGCAGCAGGATCGGATCAATCACAGTGTCCATACCAGAACGTTGCAGGGTTTGGACGATCGAACCGTGACTGGTGGCCCAACCAACTTGACGTGAGCATTCTTCATAAGAACTCATGCTTGTCCGACCCAATGGACGCCGATTTCGACTATGCCGCCGCATTCAGGGCGCTCGATTTTGTCGCATTGAAAGCAGATCTGACCAACCTGATGACCACTTCCCAGCCATGGTGGCCGGCAGATTTTGGTCATTACGGGCCGTTTTTCATTCGTATGGCCTGGCACAGCGCCGGTACCTATCGCATCGGTGATGGGCGTGGGGGGGCAAACGCCGGTCAGCAACGTTTCGCGCCGATCAACAGCTGGCCTGACAACGGCAACCTGGATAAGGCGCGGCGGTTGTTGTGGCCCATCAAGCAAAAGTATGGCAGAGGCATCTCCTGGGCCGATTTGATCATCCTCGCGGGTAACGTCGCACTTGAGTCCATGGGCGTTCCAACCTTAGGTTTTGCCGGCGGACGGGCTGATGTGTGGGAAGCGGACGAGGTGACCAACTGGGGTACGGAGAATGAGCAGTTAAGGGATCGCGATCGAGTCCCTGATAGCTACGACGTCACCCAGTTATCCAATCCACTGGGCGCCTTGATGAGTGGGCTGATCTATGTGAACCCGCAAGGCCCAAGAGGCGTTCCCAGTACCCACCAGGCGGCGTTGGACATCCGTGAAACGTTCCGTCGTATGGGCATGAACGATGAGGAAACCTTGGCTCTCATCGCTGGCGGGCATACCTTCGGCAAAACTCACGGGGCTGCCGCACCGGGTCCATATGTAGGGCCGGAACCAAACGCGGCAGGGCTCGAGCAGCAAGGCTTGGGCTGGCGCAACAGTTTTGGGCAAGGCAATGGCAACGATACGATCACCAGCGGCTTGGAGGTGACCTGGACCAGAACGCCAACACGCTGGAGCGGCGGTTTCTTAGCCAATCTGTTCCGATTCAACTGGGAGCTGTTTCGTAGCCCAGCGGGTGCCCACCAATGGCGGCCAACCGCGTTTACGGATGCCGATCGGGTTCCCCCTGCGCAGCCCGGAGGCAATACGCCTGCACCCGCCATGCTGACCACCGACCTCGCCCTGCGTGACGACCCCATCTACGGGGCGATTGCCAGACGTTGGAATGCTGCTGCCGCGCAAGGTGATGACCAGCTGCTCATCGCGTTTGAAAACGCCTGGTACAAGCTGATACACCGCGATCTGGGGCCACGCAGCCGGTACATCATCCCTGCAACAGAGCTACGGCATCCTGCTGCGGTCATCTGGCAAGACCCGCTGCCAGCCGCAGTCCAACCTCAGTTGACGGAAGCCGACATTACCTGGCTCAAAGTAAGATTGAGCATCCTGCCCATTCGCACGAATGTCTCACTAGCTTGGGCTAGCGCGTCAACATTTCGCGGTTCGGACAATCGAGGTGGGGCGAATGGCGCTCGCCTGAGTTTGCTACCGCAGAGGAACTGGAAGGTCAATGAGCCTGCTCAGCTAAAAAACACCCTAGAGACCTTGCAGAATTTGCGGCAAGAATTCAGCGATACCCTAAATAGGACTATCAGCCTTGCCGATTTGATTGTGCTCGCTGGCTGTGAGGGAGTCGAAAGAGCTGCCCGTCGTACCGGGCAAACGATAACCGTGCCGTTCCGCGCTGGTCGCGTCGATGCTCTTGAGCAGCAGACCGACCCTGAGTCATTCGCTGTCCTGGAGCCTGTAGCCGACGGCTTTCGCAACTACTCCAAAAGTGAGGCGTGTAGCGCCCAAGCCGAGCGGCTGTTGCTCGACAAGGCGCAATTGCTCACTCTCACCGCTCCTGAGATGACTGTGCTTATTGGTGGCTTGCGCGTTCTTGGCATCAACACCAACCGCAGCCAGCACGGCGTGTTCACTAACCGGGTTGGCCTACTCACCAACGACTTCTTCACCAACCTGCTGGACATGGGGACAGAGTGGCGGCCGACCACCGACGCCAGTGTTCTGTTCGAAGGCCGGCCACGTGGCCAACCGAATGCGCTAGTGCGCTGGACCGCTACCCGTGTCGACCTGGTGTTTGGCTCCCATCCAGAGCTGCGTGCGGTCAGCGAGGTGTATGCCAGCAATGATGGGCAGGAGAAGTTCGTCCGTGACTTCGTCGCAGCCTGGGTCAAGGTCATGGAGTTGGACCGCTTTGACTTGCCTCCCAGACCATAACCTGGTCCAGGGCCAATCCGCTGCCAAGGTGTGGTGCCTGAACCGGCCTCTCCGGGCAAGCCCGTTCCCACAGTGTTTGAGTCGTCACAAAATGTATGCGCGGCACGGCACCTGTAGGAGCGGGCTTGCCCGCGAAGAGGCCGGCTCAGGCACCACACGCTTCAAGAGACGCTTGCCGCCGTTCAATAGCTGTACGATCTTCCTGAAAAAAGCCAAGGCATTGTCGGTTCGCAGGGCAGGGAGAAACTCGAGCCTGCTGGCATTGTTGCTATGATGGGGCGTGGCCGGGCCTGTTAGTACACCCTGCACCCGTGCACGGGTGAGCCGTGCCCATCACTCCCGACTTGAGGTGAACCGCTTGATCCGCAGATCCGTGGCAGTACCGCACAAAGGCTTTGCCCTGGCACCGCAAGCCATCGAGGTGGTGCCTGATGCCGCCACCTACCGCTCCTGCTTGCTCGAACGTATTGCCAACGCGACCCGGCGTATCGTGATCGTCGCCCTGTACTTGCAGGAAGATGAGGCCGGCCAGGAGATTCTGGATGCGCTGTACCAGGCCAAGGCGGCGCGGCCGTCGCTGCACATCGTCATCGTCGTCGACTGGTTCCGGGCCCGTCGCGGCCTGCTAGGGGCGGGCCGTCAGCCGGGTAATGCTGCCTGGTATCAAGCGCAGCGTGAGCACCATGGCTTGGATGTGATCATTCATGGCGTGCCAGTGCAAACCCGCGAGCTGTTCGGCGTGCTGCACCTCAAGGGCAGCATCATCGATGATTGCGTGATCTACACCGGCGCCAGCCTTAATAACGTCTACCTGCACCGTTTCGAGCGTTATCGCCTCGACCGCTATCACCTGTTCGACTCTCCGGCGCTGGCCGATGCCATGGAAGAACTGGTGCGCGATGTGCTGGCCAGTACCGCCACACCCCGCCTGGACCTGCCAGCGGCGCCATCGACCCGTAGTCTGCGCGGGGACATCCGCCGATTGCGCACACGCTTGCGACGCATGGCCTACCCATTGCCAGACAGCCCTGCGATCGATGGCCTGCGGGTCATTCCGCTGTTGGGCATCGGCCGCGGCAACCCGCTCAACCACGCCATCTGCTCGCTGCTGGCGGCGGCGCGCGCGCAGATCATCATCAGTACCCCGTACTTCAATCCACCCCGCGTGGTGATGAGCGAAATCGACCGGGCCTTGGCCCGCGGCATTGGCGTCGAGATCATCGTCGGTCATCGTACCGCCAATGATTTCTACGTCGAGCCAGGAAAGCCTTTCAGTGCTAGCGGGGTGTTGCCCTATTTGTACGAAGACAACCTGCGGGCCTTCGCCCGACGTCGTCAGGCGGCCATCGACAGCGGCCAGTTGGTGTTGCGCATCTGGAATGATCCGGGGCATACCTTTCACGCCAAAGGCTTGTGGATCGACCAGCGTTATAGCCTGCTCACGGGTAACAACCTCAACCCACGCGGATTTAACCTGGACCTTGAAAATGGTTTGTTGATCGACGACCCACACGGGCAGTGGCTGATACCTCGCGAGGCTGAACTGCAGGGGATCAGGCAGCATGCGCCTGTACTGCGTTCGGCCAGCGAGTTGGGCGAGCCCGGCGAGCATCCGCAACAGGTGCGCAAGTTCCTCAAGAGGCTGCGCTTGAGCCGTCTGGAGCCGTTGATCAAACGCGTCCTGTAGACACGTCGACGGCCCCTTTAGCAGGGGCCGCGATGTTTACCGAGCGTTGAGCGGGCAGTAACCGAGCTTATGCCACAGCCAATGGTCCAGGCTCAGCCAGCCCGCGCCCTTGAGCGCCAGCGGCAGCAAGGCGACCAGATAGATAAGCGGAAGCTTGAAGTTGCCATAGCCCTGGTCAGTGATCGCATAGCCCCGGGCCAGTTCCGCCAGCCCCGACCATTCTGCCGGCCAATGCACTGCCGCCGTGGCCACCACTGTCACGCCGATCAATACCAGCGAAGCGAAACGGGTGCCTAGCCCGAGCAGCAGCAACAGTGGGCAGATCAGCTCCGCCCACATCGACAACTGCCAGTTCAGACTGGCGGGTAGCAGGTTGAAAGGCAGGGGAAAGTTGGATTGGATGTCGGCAAACCAATTGCTGCCATTGAATTTTTCCAGGCCTGATTCAAAAAACTCCCAGGCCAGGAAAAGTCGCAGAGGCAGATCTGCGCTCCAGTCGCCGAAGCGGTTGAGCGCGGGCAGGGCACGGGTCAGGCTGGTCATTGGGGGTGGCTCCGGTCAGCGAAAAGACTGACTCGGAGTTTGCGCGGGCGGGGTATCTGCAGTGTGTCGAGGCGCTGCAGTTATGTATCGCAGTGTAGGTATGCGCTTGTAACCCAGCGGTCAACGCAATTCGATCTGGGCGCAGAGCCCGCCATTTTCGCGGTTACTCAACGTCAATGTACCGCCCATGGCCTGCACCAGTTGCTGGGCGATGGCCAAGCCCAACCCAGTGCCACCGGTGCCACGATTGCGCGAGCCCTCTACCCGGTAGAACGGTTTGAGTACGTCATTGAGCTCCTCGGCAGGAATTCCGGGGCCCTCATCGAGTATCCGAATCACCGTGGCATTGGCGTGTTGAGTGACCTCCAGCTGAGCGGCACCGGCAAATTTCAGGGCGTTGTCCAGCAGATTGACCAGGACTCGGCGCAGGGCGTGCGGGCGGGTTTGCAAGGTCGTCTCGGTGCTGCCCAGGCGCTCAACCTTGGCCCCGCTGTCCTGATAGTCGAACACCACGCTGTCGAGAAAGGCATCCAGGTCGATCCGGCACGGCGCTTCGGTGCCCACGTCCATGCTGCGGGCGTAGGCGACGCCTTCGCGTACCAGGTGCTCCATGGCGCTCAGGTCGCTCCACAGCTTGTCCTTCTCGACCCCGTCGTCCATCACTTCAACCCGCAGCTTCATCCGCGTGATGGGCGTCTGCAAATCATGGGAGATTGCCGCCAGCAGCTGCATGCGCTCCTTGAGGTAGGCAGCGATGCGCGCTTGCAGGGCATTGAAGGCTGCGGCGGCGTACCTGACTTCGCGCGGCCCGCTTTCATCCAACTGCGGCCCGGGCGTGTTCGGATCGAGATTGTCCACGGCCTGGGACAGCCGGGTCAGCGGGCCAATCGCCAGACGCACCGCCAGCCAGGTGCACAGCAGCAACACTGCCAGCTGGATCAGCAACACTACTGGCAACCAGCTGGCCACCGGAACGGTGGCAGGGGTGACGTCGATGGTCAGCGGCGCGCCGTCAGCCAGGCGCAGATGTGCCTGGAAGTGCGTGAGCGGGCCGGGGATTTCCAGAAACGTCAGGCGGTAGTCCTTGCCGATGGCCTTGACGATCGACTCGGCCGCCATCGGCGGGTCTTCGCTGGGCATGGCCGATCCGGTTTGGCCAGAGTCGAGCCTATAGCGGTAGGTGCGCCGCTCCAGTCGCGGTAGCCAGGCCGGGCGCTCGGCAGCCGGGAGGCGATTGAGGATGGCGACTGAGGTGGCGACGTCCAGCTCAAGGTTGCTGAGCATCATCGAACGGCTGCTGATGTAGCGCTCGTACGCCTGCAAACCGAATGACAGTCCGTAGGCCAATACCAGCCCGGTGAAAAATATCAGTGCAAGGCGCGAGGCGAGGGTGCGCGGCCACTTCATGAGGGCGACTCAAGCAATTGCACCGCTAGCGAGAACACGTAGCCTTCGCTGCGCACGGTCTTGATGCAGGTCGGCTCTCGCGCATCGTCACCCAGCCGCTGGCGCAGGCGGCTGACCAACAGGTCGATGGAGCGGTCGAAGATGTCCGCCTCGCGGCCTTGGGTCAGGTTGAGTAACTGTTCGCGGCTGAGCACTCGCTGCGGATGGTCGAGAAACACCCGCAACAGGCGGTATTCGGCGCCACTGAGGGCCACCAGGGTGCCTTGGTCATCAAGCAGGTGACGCGCCGTGGTGTCCAGGCGCCACGGGCCGAAACGCAACATGCGGCTGCTTTCGCTGATGGTCAGGTTCGGCGGCAGCATGCGCGTGCGGCGTAGCACGGCATTGATCCGCGCCAGTAGCTCTCGGGCGGAGAAGGGTTTGGTCAGGTAGTCATCGGCGCCCATTTCCAGGCCGACGATGCGGTCGGTCTCGTCGTCGCGGGCGGTGAGCATCAGTACCGGCACATTGCGATGCTTGCCCGCGCGCAACTCGCGGCACAGCAACAGGCCGTCATCGCCGGGCATCATGATGTCGAGCACGATCAGGTCCACTGCATCGGCCTCAAGGAAGGCGCGCATCTGCCGGCCGTCGGCGGCGATGCTGGTGCGCAGACCATTTTTCTTCAGGTAATTGCCGACCAACTCACGGATCTCGCGGTCGTCGTCGACGATCAGGATGTGATCGACGTGTTCCATCGTGCGGGCCCTGCCTTAGTTTGAGTAAGCCAAGTGTACTGGCCGTCGGCGCGCTTGCCTGCCGAGGATTGTATTGCAGTGTATCTGGCTTGCTGCTTGATACAGGTGCATGCACGTCTCGCGCTTGGCCGACACATCCGCGATACCTCGCAGGCATGAAATGGCTCTCGACTGAAGGGGAAACACCTCCCCATCAGCAAACCGCGTGTAGGAGAGATGCCATGAACTTCAAGACTCTGATTAATGCCAGCTTGGTCGCACTGCTCGGTTTTGCGGCCATCAGCGCTCAAGCAAACACCCAGCAGATGGACGATAGCAGCGTGATGCAGTATCGCTATGGTGACCGGCTCGATGTGAAGAAAGTCCTGTCGGTCATGGATGACCAGAGCAATGCCTGCGGGGTAGTCAACACACGTATGGTCTACCTCGACTCTCACGGTCAGCAGCAAACCCTGCAGTACCGCACCTATGCCAGCGGCGGCTGCCATGAAAGTTAATCCAGGCGTGCTGCTCAAAGCCGGTGCGGTGGTGCTGGCCTTGACCGGCCTGGGGCTGGCGGGTCATCTGCTGGCCAAGGACAGCTACGGGGCGATGCCATCATTGAGTGGCGCCAGCCAATGGCTCAATTCGCCTCCGCTGGACGCACCTGCGCTCAAGGGCAAGGTGGTGCTGGTCGACTTCTGGACCTGGGACTGTATCAACTGCCAGCGCAGCCTGCCCTATGTCAACGACTGGGCCAGGCGCTACGCCGACCAGGGCTTGGTGGTGATCGGTGTGCACACCCCTGAGTACGACTACGAGCATGATGTCGGCACGTTGCGCGAGAAGCTCGCCAAATTAGGCATCGGCTACCCGGTCGCGGTGGACAACAGCTATCAGGTGTGGAATGCCTGGGGCAACCAGTTCTGGCCGGCGCATTACTTTGTCGACCGGCAAGGTCAGGTACGCCATGCGCATTTCGGCGAAGGCGACTATGCGGGGCAGGAGAAGGTGATACAGGCGTTGCTCGATGAGAAAAACTGACGCTTCAGTTACCGGCCATTCGCGGGACGGTTGCACGCTCGGCAAGCCGTGGGCGTGGACCTATCCCGCGACATGGCGCGTCAGGCAAAGCTGGCGAAATGCGCCTGCATCCGGTCGGCATTGGCCACTTGGCCGCTGAACAGCTCAAAGGCTTTCACTGCCTGGAAGACCGCCATGTTACCGCCGTCCAGGGTACGGCAACCCAGCGCTCGCGCGTGGCGCAGCAGGGCGGTTTCCAGTGGGAAGTAGATGATCTCCGCTACCCACAGCCGCGCATGCAGCAGTTCCACCGGCAGCGGCGTTCCGGGTAGTTTGGCCATACCCACCGGTGTGGTATTGACCAGCCCATCGGCCATCGCCAGCGCAGTGGGCAGATCTGTACCAAGGCGGGCCCGGCCTGCGCCGAAATGCTGATTGAGGTTATCTACCAGCGCCTGGCCGCGCGCTGCATCGACCTCGAACAGCACCAGATGCTCGACCCCTTCACCCAATAAGGCATGCGCCACAGCAGCCCCAGCGCCGCCAGCACCCATCTGCACCACGTGGGCGCGTGGCACGTCGGGCAAGCCGCGCCGCAAGCCTTCAGCGAAGCCCAGGCAATCGGTGTTATGGCCGATTCGCTTGCCATCTTTGAGCACCACCGTGTTGACCGCGCCGATACCGCGCGCTTCATCGGACAGCTCATCGAGCAGTGGCAAAATCGCCTGCTTGAATGGGTAGGTGATGTTCAGCCCGGTGAAGCCGGTACGCTGCGCGGCATCGAGCAGACCGGGCAGGGCGCTGTCGTCCAGGCCAAGCTGGTCTGCATCGATCAACCGGTACAAGTAGCGCAATGACTGCGCGTCACCTTCGCGCTCGTGCAGCGCTGGCGTGCGTGAGGCCTGGATACCACGGCCGATCAAACCGGCAAGAACACTCTGCTGGCTCATGCCGCGCGCTCCCCGAGCAGCTCTGCGAAGTGTGCCAGGGCCAGGCGATAGCCTTGGCTGCCAAGGCCGCAGATCACCCCGACCGCAATCGAGGAGACGAACGAGATATGGCGGAACGGTTCGCGCTTGTGCACGTTGGACAAATGCACTTCGATCACGGGCAGTTCACAGGCCACCAAGGCATCACGAATGGCCACCGAAGTATGGGTCCAGGCACCGGGGTTGATCAGGATGCCATTGCAGCGACCGCGGGCGGCATGGATCCAGTCGATCAGTTCGCCTTCATGATTGGTCTGGCGAAATTCGATTTCCATATCCAGCTGGCGAGCGGTGTCGGCGCAGCCGTTGGCAAGCTCGGCAAGGGTCTCGCGGCCATACTGCTCGGGTTCTCGGGTGCCGAGTAGATTGAGGTTAGGGCCGTTGAGCACGAGGATTCGGGGCGTCATGGCGGGCATCGCTTTGTTGTTGTTGGATGTCTCGATATTTGTACTATCTAGTTAATTCGTCAATCTTGAAAATGCATCTGCTGTTTAAAATGGGCGATTATCGAACCCCCGAAAGGGTTGAATCATCGGCACATCCTGATGACCTGCGCTCTCGATACTCGCGCGCAAAAGTCCCTGCACCGCGGCATTTGCGGCCTTTCGTCTGCGCACGCAAAGATAAATAGGATTACCCGGATCGACGCCGAGTCTCAGCTGTACACACAGGTTTATCTGTGTTCCTGAACGAGGTACACCATCATGGCTGGTAATCAAGGCAACAAAGGTGGCGACATGGGCAAAGGCGCCCAGGGCAATCAAGGTGACTGGGCCAAGGATCAGGACAAGGCCTCGCAAGCGGGCCGTCAGGGTGGCCAGATGTCCGAAGGGGGAGCGGGTAACGATCCTCAACGTCAGTCGGACATGGGCAAGCAGGGCGGTAAACAGAGCGGTGGCGACTGGTCCAAGGACGCTGACCGTCCAGCTGACGCAGGGCGTCAAGGTGGCCAAGGTTCGGGTGGCGGTATGGCCGATGACCCGAACCAAGGTACTCACCGTGACCGCGATGCTGGCCGTGAGCGCGATGCTGGCCAGCAAGGCAATGCTGACCGCAACATGGATAAAGATCAGGAACGTTGATCTTCAGTTCTGCGACCGGGGCTGTTTTGCGTCTCGGTCGCAGAGTGACGCGTTAGCCGCAGGCCCTTTGCCGGGCTAGCTCGTTCCTGCGGGGTAAATATCGGATGCAGTCCATGTATCCGGTAAGGGCCACGCAGGTGCGGGCTATCCCGCCAAGGGGCTTTCACGTCAAGGCGGGTCGGTTATTGCACGCTGCGGCAGATAGGGCAGTAGGCGCTCGGTTTCTTTCCTCACCACCTCGTAGCACTCGCAGCTCAGCGCTTCGAGCCGGGCACGGTCCACTACTTTGATATGGCCGCGGCTGTACTCGATGATGCCCAGACGCTGCAGTTTTCCCGCAGCATCGGTTACCCCTTCACGGCGCACCCCCAGCATGTTGGCAATCAATTCCTGGGTCATGCGTACCTGATCACTCTGCAGGCGATCCAGCGACAGCAGCAACCAGCGGCACAGTTGCTGGTCGATGGAGTGATGACGATTGCACACCGCGGTCTGCGCCATCTGGGTAATCAGTGCCTGGGTATAACGCAACATCAACAGCAGCAGTTCGCCGTGACGGTTGAATTCGTCCTTCAGGCGCTGCCCGGGCAAGCGGTAGGCGTGGCCGGCGCTTTGAACGATTGCGCGGCTGGGCGTGCTTTCTCCACCCATGAACACCGCGATGCCCACCAGGCCTTCGTTACCCACCACAGAAATTTCCGCTGAGGCGCCATTTTCCATCACGTACAACAATGAAACGATCGAGTCTGTGGGAAAGTAGACATGGCGCAGGGCATCGCCCGACTCGTACAGCGACTTGCCCAAAGGCAACGTCACGAGCTGAGCAAGATTAACCCAACGCAGGTCAGCAGGCATTACAGATCAAGAGGCTGGGTCGATGGCTGGCACTGGACAATCACTTGATGCAGCCCTGCATCATCCACCAAGTGCAGCGTGTTGACGGCCAGCGGCTGGCCATCAAGGCTCAAGCTCAGTTCAGCGCCGCTAACGTTGTTGCGCACCTCGATGCGATAGTCGGTGGCGCCGAAGCGGTAATGCACCGTGTAACCCGGCCAGTCGGCAGGCAGCAGGGGACGGATGTGCAAGGTATCGCCCGCGCGCTGCAGGCCGAGCAGGCTTTCCACAAGCAAACGGTACATCCAGCCGGCAGAGCCGGTGTACCAACTCCAGCCGCCGCGGCCGGCATGTGGCGCCACCGCGTAGACATCGGCCGCCATGACATACGGCTCGACCTTGTAGGTATCGATCCGTGCAGTGCTACCTTGCCCAACTGGGTTGATCAGGCGCAGCAGCTCCCAGGCCTTGGCTCTGTCGCCCAACTGGGCAAACGCCATGCTGGCCCAGATGGCGGCATGGGTATATTGCCCGCCGTTCTCGCGTACCCCAGGCACATAGCCCTTGATATAGCCGGGGTCCAGGGTGCCTTGGTCGAACGGCGGGTCGAGCAACTGCACTAAACCGAGGTCGCGGCGCACCAGCAGTCGATCAACGGCGCCCATGGCAATACGCGCACGTTCCGCCGAGGCCACGCCGCTGAGTACGGCCCAGCTTTGTGACAGCGAATCGATGCGGCACTCCTGATTGGTCGCCGAGCCCAACAGTTGGCCATCATCGAACCAGGCACGACGATACCAACCGCCATCCCAGGCGTGTGCTTCAAGGTTGCTGGTCAGGGCAGCGGCCTGCTTGGCACACTGCTCGGCGAAATGCCGGTCACCCTGGCGCTGGGCAATCCGGGCGAAGGCTTGCAGCACATGATGGCCGAAGAAGCCCAACCAGACACTTTCTCCCAGGCCTTGCTCGCCAACCCGGTTCATGCCGTCGTTCCAGTCGCCGCTGCCCATTAGCGGCAAGCCGTGGGCGCCACACTGCAGGGCTTGGCCGAGGGCGCGTTGGCAGTGTTGGTAGAGGCTTTCGACCAAGGCGGATCGAGCCGGCAAGTCGTAATAGGACTCTTCACCGGGGTTGAGCGGGCGGCCCTCGATGTAGCCCACCGCTTCGTCCAGCACGCTACGGTCGCCCGTCACCTCGACGTAGCGGCTGGTGGCCAGGGGCAGCCACAGCAGGTCATCGGAACAGCGTGTGCGCACCCCACGTTGCAGCGGTGGGTGCCACCAGTGTTGGACATCGCCTTCGACGTACTGATGGGCCGCGCAGGTCAGCAGGTGCTGGCGCGCAGCGGCGGGGGCGGCCTGCAGCATGGCCATGCTGTCCTGCAATTGGTCGCGAAAGCCGATAGCGCCGCCCGACTGATAAAAGCCGCTGCGCGCCCAGAAGCGGCAGGCGATCACCTGGTACATCAGCCAGCCGTTGACCAGTACATCGAGCGCAGGCTCTGGTGTCTTCACCTGTAACGTGCCCAAGGTCTGGCGCCAATAGGCTTGCACCTTGTCCAGCTCAGCCATGGCGGTGCGCAGGCCGCGGTACTGCAATATCCGTTGGGTGGCAGCGGTTGCGTCCGGCTCCGCGCCGAGGCGAAACACCAGTTCGCGGCTTTCGCCGGCTTGCAGTTCCACGCTGACCTGTAGTGCCGCACAAGGGTCCAGCGCGCCGCCGATGCGCCCTGACAAGCGCGCTTGACGCAGCCCGGCAGGTGCTCGCAGATGGCCGTTGCGGCCGAGAAATTCGCTGCGATCACAGGTGATGCTGAGGTAGGGCAGGTCGCAATCCAGATACGCCACATGCCGGCAAAACTCGATCGAAAACGCATTGCGGGCAAACAGCGCGCCACTGATCGGATCGGTTTCGCTGACCACGTGCATGGCTGACTTGCTGGGCAGATCGCCCAGCACCCATTCGACAAAACAGGTGACGGTAAGCCGCCGCGGCCGGTCGGCGTCGTTATGCAGTTTGAGGTGGGAGAATTTGACCGCGGCATCCAGGGCAACATATACCCACAATTCGCTGCGCAGGTCTTGCTCGACGTACTCGAACACACTGTAGCCAAAGCCATGGCGGGTGCGGTAACTGCCGGGGCCGGGGCTGGGCTGGGGGGTGGCTGACCAGACTTTGCCGCTGTCTTCGTCACGCACGTACAAAGCCTCGCCGCTTGGGTCGCTGACCGGATCGTTGTGCCAAGGCGTAAGCCGGTATTCATGGGCGTTCTCGCGCCAGGTGTAGGCGCTGCCGGATTCCGAGATCACGCTACCCAATTGTGGGTTCGCCAGGATGTTGACCCACGGCGCCGGGGTAGGCCGATCGGGCAATATGGGAATGATGTATTCGCGACCATCGCTGCTGAAACCACCATAGCTATTCGCTAGCAGCAGCGGCGCAGGGTTTGCGCGGCTTGGGCGGCTAGCGGGCTGTTGCCTAGGTGCTGAAGTGGCCACCAGGCCTGCGGGGGTAGCTGGCGCCCGTCGACGGTGCATCTGTTCTGCCAAGCTGCCATGACTGTCACTGAGTACCAGTCGCGCCACCGACAGCAGCAAGGTGCGGTCTTCATCGCTGAGCTGCTGCGCCGGGCGCACGAAGATCCCCCCCGAGCGTTCGAGCAGGGCCGCCTCGCTGCCGGAGGCGACCACGCCCATGATCAAGTCTTGCAGTTGTTGGCGGTAGCCTGCCTGGTCTTCATTCCAGATCACCAAGTCCAACGCCAGGCCCTTCTGCCGCCAATAGGCGTGGGCGTGGACCATCTGCTTGACCAGCTGGATGTTGGCAGGATCGGCAATCTGTACCAGCACGATCGGCAGGTCACCGGAGATGCCCTGGCCCCACAGCCCAGACTGATTGCGCCGGTTGCTGGCCACTAACGCGCTGTTGGCGCGCAGCGTGGCGTGGGCGTAGATCACCGAGGCGGCCATTTGTTCGAACAGGCGGGCATCGGCCAGCGAGCCGTTGAGCTGGCGCAGCAGCACTTGGCTGTGCGGCCAGGCCAGGTCGAAGACCCGGTCGGCCAAGTGCCGGTCGCGGTACTTGGTGATCAATTGCAGGCAGGCTTCGCGGCTATTGGCGAGCCCTGTGGCGAGGTCGAGAGTGGCGCTTTGGCCGGGCCCCAGGGAAATCCGGCAGCGAATCGCGACGATCGGGTCAAGCACCGCGCCGGCGCTGCCGGACAGCTGCTCGACATCTGCTTGCAAGGCGGCCGGGGCGATCAGCGAGCGGCCACGGCCAATGAAACGGGCGCGGTCGGTTTCATATGAGATCGCTGTAATATCAGCGCCGTGCACCGCCAACACGTGGCACATCCAGGGGACGGCCTCCTGTTGCGAGCGTGGTCTACGGCTACAGACGATGGCCTGCAGCGGGCGGATCAGCTCGGTCTGGACGAACAATTTGCTGAAGGCTGGGTGCAGTGCATCGCTGATCGCCGGCGCCAGCACCACTTCTGCATAGCTGGTCAGCTCCAGGGTGCGCCGTACTGACGCATGATTGGTCAGGTGCAGGCGACGCAATTCGATGTCGTCCTCAGGCGACACGGCCATTTCGGTATGGCAGTCGAAATCCATTTCGCGCAGGCGAAACTCGGCCCGACCATCGCTGAAGATCGCTTCCTGACTGTGTGGCTTGTGCAGGGTTGGCTGAAACGTCGTGGACCAGAAGCTCTGGGTGGCGACATCACGCAGGTAGCAGAAGCTGCCCAGGCTATCGTGGCTGATATCTTCGCGCCAACGGGTGACGGCCAGCTCGTTGCAGCGGCTGTAGCCACCGCCGGCGGTGTTGACCATGACATGGTAGCGACCGTTGGACAGCAGTTGCACGGCGGGGTAGCGCCGGTTCGGGTCGCTGAATACGCGCAGGCGCGACTCGCTGGCACTACCGGTGTCATCCAGGGCTGGGGCTTGTGAAGTGTGCAGGTACTGCGCAGCGGTTTTCGGCACGCGCTCCTGTAACAGCAGCATGCTGGCCAAAAACTGCGGATCGCTGGCAAAGCGCCGCTGCATGGGCTGGTCCAACAGCAGCGAGGTCAGAGCAAGCAAACTCATGCCCTGGTGGTGGGCCATGAACGAGCGAATCACCACCGCCTCCTGCCCCGGTGGCAGTCGCGCCGGGGTAAAGTCGACCGCCTCGAACAGTCCGAAGCGGCCGGCCAGGCCGGTTTGCGACAGGTGCATCAAGTTGCGGCAAGCGGCCGCCGGCGCCACCATCAGGGCCAGGGCACTGGCGTATGGGGCGACTACCCGCTCTTCGCCCAGCCCACGTTTGAGGCCCAAGCCAGGAACGCCGAAAGCGCGATATTGATAATTCAGATGGCTATCCAGTGCATTGTAGGCCGACTCCGAGACTCCCCAGGGCAGGCCCAACTGCTTGCCGTGATCGATCTGCCGGGTGACCGCCGCCTGGCAGCTCTGGTCGAGCAGGGTGCCTGGGTAGTTGGGCATCACCAGCATGGGCATCAGGTACTCGAACATCGAGCCTGACCAGGACAGCAGCACTGGCACCCCGGCATTGCTGGTCAACAGGCGGCCTAAGGCCAACCAGCTATCTTGGGGGACTTGGCCCTGGGCGATGGCGACGAAATTGGTTAGGCGCATTTCTGAGGCCAGCAGGTCATAGAACCCCGCGTCCGGGCGGTGCTCAGTGGCGTTGTAGCCAATCGTGAACAGGTCGCGTTGGTGGTCGTAGAGAAAGCGCAAATCCATGTTTGCCAAGGCATCGATGCGCCTGGCTAGCTGCCCAGCCTGGGTCATGCGTGCGCGGGCCAGGGCTTGCACGCTGGCCACGCCAGGCTGTTCGGCAATTGGCCAATGGGCGACGGGCAAGTCTGCCAGCTGGCGCCAGCTGCCTGGCAGCGACAACGGCGGGTCATGGCTTTGCGGCAAGGCAACGCATTGCAGCTCGCTCATCACATCCAGGCATTGCGCCTGCAGCGTCGCCAACCAGAAGCTGCAGTCGCTGGCGTCGCCGGTTTCAAGCCTGGCGGCGGCGAATTGGCTGACGCGTTGCAGCAGCTGAGCCTGTTGCGCCGGCGTCGATTGCAGGTGCAACTGCAAGGCTTGCTCGCGCAGCACGTTGACTTCATCCGTCGCGCGGCCAGCGCTGGCCAAGGTGCTGCTGAGCACGTCGAGGGTATCCACCAGGCCTTGGCTCAGACGCCGCTCCAGCAACGGCGCGTCAGCCAAGGCCAACAGTCCTGCACGCAAGGTCAGCAGGAGCCCTGCGAGGTTGCCGCTGTCCACCGTGGAGATATACAGCGGCGCCAGTGGGCGTAGGGTCTGGGTGTCGTACCAGTTGTAGAAGTGACCCTTGTAGCGCTCCAGGCGCTCCATGCTGTCAAGCATCAGTGACAGCCGCACAAGCAGGCGCCCCGCGCTGAGGTAGCCAAAATCGTGAGCTGCCATGTGCGCAAGCAATGCCATGCCCAGATTGGTCGGTGAAGTGCGGTGAGCGATGCTGGCGTAGGGCGCTTGCTGGATGTTGTCAGGCACCAGCCAGTTGTCTTCGCTGCCGACATGCTGGTCGAAAAACGCCCACGTGCTGCGGGCCAGGCGATGCAGAAATCGTAGCTCATCGGCCGATGGGCTGAACCCACTACGAGTAGGGCTGCGGCTGAGCCACCAGGCCAGCGCCGGGCCAAGCAGCCACAAGCTGAGGATCGGTGTGGCGACCAGCAGCGCCTGTAGGTTCGCCAGCAGGGCGACGGCCAGCAGCACAGCGATGGCCGGAGAGATCCACTGGTCCTGGTAGAGTGCGCGCAGGCTGTTGACGCTGCCCCGTGCATCCTCCCGGGAGGGGTTCCATTGCAGCAGGCGGCGCTTGCTGACCAGCAGGCGCCACAGGGTGCGCACGATCGCATCCAGGCTGTAATAGGCTTCGAAGGGCAGCCATGCCAGGCCCAGCGCGCAACGTATGAAATGCGCTCGCGAGGCACGCAATGCGGCTTGCAGGTGCTGCCCTAGCGGCACATCGGTAGTTTTGCCCAGCACTTCCAGCAGGGTGTCGAGCAGCGGCCGGGTCAGCAGCAACGCCAGCACCGCCAGGGTCCACAGGGCTGGCGCCGAAGAGGCCAGCCAACCCCACAGCAACACACTGACAAAGGCCGCAGGCTCCAAGCTGCGGCGCAGGTTGTCGGCAATTTTCCAGCGCGACAGTGCACTCAGCGCAGCGCGCCTGGGCCACGGCAGCAGCCACGGCAACAACTGCCAGTCGCCGCGGATCCAGCGATGGCGGCGTTTGACGTCAGTGCTGTAATGCGGCGGATACTCTTCGTACAGTTGCACATCGCTGAGCAGGCCCGAATGGGCATAGCAGCCTTCGATCAGGTCGTGGCTAAGCACCCGGTTGTCGGCAAAGCAGCCCTCCAATGCTTGCTCGAACGCGTCCACGGCATAGATTCCTTTGCCGATGAACGAGCCACTGAGAAACAGGTCCTGATAGACATCGGAAACCGCCTGGGTGTACGGATCGACACCAGCGTCGCTGCCGAACAATCGGGCATAGGCCGAACGCGACGCGCTGGGCAGGCTGATACCGACCCGGGGCTGCAAGATGGCGTAACCTGAGCGGATACGCCGGCTGTGGCGCTCGAAACGGGGATGGTTGAGGGGGTGTTGCAGGGTGGCGATGAACTGCCTGGCGGCATTGCGCGGCAGTTGGGTGTCGGTGTCCAGGGTAATCACATAGCGCACGTCGCACAGTTTGGCGATATCGCCGACGATCAGGACAAAGTGTTCGCGCCCCTGGCCGCGCAACAAGGCATTGAGCACCATCAGCTTGCCACGCTTGCGCTCGTAACCCATCCACAGTCGCTCGCTGGCGTTCCACACCCGGGGGCGATGCAGGAGCAGGAAGCGCTCGCTGCCAGTACTGGGATACTTGCGGTTCAAGGCGTCGATGGCTGCACTGGCTGACGCCAGCAGGCCGGCGTCTTCGGGCAAGTTCTGCTGCTGGCCATCGAGAAAGTCCGTCAGCAGCGCAAAGTGCAGGTGCTCGTCGCGATTGGCCAGAAATCGAACTTCCAGGCCCTCGAGCAACTCTTGCACATCGTCTTCATTGGCCAGCAGGCTAGGGATCACCACTAGCGTTCGAGCCTGCGCCGGTATCCCGTCTTTGTAATCCAGTCGCGGCAGGAAGGACGGCTTGACGGTCAGCGTGACCAGCCAGTTGACTAGTCCGATGGCCAGGCGACTGGTCATCAGCAGGATGGGCATGGCCAGCAAGGCCAGCACCCAAGTGGGCCAGCCGTCCTGATCAATGGCCTGCAGGAATACCCAGGCCAACAGCCCTGAGAGCAGCGCCGAGGGCACCAGGTAAAACGCCAGCGGCGCCCGGTGCAGCAGCCGTTGCCAGCGCTCGGCAAGTGCTACCCGGGCAGCGACGCGCTGCTCTAACAGCGCACGCCCAGGACCGAGTAGATAGAAACCGACATGATCGGTTGGATCGTCGGCGCTGGCGTCTGGCACATGCGACAGGTCGATGGCCGTCTGCGCCACAACTGCTTCGCTGGAGGAGCTATGGCGGGCGAGCTGCTCGATGACATGCCGGTAATGGTCTCGGCTGGCAAAGTCCATGGCGCTGTACACTGCGGCGCGATCCTGGCTGAGAATGCGTTCAACCAGGCTCAGTTGCTCGACGAACGCCCGCCAGTCAGTGGTCGACAGCAAGCGCAGGCTGCCGATACTGTTGCTGATCGAGACCTGATCCATGGCTTGCTGTTGGGCATCGAGTTGCACCTGGCGCTCGATGCTCAATGCCGACTCGCTGAGCATCTGTTCAATCCAGGCCAGCGGCTGGGTCAGGGTGGCGCTCTGCCCGTGCAGACGCCTGGCTAACTCGGCGACAAACGCTGCGCTCAACACCGGCCCGGATCGAACCATGTCGGCTACCACCAGCACCACACTCTTGGTGTCGCGCTCAGCCATCTCGCTGAGGCGATCAGCCCAGCTGTTGGCCAGGTCACGGTCGGCCCAATTGGCCATGACCCTGGCTGCGACCCTGCGCAAATTCTCGATCAGTGCCAGGCGCAGCATGATCGGGATCGCCCACAGCTCACCCAGGGTCAAGGGCGTGACGGTCTGATAAGCCTCGACAAAGCCGCTCAGGCTTTCTCTGTCGAACCGCCCATCACCGTGGGAGATGGTTTGCAGGGCAATGTCATAGACCCGCGGTAGACCGCTGGATGCACCGTTATCCAGACGCGGCAGCTGCCGACTGTAGCCGGGGGGGAGGTGGCTTTTGGCTATGCGGATGTGCGCTTCGACCAGGTAGAAATTGTCCAGCAGCCACTGCGCGGCCGGCATGTCCCGCCGTGACGCCGGCAATGTGCTGGCCAGCGCGGCGCAGCTGCTGGAAAGGGTTCGCTCGTTGTCACTCAGGCGCACAAGCAAGGCATCATCGGCCGGCAATTGGCTCACTCGGTGCAGCTTGGCCAGGACGCAGCCGTGGTCGGCCATCTGCTCGGCGCTAAACAGCTCCGAGCGCAGCAGACTTTCAGAGCTGAACACGCGAGGCACCGCGCGCCAACGCTGCAAGGCGAACGGCATGCGCTGGAGCAGACGGGTTGCGCGAAGCCAGGGATTAGCCATGGAGTCCTTGCTGACACAGGTTCAATCGCTCGTGGCCATTGTGCTGCTGAGCCCCAGCGGGGTCTGTTCGGTAGCGAACATACCCGCATGCTTATAGCGCTCAACCTAGAGCTGTACTCACTGGCCACTGTTGGCCGCGGAGCTGCTCATGGTCGTTTCACGCCAAGTGCCCTGCGTCATCGATGCTGGATTCCGGCCCCGCGAGCGCACCGGACACGACGCCGATGCTGCGCAGCGCACCCTGCTGGCCGAACAGACGTTGGGCAACGTCGCGCATGATCTGGCCTATTCATCGTTCGGCAGATAGCCAGGGCTCATCAGGGCGAGGTGACGGTGCAGTCTTCTTGGCGTGGCGGGACTGCCTTCACTTTCAGCTTTCCACGTTGCTGCCGCCGCTCAATGGATGAATCGGACTTTCCTGATTGCCCTTGGCGCGGTGAGGCAACATCCTCCATCGCCTGTCAGCCGATACCGCGAGTCTTTAAGCCTGCGGCATCCCAGGCAGCACTCTACAGTTATCTAAACACCTGGTTGTTTCAATGGTAGCTGCGTGCGGGTGGCCCTCCGGCCAGCCGGGTAACTGACCTCATAGCCCGGTCTAGCAGGCTCGTACGTAGCCGCCGCCTATCCTCAGCGCTGCATCATTTGCACTTGGCCATCACCACCTGGCAAGTGCGTGGCTCGCCGCCTGAGCGACCGGCATAGCGGATGCAGCTGTCCATGGATTTTTTCCGCGCCATGCTCAAGGTGTCACCGAAGGCAAGGCCACCTTCACCGCTGGTGGGCACTGCCTTGGCGAAGCAACTAGAGCCGACGTTGGCAGTGGCATACCGGGTGGCTGTGTGCTTGCTCGAGCAGCCAGCACTGAGCGCCAGGCTGCCCAGTAGCAGGGGCGCGAGCCACCATGACAAGCGAGGCAATGTTGCAGAGCGGGTCATGGTGGGTTCCTGTCTGAGCGCCAAGAGGCGCAGCGGGTTATGGTTTCTTCAGTCTAGCCCCATTGCCTACAGGCAGTCCTGCTCGAACTCCTCAAGCATGTCGGCGCGAATCAAGGCATCCGGGTCTTCAGCGTGTACAGCATCTACCTTGCGTTGTACGCAGCTGTCCTGATCATTGCTGGCGGCAGCGACAGGGGCGGCAGCGGCTTGGGCGCTGGCAGGTACGTTGCTGGCCTGCATCGGCTGGCCAGGGGCGGGGATATCCACCAACTGCTCGTAGCGGGTGGCGAAACCTGCGTTGTAGCGACTCGGTTTACTGAAATCAGGGTCGGCTTGTACCGGGCTCCCCCAAAACTCGTTGCCGTCGAACAGACCCATCTTGCCAGGGTATTGATTGCGCTGATCGGCCGGCAGGCTCACCAGGATCTGATTGACTGAGCCTGCGTTCCAGAAGATCACTGCCTGCAGTTCGCCGTTATCACTGAACAGGCGCTCCTGGCCATGTTTGAGTACGTCCTGTTGCGTCGGCTCGTAACTGTCGCGGCCAATGCCCTGGAACTGGCTTTCCTGGCGGCCAGCCACCCACACCGTGGCAGTTGCGCTTAGCAGCTGGCCATTGCGCCATTGCAGTTGGCGAATCAGATTGCCTTGGTCATCCCAGTATTGCTCCTCGCCATCATTGCTCAGATCGCTGGCGATGAAGCGGTTGACGTCTTCCTTGAGTGCCACCCGGCTGACGTGATGGACATGCTGGCCGCTGTAGTTGTATTCATCGACGGTGCGAGTACGCAGCTTGTCATGCTCGAATACGCTCAACTCCGTGACGTTGCCGCGTGCGTCGATGCGCTTCTGCACGCCGTGCATTACACCATTGTCGTAGTTTTCTTCACGGGCCACGTAGAAGCGACTGCCGTCGATGCTGTATTCCTTCTGCGGCCCGTGCTGCTTGCCGTCAAGGTAGGTACGGTGCTGGGTGCCACGGTTGTCGAAACCGCTTTGCAGGCCGTTGTCCCATTCCAGCTCGGCGATCAGTTGGTCCCCCTGGTTGTCCCAGGCGCGCTCGCGGCCCTGTTTCTTGCCTGCGCTGTAGTGCACCTCGAGCACGCGCTCGCCGTTCTGCGGGTTGAACTGCTCTTGTACGCCGTCCTGCAGGCCGTTTTTCCAGTGGCCGACGGCAGTTTTCTTGCCGGTCTTGGCATCGAACTTCTCTTCTTTGCCGTCGCGCTTACCCGCTTTGAACTCGCCGCTGGCGATCAAGGTGCCGGCGTTGTCCGAGCAGCGCATTTCGCCGTCAGGCAAACCCTTCTTGAAATCGGCTGCACAGGTGCCGACATTGAACAACCCCAGTACCGAGATTGGGTAGTTGAGTACCCGTCCAGTAAACGGATCTTCGGCGTGGATCTTGTACAGCAGACCCTGTATTTCATGGGTCTGACGGGCATCGATCTCTTCGCTGAAGCATCCGGCGAGGTTGAGGCAGGCCAAGGTGATCGCACTCAGTGCGAGGCAGCGGCGGGCGTTGGAAGACACCAGAATCTCCTTATTCACGGGCCGGCACCTGCCGGTCTAGAAAGCGTGAAGAACGCGCAGTGTAGGCAAATGAGCGCAGTGATTCCAATTTGATATTGCCAGCTGCCGAGGCCCCTGTTGCAGCGCGGGGCTGCGGCCCACCTTGGGCGTGCAAAGGTTGGCAGGGCTGCTATGCCTATTGGTTGAAGCATTCGTGGTGAGCGTGCTCAGCCGGGCTGAACCCCGTGCGCAGCAGGCATCCACGTGCGGCCTGCGCCACCCCGCAGATGGGGTGCTGGCCCGGTGCCGATCCTCCTCCTGCCTTGCCAAAGGAATTGCCTTAGATGCTGGTCGTCGCGCAGCTCCGCAAGTCGTTCAGCACTGCCCAAGGCGAGTTGGCGGTGCTCCAGGGTGTCGATTTGCGCCTGGCACGTGGCAGCAGTCTGGCCCTGATGGGCGAGTCGGGCAGCGGCAAAAGCACCTTGCTGCATCTGGTCGCCGGCCTTGATCGCGCTGACAGCGGCCAGATCCTGATTGACGGTGAACCGCTCGCGGGGCGCTCCGAGGCGGCCATGGCCCGTTGGCGGCGTGAGGGGATCGGGCTGGTGTTTCAACAGTACAACCTGATCAGCAGCCTGGATGTGGCCGCCAATCTTGCCTTCCAGGCGCGCCTGGCCGGGCGCCATGATGGCGCTTGGGCGGGGTATCTGGCCGAGCGCCTGGGGCTGCTTGAAGTGTTGCAACGCTATCCGGAACAGCTGTCGGGTGGCCAGCAGCAGCGGGTTGCGATCGGCCGGGCACTGGCGGCACGCCCGGCGCTGGTGTTAGCCGACGAACCCACCGGCAGCCTGGATGAGGCCAGCAGTGACCAAGTGCTGCGGTTGATGCTGCAATTGGTCAGCGAGGCGGGCAGCAGTTTGCTGATGGTGACCCATAGCCAGCGACTGGCCGAACAGCTGCAACAGCGCTGTGTGCTTCACGCCGGCCGGGTCCAGGTCGGCCAAGGATAATGGGCAGCTTGGCGATTGCCCTGCAGGCACTGCTCAGCCACTGGCGACGGCATTGGTTGCAGTGTTTCAGCATCTTCACCGGGCTATGGCTGGCCACGGCGCTGTGGACCGGCGTGCAGGCGCTCAATAGCCAGGCACGCGCCGATTATGCCCGTGCCAGCGCCGTATTGGCCGGGCCTGCGCAGGCACAGCTGGTGCCGCGTAGGGGCGAGCGTCTTGAACAGTCGCTCTACGTGCAACTGAGGCAGTTAGGTTGGCAGGTCACGCCAGTGCTGGAAGGGCGCTTGCGCCTGGCGGCTGACATGCCCCTGAGCGTTCGCCTGATCGGGATCGAACCGTTGAGCTTGCCTGCTGCGACGGTGGTTGCCGGCGTCCAGGCCGAGGCATTCGACCTCGCGGCGTTCATCGATCAACCAGGGCAAGCCTGGGTGAGCCCCGATACCCTGCGTCAACTGGGTATGCAGGCTGGGCAGCAAGCGCAGACCCGCGATGGCCGGCAGTTACCGCCATTCGTCCTTCAGCCGGAGCTGGCCCCGGGCGTGGTGATCGTTGACATTGGCCACGCTCAAAGGCTGCTGCAAGCGCCAGGACAGCTCTCACGCTTGCTGTTAAGCACTGCCCCGGCGCCTTTACCCCCAGCAATCGCTGATCAAGTGACGCTGCAAGCGGCCAGCGACGATGGCGACCTGCAGCGTCTTACCGACAGCTTCCACCTCAACCTCACCGCCCTTGGCCTGCTGGCTTTCGTGGTCGGACTGTTCATCGCCCATGCCGCTATCGGCTTGGCCCTGGAGCAGCGCCGGAGTTTGATCCGCACCCTGCGGGCGTGTGGCATCAGCCTGCGCAGCGTGCTGACCGGGTTGGCTTTGGAGCTGGGCGGGTTCGCAGTGCTTGGCGGGCTGGCCGGGGTGGTCAGTGGTTACCTGTTGGCCGGGCTGCTGCTGCCCGACTTTGCTGCCAGCGTGCGCGGCTTGTATGGCGCGCAAGTGGCCGGCCAGCTGAACCTGTCGCCGCAGTGGTGGTTGGCAGGTGTTGCAGTAAGCGTGCTGGGGGCGCTACTGGCGGGGGTTGGCAGTGTGCTGCGCGCCGCTCGCTTGCCGCTGTTGGCCTTGGCGCAACCCCAGGCTTGGCGTCTGGCGCAACGAGCAGGGTTGCGGCGACAGGCTATTGCTGCGGGGGTTTTGGGTGTGCTTGCGTTGGGCTGCTGGCAATGGGGCAACAGCCTGCCCAGCGCCTTTGTGCTGCTGGCCGCATTACTGCTGGCCGCCGCGCTGTTGTTACCGGCCCTGCTGGAAGCGGCGCTCGGCGCCTTGGCGCGGGTCTGCCGACGACCGTTGCCGCAGTGGTTCATCGCTGACAGCCGCCAGCAACTGCCGGCATTGAGCTTGGCCCTGATGGCGTTGTTGCTGGCCCTGGCTGCCAGCGTGGGTGTCGGCAGCATGACCGAAGGCTTTCGCCGAACCTTTACCGGCTGGCTGGATCAGCGGCTGTCGGCGGACCTCTACCTGACCCCCCGCGACACCGCGCAAGCGCTGCAGATCAGCGCCTGGCTGGCGCAGCAGCCAGCGGTCAGCGCGGTGTTGCCCAGCTGGCGCCTGGAGTGGCGGCTGAGGCAGTGGCCGGCCCAGGTTCAGGGGATCATCGATCATGACTACTACCGCACGCACTGGCCGTTGTTGGCGCAAAGCCCCCAGGCCTGGGAGCAGCTGGCGCAGGGCGCGGCGGTGATGCTGAGCGAGCAACTGGCGCGGCGCCTGGGGCTGGGGCTGGGCGATCGCTTGCCATTGCCCGGGCAGACACTGACGGTAGTCGGCATCTACGCTGACTATGGCAATCCCAAGGGGCATGTGTTGATCAACGCCGATGCGTTACGCAAGCACTGGCCGCAGGCGACGCTTGGCAGCCTTGGCGTGAATGTGACGCCTGAGCAGCTCACGCCGCTCAAGCACGCCTTGCAACAGCGTTTCGCCCTGGACGATAGTCGGGTGATCGAGCAGGCCAGCTTGAAAGCGTGGTCGACTGAGATCTTCACCCGCACCTTTGCCGCCACCGCCGCGCTCAATAGCCTGACGCTGGGTGTCGCAGGCGTGGCGTTGTTCATCAGCCTGCTGACGCTGGGTCAGACCCGCCTGAGCCAGTTGGCACCGCTGTGGGCATTGGGCGTGTCGCGCGGGCGGCTGGTCTGGCTATCGCTGGGGCAGACCTTGCTGCTCAGCAGCGTGACCGTGCTGCTGGCAATGCCCCTGGGGCTGCTGCTTGCCTGGTGCCTGGTGGCGGTGGTCAACGTGCAGGCATTTGGCTGGCGGCTACCGTTGCATGTGTTCCCAGGGCAGTTGCTGCAACTGGCCATGCTAGGTGTGCTGACCAGTTTCCTGGCCAGTGCCTGGCCGCTATGGCAGCTCGCCCGTCGCCAGCCGAGTGACCTGTTGAGGCAGTTTGCCAATGAAGGCTAGGGCGTGGACTAGAAATTGCCGACTGGCGATCAGGCAATGGGAAAACAGCCGAGCAAGCGCAGTCGCCTGGTTGTTGCTCGCTAGCTTGCTGCTCGGCGGCTGCGAGCCGCCTGCGCCGGAGCCCAAGAGCTTTGCTGGCCTGGGCCAACAAGCGGGCGCCTATCGGCCAGTGACGCCCAACCCTGAGTTGGTCTTCCCGCGCGACCATGGCGCCCACGACGGCTTTCGCATCGAATGGTGGTACATCACGGCTAACCTGCAAGATGCCCAAGGCCGCGATTGGGGGGCGCAGTGGACGCTGTTTCGCTCGGCACTGCGCCCTGGCCCGGAAACCGCCAATTGGAACAGCCCCAACCTGTGGATGGGCCACGCCGCGTTGACCGGCCCCGGCAGCCATCAGGTCAGCGAGACCTTGGCGCGTGGCGGCGTGGGGCAGGCCGGCGTCCAGGCGCAGCCGTTTCGCGCCTGGATCGATGATTGGTCGTTGCAGGGCACCGACGGCATCGGCCAGCTCGATATGCGCGCCAGCGGCAAGGGCTTTCGCTACCAACTGAAACTGGTCAGTGGCGGGCCGTTGGTGCTGCATGGGGTAAAAGGCTACAGCGAGAAGTCGGGCAAGGGCCAGGCGTCCTATTACTACAGCCAGCCCTTTTACCGGGTCAGTGGTGAGGTTGAGCGTGAGGGACAACGGGTTGTCGTCACCGGCCAGGCGTGGTTGGACCGGGAGTGGAGCAGCCAGCCGCTGGCGCCCGGGCAGTCGGGCTGGGACTGGTTCTCGCTGCACCTGGCCAGCGGCGCCAAGCTGATGCTGTTCCAGGTCCGCGAAGCGCAGGGTCAACCCTATCGAGCCGGGACCTGGATCAGCGCCCAAGGCGAGGCGCAGCCCTTGCTTGGCGAGCAGATCGAGCTCCAACCGTTGGCATTCACCCTGCAGGACAATGGCAAGCGCCTGCCGACCCGTTGGCGCATACGCTTACCTGCTCAGGGGTTGGATGTGCAGGTGGAGGCGTTGCACAGCAAGGCTTGGATGACCACCCGCTTCCCGTACTGGGAAGGGCCAGTACGGGTGAGTGGGGGTGTGCAGGGCAAGGGATATCTGGAGATGACCGGATATTGATCAGGTTCGGGTCGAAGATCTGCGCACTATCATTCGCCCCAACCGTTTCAGACCTTGAACTGTGCCACCATCCCGTTCAAGTCCACTGCCAGGCGCGACAAATCCTGTGCTGCGGCGCTGGTCTGATTGGCCCCGGCAGAGGTCTGCATGGCCAGGTCGCGGATGTTCACCAGATTGCGATCGACCTCCCGCGCCACCTGCGCCTGCTCCTCCGAGGCACTGGCAATCACCAGATTGCGCTGGTTGATCGAGGCGATCGCCTCGGCAATCACTTCCAACGCCTGGCCAGCCGACTGCGCCACCTCCAGCGTGCCGTTGGCCCGGCCGCGGCTGTTGTGCATGGCATTGACCGCCCGCTCGGTGCCGTTCTGGATGCCGGCGATCATCTGCTCGATCTCGGCGGTAGACTGTTGGGTGCGATGGGCCAGCGCGCGCACCTCGTCGGCGACCACGGCAAAACCACGACCGGCCTCACCGGCACGCGCCGCTTCGATCGCCGCGTTGAGCGCCAGCAGATTGGTCTGCCCGGCAATCGAGCCGATTACATCCAGCACCCGGCTGATCTCGTTGGCGTTGTTGGCCAGCAGTTCGATTTCCTCGGAGGTGCCGCTGACATCATCGACCAGTAGCTGAATCGAACTGAGCGCCTGATTGACCTGGTCGCGACCGTCACGGGTGGTCTGGTCAGCACCTTTGGAGGCGTCGGCGGTGCTCACCGCGTTGTTGGCCACTTCCTCGACCGCCGCCGTCATCTGGTTGACGGCGGTGGCCGCCTGGTCGATCTCCGCGCTCTGCTGATGCAGGCCGCGGCTGGTGTCTTCGGTGACGGTGTGCAGCTCTTCGGAGGCCGAGGCCAGTTGGTCGGAAGAGGCGGAGATCTTGCGCAGCGTGTCGCGCAGGCTGTCTTGCATCCGGCTCAGGGCGCCGAGCAACAGCGCCGGCTCATCGCGTCCGCGCAGTTGAATATCCTGGGTCAGGTCACCGGTGGCCACCCGTTCGGCGACTGCCACGGCCGCGGCCAACGGCACGACGATGCTGCGGGTGAGCAGGGTGGCAATGGCTGCCAGGGCGATGACGATGATCAGCAGCGAGACGATGATGACCGTGAAGGCTTCATCGGCCACATCACTGCTGCGCTGCGATGCAATCTCGGCGCCTTTGCCGTTGTAAGCGATCAGCGCGTTCATGGCCTTCATCATCGCATCGGCGTGTTGCGTCAGCGGGCCACTGATCTGCGCCTTGGCTTGGCTGAGGTCACCGGCAGACAGCGCTTGCAGTACCTGCATTTGCTGATCGATGTAGTGCTGGTGGGCGCTATTGAAGGTGTCGAACAGGGCACGGTCATCGGCAGCGATAATGGTGTCTTCGTACTCCTTCAGGCTGCCTTGCAGTTGCGCGTTGATCCCGTCGAGCAGGGCCAGGCTGCGCTGGCGTTCGTTGGCGTCATCATCCAGTGCGGCGCGCAGGGTGACCGCGCGGGCGCGGCCAAGGTTGGTGCTGATATCGCTCAAGGCGATGACGGCAGGCATCCAGGTGACGCGGATCTCGTCGGTAGCCTTGTCCATCTGGCGGGTTTCGTACAGCGAGAGAAGGCCCATGATCAGGACCAGGGTCGCCAACAGCGTGAATACGCTGGCTGCCCGATTGCCGATCTTCATATTCCGTAACATGGAATGCTCCTTGACGTTGGCGTGCAGGCGTCAAGAGCATGGGGCAGAGCCGGCTCACCGGTAGGGTGCCAGGCTCTCGATGCGCTGCGAGATGTGTGGTTGATCCTCACCTTTCATGAATCGTTTTTTCTTTAAATGATGCCATAGTGCCATCATTGTTGACCAGTCATTCAATGTAACGACACGTATAAGCAAGCCCGTCATGATCTGACGGGCTTGTTGTGTTGAGTACGCTTAGACGATGGCGATCGCCGGGTCTGCAGCCGCCAGGGCGGTAGCGCGATCAGCCGCTGGCGGGTAGATCCATACCGAGTTGATCTGGCGCTTGAGGTCTTTGCCTTCCTGCCCTTGCAGCTTCAGTTCACGTTCCCAGCCTTCGCTGAAGGCCGCGCCCCAGCCGCCCAGGTCCAGGCAGGTCACGTACTTGGGCTGGCGGTAGATCACAGGCGCTACTGCCAACAGATCGGCCGCGGCGTTGTTGCCGCAGTGGCGGCCCATCGGGATGGCATGCTGGCAGGTCATCAGGGCATGGTTGCCCAGCTCATCCACCGCAGCCCAGGCCACGTCACCGGTCGCGTAGATGTGCTGCTGGCCGATCACCTTGAGGTGGTCGTCGACGCGCAGGCGGCCAAAGCTGTCGCGCTCGCCGCTCACTTGGGCAGTCAACGGGCTGGCCTTGACGCCCACGGTCCAGATCACCGTCTTGCTGGCGATGTACTCGCCGTTGTCCAGGGTCACGCCACCGGCGTCGACCGCTACCACCGAGCTGCCAGGCAACCATTGGACACCGGCTTGCTCGCATGCGGCGACGATCGCTGGGGTGATACCTGCGCCCAACGCCGCACCGACCTTGGCACCACGATCGACCACGATCACCTGCAGCTTGGTATCGCTGCCGAGGATGGCACGCAGCCGCGCCGGCATTTCAGTTGCGGTCTCGATGCCGGTGAAGCCACCCCCGCAGACCACCACGGTATTGCGCGCTGGCGAGGCGGGCAGGGCAGCCAGGCCGGTCAGGTGCTGCTCAAGGCGCACCGCCGACTCCATCTGGTCGACATCGAAGGTGTGTTCGGCCAGGCCCGCCACCGCAGGGCGCGCCACTTGGCTGCCGGCCGCGAGGATCAGGCGGTCGTAGCGGATTTCGCGCTGTTCGCCGTGGCCATCACGATAGCCGACCAGGCGTTCGCTGGCGTCGATGCGCTCGGCGTTGCCCTGGATGAAGTTGACCCCCACTACGTCGAACAGGGCCGCCAGCGGCGCTTTCATCGCCTGCACGTCGGGCTCGTAGAAACGCGGGCGGATGCGCAGTTCGGCCTGAGGCGCGAGCACGCTGATGCTCAAGTCGCCACGCTTGACCTGGTCGAACAGACGGGCGGCACTCAAGGCGCTCCAGACTCCGGCAAAGCCGGCACCGATGATCAGGATGTTGGATTTCATACAGATGCTCCGCGAGGTTCAGGTGTAGGGGAAAGGGGCTTCGACCGCGTCTGTGCGCTTGCCGAATAACTGCGACTCTATTGGTCGCAGTTAAATTGGACAAGTGTTTTTTTACACCCAGGCCTGATGGGACTGCTGGAAAATCCTGCTGAGGGTCCATGGATCTTGGGTTTCAGGTGGATATGAATTGTGTAGGCAGGCGACCAGTGGCGCAGGCAAGCTTTGCGTGCTGCTGAAGATCGGCGTACTATTTGCGACAAAGTTGGTCGGAGATTGCTATGTCGCTTTACAGTGCCGGCGTTGAATACGGCATCCATTGCCTGCTGTTCCTGGTGGACGAGCGCGGTGACAGCCGTGAATCCAGCGTTCGCGACCTGGCTGAGTTGCAGGGTGTGCCCCAGGAGTACCTGGCCAAGGTCTTTACCAAGCTGGCACGCGCCGGCCTGGTGGCGGCCACCGAAGGTGTGCGCGGCGGCTTTCGTCTGGCGCGGCCGTCAGATGAGATCACCGTGCTGGATATCGTCAACGCTATCGACGGGCCTAAGAAGATCTTCGACTGTCGGGAGATTCGCGAGCGCTGCGCGGTGTTCGAGGGTTCGGCGCCAGGCTGGGCGACCGAGGGCACCTGTGCGATTCATGCGGTGATGCTTGGTGCGCAAAAGCGCATGGAGGAGGCACTGGCCCAGCAGACCATTCTTGACCTGGCGCGGCGCTTTGGGCGTAAGGCTCCGGCGGAGTTTGGGCAGAAGGTCAATGACTGGATGGGCGAGCGACGCGAAGGCAAGGCTAGTGCCTCGGATATCCCGCTGACCCCGGTCTGAGTAGGTTGTCAGTGCCGGCCTCCTCGCGGGGCAAGCCCGCTCCCACGCAGCGCTACCCATAAATGCGTGGCAGCGGGTTTACCCGCGAAGAGGGCACATCAATGCACGGTCTTGCGCTGCCTGACACACGCTTGCGCCTGCTCTGCCAACTGATCCAGCCGCTCATCGCGCGACTGCTCGGCCTCGATCATCGCGTCTTCGCCTTGCTGCTTGAGCAAGTACGCATGAATCTGGCGCACCTCCAGTGTCTGGTAGATCGGCGCAATATCCAGCCTGCCGACCAACGCTCCACTGGCCTGGCCGGTACTGCTCATCAATACCTGCGGTCCGCTGGCCGCCACTACCTGCATGCCCATTTGCTCGAACCACGGCACACAGCCTGCGAACGCATTGAGCTCGACGCACGCGTAACGTGATTGCAGGTCAGCCAGCAAACCGCGGGCAATGCCCTGGCGGCGATGGCTGGGCAGTACCGCCAGAAACGCCAGCACGCAGGCTTGCGGGTTGTCCTGGGCGGGCAGGGCGAGAGCGAAGCCGAGCAGTTGGTCTGGCGCCTCGGCATCCAGGGCGAGCAGTAGCTGCACCGCCAGGCCGCGGGTGCCGTCCATCGCTTGCAGATATTGGTGCACTTCCAGGCCGACGCCGTATTGATAGAGCGGGTACAGCGGATTGTCCGTGCTGATGGCGACACTGCTCAGCTCACCGACGTGGTCGATCACCAGTTGGCGGATCTGGTTCTGGAAGGATTCGGGCGGCACGCTGTCGAGGCGGCGGAGGATGAACATCGCGGGTAAGGCTCCGGCTGGCAGAAACACCCCGCGCCAGGTGTGGCACGGGGTGAACATTCTACCCGGTTTTACCGAAACGGCCTCGTTCCTCGAGCGCGGCGAGCATCAGGTCAAGGTTCTGCACCGCAGCGCCCGAGGCGCCCTTGCCGAGGTTGTCGAACACCGCAGTGAGCACGACCTGACCGTGTTCAGGGTTGGCGAACAAGGCCAGGCGCAGATCGTTGGTATCGTTCAGCGCTTCGGGGTCGAGCGCAGCGGCAGGGCCGTGCTGGTGCAGGGGCATCACCTGCACGTGACGGGCGCCCTGGTAGTGCTGCTCAAGGCAGGCTTGCAGGTGCTCGGCGCTGACCTTGCCGGGAAGCAGGCGCAGCTGCACGGCAATGCTCAGCACGATGCCCTGGCGATAGTCGCCATAACCCGGCATGAACACCGGGCGCGCGCTGAGCCCTGCGTGCTGCTCGATCTCCGGGACGTGCTTGTGGGCCAGTTCCAGGCCGTACAGCTGCAGGGTCGGTAGCTTGCCCTCGCGGTGCTGCTCGTGACGCTCTACTGCCGCGCGACCACCGCCTGAATAGCCTGAGATGGCCTGGACCGTGAACGGATAGTCGGCAGGCAGCAGCCCGGCCTGGATCAACGGCCGCAGCAGGGCGATCGCGCCGGTTGGGTAGCAACCGGGGTTGCTCACGCGCTTGGCCTGGGCGATGCGTTCAGGTTGCTGCGCATCCAGTTCGGGCAGGCCGTAGACCCAGCCTGGCGTGGTGCGGTGCGCGGAGCTTGCATCGATAACCCGCACCTGCGGATTGTCGATTGCGCCAACAGCTTCGATGGCGGCGGCGTCGGGCAGGCACAGCAGGGCGATGTCGGCGCTGTTGATCGCTTGGCTGCGCCGTTGCCGGTCTTTGCGCTCGGCCTCGGGCAAGGTCAGCAGGCGCAGGTCGTTGCGCCCTTGCAGGCGGGCATGGATTTGCAGGCCGGTGGTGCCTTGGTCACCGTCGATGAAAACCAGGGGTTGGGTCATGTTCAGAATCCGTGGGAAAGGGCGATGGGCGTATCCTCGCTTGTGGCTGGACGAAAGAAAATTTGAATATCATGATGCTGATATTCATTAATCCTGAATGATAGCCATGCGTGAAATCAGCCTCGACCGTCTACGCACCCTGGTGGTAATTGCCGACTTTGGCTCGTTCGCCCAAGCTGCCCGCCAGCTCAACCTGGCGCCACCGACCATCAGCCTGCACGTCGCTGAACTTGAGGCGCGCGTCGGTGCGCCGTTGCTCACGCGCACCCGTGGTCAGGTGCGGCCGACTGCAGTCGGTGAGACCTTGCTGGAGCGCGCCCGACGCCTGCTGGCCTATGCCGACCTGGCGCTGGATGAGGTGCGTCGGCAGGTGGAGGGCCTGACCGGGCGGGTGCGCCTGGGCGCCTCGACCGGGGCCATCGCCCATTTGCTGCCGCAGGCACTGCAGGTGTTGCGGGTCGAGCATCCTGGAATCGATGTACAGGTACAGGTGCTGACCTCTGGGGCGTCCTTGGCACGGTTGCGCGAGGGCAGCCTGGATATCGGCCTGGTCGCCTTGCCTCAGCTCGCCGGCCGTGGCGTGCGGATCACGCCGTGGCGACGCGACCCGATCATGGCCTACGTACCCAGCGACTGGCACCCGCCTGCACGGGTTACACCGGCGTGGCTGGCGCAGCGGGCGTTGATTCTCAATGACAGCGGTACCCAGCTGTCGCGGGTCACCTCGGAGTGGTTTGCCGCGGCGGGCTTGTACCCAGAGGCGCGGATCGAGCTGAATTTCAACGATGCGATCAAGAGCCTGGTCGCGGCGGGGTATGGCGCGACCCTGTTGCCGCAGGAAGGGGAGGCCGCCGAGTTGGATCGGCGGGTAACGCGCAGGCCAGTGCGGCCGGGGTTGTGGCGCCAGCTTGGGATAGCCTGCCGCGAGGGTGAGGTGGAGCGCGCCACGGGGTATGTGTTGCAGGCTTTGCAGCGGCTGCGCCAGTAAGATTGTGGCGCAGCCGCGCGGCGCCAAACTCAACCTCGCTCGCGCTGGCACAGCGCCGTGACCGTCTCCCCGGCAACCCCCCAATTATCGGTAGGTACCTCCTCAATAACCACAAAAGTGCTCGCAGGCGGCTTGTTCAAAACCTGTTGCAACAGCCGGGTCGTACCTTCGATCAATTGGCGCTTGTGTTCGGCGGTCACGCCTTCATCGGTGACGCGGATATGCACATAAGGCATGGTGATCTCCTTAACCTTGTGTTCAGTGCCAGGTGCCGGCAGTACTGCCGCCATCGACTGGCAGAATGACGCCGCTGACAAAGCGTGCATCGCTCAGGTACAGCACTGCATCCACCACATCCTGCGCGGTACCGGTCCGGCCGCTGGGCGACAGGCCGCCCAGCTCCTCAATGGTGTCGCCATGCATCGGCGTGGCGATGATCCCCGGTGCGACCGCATTGACCTGCACGCCGCTGCCCGCTAACTCCAGGGCCAGGCCTTTGACCGCCTGGTTCAGGCCGCCCTTGACCAACACCGGCAGCAGGGCCGGAACCCGGGTGTCGGGCTGTAGGGCAATCGAGGCGGTGATGGCGATGATCTGCCCGTGGCCTTGCTCGGCCATGATCCGGGCTGCTGCCTGCGCTGGGTAGAAGAAGCCCTTGAGGTTGGTTCCGATCAGCGCGTCGAGGTCGCTCTCGGTGTACTCGGCAACTGGCTTGGCAATGAAAATCCCGGCGTTGTTGATCAGGATGTCGATCTGGCCGAAGGCTTGCCGTGCGCTGTCGAACAGGCGCTGGGCGGTGGCTGGCAGGGCGATGTCACCGGCGACCGTGACAAAGCGCGCTGGATGGCCAAGGCGCGCGGCGGCCTCGTCCAGTCGCGCTTGGGTGCGGGCATTGCCGACCACGTTATCGCCGCGTTCGAGGAAGGCCTGGGCGAGGGCGAAGCCCAGGCCGCTGGATGCGCCGGTGATGATGACGGTGGCTGGGGTGTTCATGTGGGCAATCTCCAAGTCAATGAGCCGGGGCTCGGTGTGGAGATGACTTTAAACAGCAATGCCGGCTTGAAAAATGAGCCGTATGGCATTTCAATCTATACATCATGTAATTAATTGAACCGTCATGACCCGTCATTTCGATGATCTGCAACTGGGTAGCCTGGAGTTGTTCTGTCTAGCCGCCGACAGCGGCAGCTTCACGGCCGCCGCCACTGAAGCGGGGGTGACGCCGGCAGCGGTGAGCCGCAGTGTGGCCCGCTTGGAGGAGCGACTGGGCGTGCGCCTGTTCGTGCGTACCACCCGCCAGATGCGTTTGTCCGAGGCCGGGCAGGCCTATTACCAGCAGTGTCGCCAAGCGCTTGGGCAACTGCTGGAGGCCGAGCGCCAGGTGGCGGGTGGTCAGCTTGAGCCCAGTGGCCGCCTGCGCGTCAGTGCGCCGACGCCTTACGCCCATCACCGCCTGCTGCCGCTGCTGCCGGGGTTTGCTCAGCGCTACCCCCAGGTGCAGGTGGACATTCACGTCAGCAACCGCAACGTCGACTTGGTCGAGGAGGGTTTTGACCTGGCCATACGCGGGCGCGAGCCTGCCGATTCCAGGCTGGTCGCGCGGCGCCTTGAGCAGGCCGAGTTGGTGGTGGTCGGCACGCCAGGCTATCTGGCCAGGGCAGGCGTGCCGCAAGTGCCGGAAGATCTGCGCGAGCACGACTGTATTCAGTTCGAGATCCCCAGCTCCGGTCGCCGGGCGAGCTGGAGCTTTCGCCGCGATGGGCAGGCGTTCGAACTGGAAACCTCAGGCCAGTGCACCTGCCTGGGGGATTTTCTCGCCACCACCACCCTGGTGCGCCACGGCGCCGGGCTGATGCAGGCGTATCGCTTCACCGTGCAGGAGGCGCTCGACAGCGGCGAGTTGCAGGAGGTGCTAGCTGAGTTCGGCGGCACCTTGCGACCGTTCATGCTGATCTACCCGCATGCCCGCCATATGCCTTCGCGGCTGCGCGTGTTCATCGATTATCTGCTTGCCCAGAGCCGCGACTAACTACGCACTGCCGTCTGGCCGAAGGCCATTGCTGGCAAGCGCTGCACGACTATGCTTTTCGCTGTGCCTGAGGGGCCGCAGCGCGCCCCAGGTAGTCAGCAGTACGCCAGTAGTCCCGGTTTTTCCCCAGGAGACCTCTCCATGAAATCCATGACACTGTTTGTGATTGCATCTGTTCTGAGTGTTGCCGCGGTTGCCCAGGATGGCCCGGCGGAAAACTGCGACGCCAAGATCAAGGATCTGGAATCCATCCACTCCGCCGACGGCGCGGCGCTGCATGGCGGCAAGGTCGATGAGTTTCGCGCCCTGCTCAAACAGGCCAAGGAAGCCCAGATGGCTGGCGACATGCAGAAGTGCCAGGCCTCGGCCGACCGCGCCAAGACCATCTACAACACCGCGCGCGGCAAGTAGCGCTAATGCCGCTGCAGCGTCGCTGGGCATTTCGGCGGCGCTGCAGTCTCCTGTAAGCTCGCCCTTTGCCGACTTCCACGAGACTGCGCATGAACCCGGCCAAGCCCATCCTCGACAGCCTGCTCACCGGCGTTGCCGTGCCGTTTACCCGCCCCGGCTCACGCAGCGGTATCGACAAACAGCCGCGCCAGGGCCGGTTGAAAGTGACCTCGCTCGGCATCGATGGTGATGAGCAAGGCGACTTACGGGTGCATGGCGGGGTCGACAAAGCCATTCATCATTACCCACGCGATCACTATCCAGACTGGCTGGCCGAACTGGGTGAACATGCACTGTTGAAACAGCCGGGGGCGTTTGGCGAAAACTTCAGCAGCGTCGGTTGGCGCGAGGCGGATGTCTGCTTGGGGGATCGCATCCGCGTAGGTACGGCCTTGTTGGAAATCTCCCAAGGGCGCATGCCGTGCTGGAAACTCAATGATCGATTCGACGTCGCGCAGATGGCCTTGCGGGTGCAGCAGAGTGGGCGGACCGGCTGGTACTACCGGGTGTTGGAGGAGGGTGAGGTCGAGGCGGGAGATGAACTGCACTTGGTCGAGCGACCCTATGCCGACTGGTCGGTTGCGCGGCTATCGGCGGTGTTGTTCGACAAGCGCCTGGAGACCGAGCTGCTCAGCCAATGCCTGGCATTGCCGCTGGTGCCGTCCTGGCGCAAGACCTTGCAGCGGCGCCTGGAACAGCGTCAGGTCGAAGACTGGGGCTCACGCCTGGAGGGCCAGTCGCGTGACTGAACAGCTGTGCACGCTCATTGCAAAAGGAATGCCCCATGGCTTATGAAATTGACGACCGCCTGGTGATTGGCGTGGCCTCCAGCGCGGTGTTCGACCTCAGTGCCTGCGATGCGGTGTTTCGCCACGAAGGCGAGGCGCAGTATCGCCTGTACCAGCAGCAGAACATGCACGTGCCGCTGGCGCGCGGCATTGCCTATCCGTTCATCAAGCGCCTGTTGGCGCTCAATGACCTGTGCGCCGACCCGCAAGACCCGCTGGTAGAGGTGGTGCTTTTGTCGCAGAACGACCCCGATACCGGGCTGCGGGTCATGAAGACCATCGAGCATTACGGCTTGAACATGACCCGCGCCATCTTCATGCAGGGGCGTTCGCCTTACGAGTACATACCGGCGTTGAACATTGCCTTGTTCCTGTCCGCCGACAAACAGCATGTGGACGCCGCGATCCAGGCCGGCTATCCGGCCGGGCAGGTGCTCGATTCGCAGTTCGATGACGATGAAAGCGATGACGGCCTGCGCATCGCTTTCGACTTCGATGGCGTGCTGGCTGGCGATGAATCAGAAGCGGTGATGCAGCGCGATGGCCTGCTGGGCTTTCATGCCCATGAAGTGACCAACGTCACCCAGCCGCATAACCCAGGGCCGCTCAAGGAGTTTTTCGTGCGTATTGCGCGGATCCAGGCGGCCGAGGAGCAGTACAAGCTGGAGCACCCCGGTTACGCCAATCGTCTGCGCGTGTCGATCGTCACCGCGCGCAACGCGCCGTCGCACGAGCGTGCGCTCAATACCCTCAAGAGCTGGGGCGTGATGGCCAACGATGCATTCTTCCTCGGCGGCATCGAGAAGCGCCGGGTGTTGCAGGTGCTCAAGCCGCATATCTTTTTCGACGACCAGTCGGGTCATCTGAGCGGCACACGCACTGTAGTGCCTTCGGTCCATGTGCCGTTCGGGGTGACCAACCAGCCGCTCGCGGCCTCAGAACCAGCGGTCGTTGCGCTTGCGGGCGCGGGTCAGGGCCGGCAGGATCAGGCCCAGTAGCAGGCCGGCGCCGGCAATGCTGCCGCCGTAGACCATGTAGCGCATCATCACTTGCTTGTTCTCGTCACCCAGGCGCGCCTGGGTGTCGCGCAGGCTCGACTGGGCCTGGTCGAGCTGCTCGTTGAGGCCTTTGTTGCGCTTTTCCAGCTCATCGATCAGCGCCTTGCGCGAATCCAACGTTTCCTGCATGCCTTGCACGCGGGCTTTCCAGCTGTCATCGATGGTCTTGAGCTGTTCGGACAGCTGCGCCACTTCGCTATCGAGCTGCGGCAAGCGCTCAGCTTGGCCAGGAACGGCTTGCAGGTCGCTGTTTAGAATCCACACCAGATCGCCGCTCTGGCCGCGCACCTGGCTGTACTCGCCCTGGCTGCCGATCAAGGTGACCTTTTGCCCCGCCTTGAGGGTGCCGACGATGCGATGGCCGTTGGTCGGGCCACTGCGCACGTAGGTGCTCAGGCTGTCGCTGACCCAGCGCGCATCACTGCTCGGTTGTTCGGCATGCACAGGAGCGGCGAGGGCGATAAGGGCGGCAATCAGGCTGCCACGCAGGGCAGGGAGGGCAGGCGGGGTTGGGCGGGATTCAGGCATGTTGGTCTTCGCTGAAACTGGACAGATGCAGGCCCGGTGAATGGACCCATGAACCGGTCGGTGAATTGACCGTCAGCGAAAGACCGTTTTTTTCAAGGCAGGTTCACTGCTCAGCGTAGGAAATGTCAGCAGAGTGTTGCGGAATCGTACAAGCACGGCGGGCTGGCCTCATCGCGGGACACGTCGCAGCGATGAGGCCAGTGAAGGCCCTACAACTATCAGGTCACGACCTGATAGCAAGGCACATAAGCCGCCCCACCCGGCAACTTCATCCGGTGCTGATCAACGAACGCCTGCAACAGCCGTCCGAGCGGATCGAGCACCGCACTGTCACCGCGTATCTGATAAGGCCCATGCTCCTCGATCAGGCGGATGCCGTTGTCCTTGACGTTACCGGCAACGATCCCGGAGAACGCCCGGCGCAAGTTGGCCGCCAGCTCATGTGCCGGTAGCTCACGGCGCAGGGCCAGGTTGGCCATGTTCTCGTGGGTTGGATCGAACGGACGCTGGAAGCCTTCTTCGATCTTCAACAGCCAGTTGAAGTGGAATGCATCGTTACGCTCACGGCGGAACTGCTTGACCGCCTTGAGCCCCTCGACCATCTGCCGGGCGACTTCGGCCGGGTCATCGATGATGATCTGGTAGTGCTGCTGGGCCGCTTCGCCCAGGGTCGCGCCGACGAAGGCGTGCAACTGCTGCAGATAGGCCTCGGCACTGCGTGGGCCGGTCAGCACGACCGGGAATGGCAAGTCGTGGTTGTCCGGGTGCATGAGAATGCCCAGCAGGTAGAGGAACTCTTCTGCCGTACCGGCGCCGCCGGGGAAGATGATGATGCCGTGGCCGACCCGCACGAAGGCTTCCAGGCGCTTCTCGATATCGGGCAGGATCACCAGTTCGTTGACGATCGGGTTGGGCGCTTCGGCGGCAATGATGCCTGGCTCGGTCAGGCCCAGGTAGCGGCTGCCATGCATGCGCTGCTTGGCGTGGGCAATGGTGGCGCCCTTCATCGGCCCCTTCATCACGCCTGGACCGCAGCCGGTGCAGACGTCCAGCTTGCGCAGGCCCAGCTCGTGGCCGACCTTCTTGGTGTACTGGTATTCCTCGGTGCTGATCGAGTGACCGCCCCAGCACACGACCATCTTCGGCTCCACGCCCGGGCGCAGGGTGCGGGCGTTGCGCAGCAGGTGGAAGACGTAGTCGGTGATGCCCTGGGAGCTTTCCAGGTCGATGCGCTGGCTGGCCAGCTCGCTTTCGGTGTAGACGATATCGCGCAAGGCGCTGAACAGCATTTCGCGGGTGCTGGCGATCATCTCGCCATCGACGAAGGCATCGGCTGGAGCGTTGAGCAGCTCCAGGCGTACTCCGCGATCTTGCTGATGGATGCGTACTTCGAAGTCTTTGTAGGCTTCAAGGATGGTCTTGGCGTTGTCGACATGCGCGCCGGTGTTGAGGATTGCCAGGGCGCATTGACGGAACAGGGTGTAGAGACTGCCGGTACCGACTTCACTCAGTTGCTGGACTTCACGTTGCGACAGCGTTTCGAGGCTGCCTTTGGGGCTGACGGATGCATTGATTACATTGCGTTGGGGCATCTAAGTCTTTCCTGTGCATGTAAAACTCCTACTTAGCCAACACCATACCGACAATTTTGCGCCGCAACGAGAGGGGCAGGGAAAAACCTGCCCCCGTTGATCATCCGAACAGCCGTTGGACACCGAGGGTGATCGCCAGGCCGCCGAACACCAACCACAGATTGAGGATCGCCCCCGTTGCCAGCGCGCGCGGGCCGGCCTGGCGGATCTGGCTCATGCGCGTCTCCATCCCCAGGGCGGTCATGGCCATGGTCAGGGCGAAGGTGTCGAGCTGGTTGATCGCGCTGACCGCGCCGCTTGGCAAGATCTGCAGCGAGTTGACCAGCACCAGGGCGAGGAAGCCGAAGGCAAACCATGGGACAGGGATCTTGCCATTGCCTTCGGCCTGGCCTTGGCGTTTCGCGCGGCTGATCCATATGCCCACCACCAGCAACACCGGTACCAGCAGCATTACCCGAGTCATCTTGACGATGGTCGCGACGTGGGTCACTTCAGGGCTGACATTGCTGGCAGCGCCCACCACCTGTGCCACCTCATGCAGGGTGCCACCGAAAAACAGCCCCGCGCCGAGCGTATCGAGTTGCACCCAGCCGCTATTGATCAGCAGCGGGTAAAGCAGCATCGACAGGGTGCCGAACAGCACCACGCTGCCGACCGCCATGGCGCTCTTGTGCGGCTTGGAACGCAGCGCCGATTCGAACGCGAGCACGGCCGCAGCGCCACAGATGGCACTGCCGGCGGCGGTGAGCAAGGCAGTATCGCGATCAAGTTTGAACAGTTTCATCCCCACCCCCAGGCCAATCAGTAGGGTGCTGGAGACGACCAACAGCGACACCGTCAGCCCCGACCAGCCGACCTGGGCAATCTCCTGCAAACTCACGCGCAGACCGAACCACGCCACCGCGATGCGCAGCAGGCCGCGTGCGGAAAAATTGATGCCGGCCGCCCAACTGGGCGGCACTCCCTGGCGCAGCGCGTTGCCGTACAGGGCGCCAGCGATGATGCCGACAATCAGCGGGCTGATGCCCAGGTTGGCAAAAAAGGGCAGGGCGGCCAGTTGGGTAACTGCCAGAGCGAACAAGGCGACAAACAAAATGCCATTGAGCCGCCCACGGGTATCGTGGGTAGGCGCAAGGCTGGGGGTGGCTGGGACCGTGGCCATGGTGTGTCCTCCGATCGAGGTGTTGCTGAGATGGCCTTAGGTTAATTCGGTTATAAGCTTATAAAAAATCGTCATTTGGGATGGCAAGTATCCGCTAAGCTGATATTTTTAATGGATGACCCCAGAACAGCTGATAACCTTCGCCACCGTTGCCGAGCACGGCAATATCAGTCATGCAGCACTCGCCCTGCATTTGTCGCAGCCTGCCGTGTCCGGGCAGCTCAAGCTGTTACAGGAGGAGTTTGGCGAGCCGCTGTACCAACGCGCCGGGCGTGGTGTACGCCTGACCGCTGCGGGCGAGCAACTGCTCGGCCACGCCCAGCGGCTGCGCGAAACCTTCCGCCAGGCCCAGGCGCTGCGAGATGCACTGCGCGGCCTGGAGCGCGGTACCCTGCGCATTGGCGCCAGCACCACCCCGGCCAGCTACCTGTTGCCTTATCTGATCGCCGATTTCCGCCAGCGCTATCCAGACATCGTGGTCACCACTGAAAACGGCAACACCGCTGAGATCGTCGCAGCGCTGGGCTCACTGGACATCGCCTTGATCGAGGGGCCACCGGGGCAGGAGCTGCCATTGGGCACGCGTGTCACTGCCTGGCGCGAGGACGAGATCGTCGCCATCGTGCCCAGTGATCATCCGCTCGCCGCAGCGGGCCAAGCGCAGACCTTGCAGGCGCTCGGTGACTACCCGCTGGTGCTGCGCGAAAGCGGCTCCGGCGTACGCCAACTGGTCGAGCGGGCTTTTGCTCGCTGCGGTGTGGCGATGCGCGTGGGGCTGGAGATTGCTGGGGTGGAAGGGGTCAAGGAGGCGGTGCGCGCGGGGATGGGGGTAGGCTTTGTCTCGGCGATGTCGATCCGTCATGAAGATGGCGCGCTGCGTCAGTTGCGCATTGCTCCTGAGCCCCTGACGCGACGGTTCTCGATATTGATGCCGCACGCCGCAACGCCGTCGCGGGTGGCAGCACGCTTCTTCCAATTGTGCGCTGAGCAGTGACTGGGCTAGCCTGCGCTGATAACTCGTGCAGGACGGCTATGCTTTTCCCATGACCAGCCCCTCCCTACGCCAACCCTGCCCGCCAGGCGCCTGCATCTGTGGTCGCGAACGCCTGGAGCAATGCCCTGCCAACGCGCAGCGTATTCTGCTGCTCACCCGCCAGGAAGAAAAACGCCTGCTCGAACGCTTGGAGAACCTCAAGGACTTGGACGACCTGCATCGCCTGCAACTGCGCTTGTACGATCAGTTGGGCATTCGCCTGAGCATTGCCCCTGGCCATAACGAAGTGCGCACCATGCGCGGTATCGTCATCGAACTGGCCGAGCAACCTGGCCTGTGCCGCAAGACCCGCCAGGCCATCCCCGCAGCGATACGGCGGGGCCTTGAGCGTAATCCTGAAGTCGCTTACCGGCTGCTCGACGTTCACGACCTGTTGCGTGATGCCTAGCGCATCGCCGCTAATTTGATGCCAAACCCGACCAGGCATGCCCCGGCCAAGCGCTCAAGCAGGTTCGACACCTTGGGGCTGGCGCGCATGCGCTCGGCCAGGTGATGGGTCAACAGCACGGCGACCAGGCCATAGAGCAAGGTCAGCGCCGCTACCGTCACCGCCATGAAGGCGAAGGTCACTACGCCCTGGTGGCGCACCGGGTCGATGAACAGCGGGAAGAACGCCATGTAGAACATGATCGCCTTGGGATTGAGCAGGGTGATCAGCATGGTCTGGCGCAGGTAGCGACCGTTGTCCATCCGGCTTTCCCGTGGTGCGCCGCCCGGTTTGCTGAAGACCATGCGCAAGCCCAGCCAGGCCAGGTAGGCGGCGCCTGCCCACTGCACCACGTGGAAGGCTGTCGGGTAGGTTGCCAGCAGCGTCGCGACGCCGGCCACCGCCAGCCACATCAACACCTGATCGCCAAGAATCACCCCGAAAGTCGCCGCCAGGCCACCCTTGATGCCGCCTTTGCCGGTGGCGGTGATCAAGGCGAAGTTACCCGGCCCAGGGATGGCCAGGAGGATGAGGAACGCGATCACGAATGCGCCGTAGTCGGTCACGCCAAGCATGCTGATGACTCCAGGGTGGGCTGGGTAAGGTAGGACAACGATATATGCCATCATCGGCGGCGTTTGCAAAGGCACAGTGTAGGCCTGAGTTGACTAATTTTTCTGAAGCTTCCTACGTTTAGTGAAGAGCCGCCCTGCGCCGGGTGCGCAGCGGCCTTCATCATTCAAGGAGACAGGCAATGACTTCCGTATTCGACCGCGACGACATCGTGTTCCAGGTAGTGGTCAACCACGAAGAGCAGTATTCGATCTGGCCCGACTACAAGGCGATCCCCGCCGGCTGGCGCGCCGCTGGCAAGAGCGGAGTGAAAAAGGACTGCCTGGCCTACATCGATGAAGTCTGGACTGACATGCGTCCGTTGAGCCTGCGCCAGAAGATGGCAGAAGCCGTGGCCCAGTGAGGCGTTATCGGTGACTGCAGTGAATCTGTTGTGCCTGCCTTACTCCGGTGCCAGCGCCATGGTTTACAACCGCTGGCGGCGCAAGCTGCCGGCCTGGTTGCAGGTGCGGCCGGTTGAGCTGCCTGGGCGCGGTGCGCGCATGGGCGAAGCCTTGCACACCGACATGCAGGCCCTGGCCAGGCAGCTCGCCAGCGAGCAGCGCCTGGCCGCCAGCACGCCCTACGCGTTGCTTGGCCATAGCTTGGGCGCGCTGCTGGCCTTCGAGCTTGCCCATGAGTTGCAGGCACTGGGCTGTGCGCCGCCGCTGGCGTTGTTTGCCTGCGGCACTGCGGCGCCGACCCGGCGCGAGGACTACGACGGCAAGAACTGGCGTGTTGAGAAAAGCGACGACGAGTTGATCGCCGAGCTGCGCGAGCTGCAAGGCACTCCGGAAGAAGTCTTGGCCAATGCTGAGCTGATGAGCCTGACCCTGCCCATTCTGCGCGCTGACTTCCTCCTGTGTGGTCACTATGCCTACCGTCAGCGGCCAGCGTTGCGCTGCCCGCTGCATGTATTGGGCGGCGCAGATGACCGGGCCAGTGAAGAGCAGCTGTTGGCCTGGGGCCAGGAAACGCTGGCTGAGTTTTCCTTGCAGACCTTCCCAGGCGGGCACTTCTTCATTCATGAGCACGAGGAGCGGGTCCTGGCCGTGTTGGCCCAAGCGCTCGCCCCGCATCGCCTGAGCGCTTGATTGACGGCGTCTCTTGCATGGGCGAGGCTTGAGCTTTTCCCAGGCAAGAGGCTGACAATGCTGATCGATCCGCACAAGGCCACGCTGTTGGTGGTCGACATCCAGGAAAAGCTCATCGGCGCCATGAGCGATCCACAGGGCACGCGCGCGCGGGCACGCTGGCTGCTCGCGGCGAGCGCCGAGCTGGAGCTGCCGACAGTGATTTCCGAGCAGTACCCCAAAGGCCTCGGGCCGACCTTGGCTGAGCTCAAGGCGGCCTCGCCTGGCGCCCAGATCGTCGAGAAAAACCACTTCTCCTGTGTGGCCGCGCAATGCTTACCGGCCAGTCTGCTCGAGCGTGAGCAGGTGATCGTCTGTGGTATGGAAACCCACGTCTGCGTGCTGCAGACCGTGCTGGGCCTGCGTGCGCTGGGCAAGCAGGTATTCGTGGTCGAGGACGCCTGCGACAGCCGCACCCCGGCCAGTAAAGCCGCAGGCCTGGCGCGCATGCGCGATGCTGGCGCCCAGCTGGTGACTGGCGAAATGGTGCTGTTCGAGCTGATGGGCAGCGCCAGCCATCCGCTGTTTCGCCACATCAGCAAGACCTACCTGGTCGGTGAACAGCCCTGAACGCGCGTATTGCAACGGCAGGGCTGATGGTGCTGGCGCTGCTGCAGGGTTGTGCCGGGCGGCGCGAGGAACAACAGGCTGCTGACCCTGCCCAGGTACGTGCCCAGTTGATGCGCCTGCTGCCTGCCCAGGTCAAGGACCGCCAGGGCTGGGCGCAGGACATCCAAACCGCCTTCCAAGCCCAGCACATCACCGCAAGCAAGAGCAACCTCTGCGCGGTCTTGGCGGTGACCGAGCAGGAGTCGACCTTCAGCGCTGACCCGCAAGTGCCCAATCTTGGGCGGATCGCACGCCAGGAGATCGATCGACGGGCAGCCCGCCTGCACATTCCCCGGCTGCTGGTCGATGGCGCGTTGAATACCCCCTCTGCCAACGGCAAGACCTACCAGCAACGCCTGCTCGCCGTGCGCAGTGAAAAGCAACTGAGTGCGCTGTTCGATGATTTCATCGCCGGACTGCCGCTTGGGCGCACCTTGCTCGATGGCCTCAACCCGGTGCACACCGGCGGGCCGATGCAGGTCAGCATCGCGTTCGCCGAACGCCATGCCAAGGACTACCCGTACAGCTATGCCGGGACGATTCGCCAGGAAGTGTTCAGTCGGCGCGGCGGCATGTATTTCGGCATCGCCCATCTGCTGGGCTATCCGGCCAACTACCAGCGCCAGCTGTATCGCTTCGCCGACTTCAATGCCGGTTGGTACGCCAGCCGCGATGCGGCGTTCCAGGGTGCCTTGAGCCAGGTGACGGGGATTAAGTTGGCGCTCGATGGCGACTTGATCGCGCCGGGGGCCATCATGCCCGGCAGCACCGAGCAGGCAGCGCGCAAACTGGGGCGCCAGCTTGGCCTGCGCAATACCCAGATTCGCAGCCAGCTGGAGGAGAGCGACAGCCTCGAGTTTGAACACACCGGGCTGTATCGCGGGGTGTTTGCCCTGGCCGATGCCAAGGCGGGCAAGCAAGTGCCACGGGCGGTGTTGCCGGGGATCGAGCTCAAGAGCCCGAAGATAACCCGCAAGCTGACCACGGCGTGGTTTGCAGGGCGAGTGGATGAGCGCTATGAACGTTGCATGAGGCGCTAGCCCGGCGGCGCGCAATTGGCGCATAAGGTGTTGCAGCGCCGCCGAAGAGGCCCGTGAGGGCCTCTCTACCTACATCAGCCTTGACTCAATGCCACGACCACCTGCTCGACACTGGCTTTGAGCCCGGCCAGGGTATCTTCAGGATCGCTATCGACCACCAGCAGCTTGGCGCCAGCGGCCTTGATCACCTCAGCTACAGCCGGATCAGGTTGGCGGTGGTGCAGCACCAGCGCCACGTCCTGGCCCTTGAGGTTATCGGCCAAGGCCTTGAGCGCCGCCTCATCCCATTTGTCCTCGGCCGGCAACGGCTGATCGACCACATCCAGGTTCAGTCCGCTGGCCAGATAGCCCAGGCGTTCCGACAAGCTGACCACGCTGAGATTGTCAGCCTCGGCCAGGCGGCTCTGGCTGCTTGAAATCAGTTCCAGCATCTGCCGCTTGATGTTGGCGAGGTTGGCCTGGATCTTGTCCTTGTCAGCGGGCGACAGGCGCTCCAGGTCATTGGCCATGACATCGGCCATGCGCCCCAGGTTGGTCGGGTTGAGCCAAGGGTATCCAGCGAAGGCATCGTCACCCTGTACCGCGATGCCTGGCAGGGCGCCGTCGACCGGCCGCGCTGCATCGATCTCGACGATGCGGATGTTGCTGCGCCGGGCCATTGGATACAGCGGGTCATCGCGCCAGATCGAGCGCAGGCCAATTACCGCATCGGCCTGCTGCGCGGCTTTGTGCAGGCTCGCCCCGCCACGGCCGCTGAAGTACGAAGGCTGGCGGGTCGCCGGCAGGTTGGCCGGCGCGGCACGCTTGAGCTGCACCGAGGTGCCGTCGAGCAGGCTGGCGGCCAGGCTATGGGTCACCGGCAAGGTGGTCAGCACGCTGGTGGCGGCGCTGTTTTGCGCGCGCGCCGCAGGTTGCGCCGCCAACGCCAGGCCAGGCAGGCCAGCCAGGGCGAGGGCCAGGGTCAGATGCTTGAGGTTCAGGGTCATGCCGGGTTTCCTTGCAGGCGGGGGACGAGTGCGCGGGCCAGCGCGGCGAGGCCGAAGCAGGCACCGGCGACCAGGATGATCGCAGCGCCCGACGGCACCGGCAGGTCGAAGACGATCGGCAGCAGGATGCCGCACAGGGTGCTCAAGGTCGCGATCACTACCGAGATGAAGAAAAAGCCCTTGAGCGACTGGCTCACCAGGCGTGCGGCAGCGGCGGGAATCACCAGCAGCGCGCCGACCAGGATGGCGCCAATGACTTTCACCGAGGCCACGGTGACCAGGGTCACCAGCACCACGAACAGGTAGTCCAGGGTCTTTACCGCAACCCCCCGCACTGCCGCCAGCTGCGGGTTGAAGCTGGCCAGCATGATCCGGTTGTACAGCGGCAGGGCCAAGGCCAGCACCAGGATCGCAACGATCCCCAGCACCACCAGGTCCTGGGCGCTGACCGTCAGCACCGAGCCGAACAGCACGTTTTCCAGGATGTGCACGTTGATCTTGCCCGCCAGCATCAGCAGCAGGCTTGCACCGAGCGCCAGCGACACCGACAAGAACACCCCGATCAGGGTGTCCGGCGACAGCCCGGTGCGGTTACGCAGGAAGTTGAGCAGGATGCCGAACAGCAGGCAGTAGCCGAACAGGCTGCCATACGGGCCGGTGTAGGGCTCGCCGAGCAGGATGCCGATGGCCACCCCGGTCAAGGCGGCGTGGCCGACTGCTTCGGAGAAGAAAGCAAAACGCTTGACCACCACCAGGGTGCCCAGGCCGCCCAGCACCGGGCCGATCATCAGGCCGGCGATCAGGGCATTGATCACGAAACCGTAGGCCAGCGCCTCCGGTAAGTAGCCAGCGCTGGCCCATTCCTGGACCAGTTGGCGGAAGGCTTCAAAGCTCATCAGGCGAGGCTCTCGCTGCGGGGGTGAACGGAGAACAGCCCGAGCAGGCGTTCTGGGGTCAGGGCCTGGGCCGGCGGGGCGTCGAACAGCACCTTGCGGTTCAGCCCGGTGACCCGATCGGCCAGGCGCAGCACCGCTTCCAGGTCGTGCTCGATCCACAGCACGGTGGTGCCGGCCTGGCGCCAGCTGTGCAGCAGTTGCTCGAACACCTGGATGCCGGCCTCGTCCAAGGCCGACATCGGCTCGTCCAGCACCAGCAGTTGCGGCTCAGGGATCAACCCTTGGGCGAGCAGCACGCGCTGGCGCTCGCCGCCAGAGAGCGCGCCCATGCGCCGTTTGCGCTTGTCGAGCATGCCGACCCGCGCAAGCGCTGCGTCGATGGCCGGTTGCACGCGCCGCGACAGGCCGAGGAAGGCCGGGCGGCGCTGGCACATGGCGGCCATGAAGTCGTCCACGGTCATCGGCAGGCCCCGATCGAACTCCAATGCCTGGGGCACGTAGCCGATCACTTCGTGCTCGCTCGGCCAATTCAAGGTCAGCTGCCCTTGATGGGGCATCTGCCCGAGCAAGGTCTTGATCAACGAGCTCTTGCCGCCGCCATTGGGCCCGACGATGGCGTGCACGCTGCCTGGTGCGACGTTGAACGCGACCTGTTCAAGAATGCGCGTGCGGCCCAGGGTCAGGTCGATGCCGGCAAACTCGATGCGCGGTCCGCTGGCGACGGTGAGGTTGGCCGCCGCAGTCATGCGCGGTTCTCCTGGATGGCCTTGACCACGGTATCGAGGTTGCGCTTCATCTCCACCTCGTATTTTTCCTTGGTGTATTCGCCGTAGGAAATGTGCGTCAGCGGGTACAGGTGCACGCCGGATTCACGCTGGATGGTTTCGACGTAGGCAGAGGGGAAGTCCATCTCCGAGAAGATCACCTTGACGTCCAGTGCCTTGAGCTGGTCGATGGTTTTCTTCAGCTGCGCAGGGCTGGGTTCGATACCGTGGGCTGGCTCGACCACGGCAGTGACTTCCAGGCCAAAGTCGCGCACCAGGTAGTCATAGGCGGCGTGGATGGTGGCCACGCGAAACTCGGCATTGGGCGCCTCGGTTACCTTGGCCAGGGCGTCGGCGCGCAGCTTGCGCAGGCGCTTGGCATAGGCGCGGGCGTTCTGCGTGTAGAACTTGGCGTTGTCCGGGTCGATCTTGCCCAGCTCGCGGGCGATGTTGTTGACCTGGGCGATGGTGGCGCTGATCGACAGGAAAGTGTGCGGATTGACCACCTTGCCGGCGCCGCGTGCAGCGATGCCGGTGGCGGCCAGCAGCGGCACGTTGGCGTTCGATTCGATGGTCTTGATCTGCGGTTTTTCGCTGGCGGCGATCATCCGGTCGGCAAAGTCATCGTGGCCGACGCCATTGAGCACGATCACGTCCAGGGTGCCGATACGCTTGATGTCTTCGGCGCGCGGCTCGTAGGCGTGCGGATTGAACCCGGCCGGAATCAGCGGCACCACCTCGGCCTTGTCACCGACGATGTTGCTCACGTAGCTGTAGTAAGGGTGCAGGGTGATGCCGATTCGCAAGGGTTTGCCGTTCTCGGCCTGGGCCAGGGCCGGCAGGGCGCAGACCAGGAGCAGGGCGAAGACGCGGCGAACGAAGACGGAGCGCAGCATGGGGGAGTCCTTGGATTCAGTGACGGTGTTGGCGGGTGACCCCGGCGTCGTAGTGGCTGACGATTTGCTGCCAGCCGGCGGCGATCAGTGCCTCCTGGCCCAGATCGTCCGGTACCAGCGCTGCGCTGTCGCGGCGCAGCCAGACGTCGGCCTGGCCATCGGCTTGAGCGGGCAGGATCAGCAGGAAGCTGCCGGCCACCTTGGCGTCCTGGCTGCTTCCCAGGTAGGCGCCGGCGGCAAGCCACTGCCACTGATGACGGCCACGGCTGTCGCTGCTGGCATCGTTGACGAAGGGCGGCAGGCCCTCTTCGGCGAGCGCGGCGACCGCTGGCGCTGCAGCGTTTTCTTCACGCAGCATCTGGATCTCGTCAAACGCTACCCACAGGTCTGTGAAAACACCTTGTTCGGCGGCATTCAGGTCGCGGCGGGCATCGATCTGGTGGCTGGCGATGCTGACCTCGTCCTCGCGTTCGCCGCGCAGCCCGACCACGGTGGCCGCCAGCAGCACGATCAACAATGCGCTCAGCAGCACATACAGCGTTTCATGCCCGGCACCGGCCGGGCGGATGACCTGGGCGCGGCTCATGGCTCGCCTATATCGGCATAGTCGACTTCAACCACATGGCCCGGGCCGGCATCGAACAGCACGTAGAACTCGCCGTCGGGGCGCTTGAAGGTCAGGGTCGAGTCATCGCCCAGTTTGCTGCCGACCAGCACCTGCTCGTCATAGCCGATGACATCCAAGGTCACACCCGGTGCGCCGCTGCCATCGGAGAAACCGCCGGTGCATTTGATCTGGTCGCTGCCGACCGGCTCGCATTCGCACATCGGGTTGTGCGCCAGGGCAGGAGCGGCAGCGACGAGCAGCAGGGGCAGGGCCAGCCTGCGCATCAGGTGTTTCATTTCTTGCCTCCTTGTTTTTCGAGCCAGGCCACAGTGGCCGGCGATGCTTTGGCCAGCGCCACCGGCGCCTGGTGCATGCTGCCGTCCCAGCCTTCGATGGTGATCCAGATCTGCGCATCAGGTTTGGTGCGCGGGGGCACCGGCAGTGAGGTCGCCATGCGGTACGGTGCGCCAAAGAAGATGGTGCCCGCAGCGCGCAGGCTGCGCGGCTTGCCTATGCGCAGGTAAACCGCCTTGACGTCCTTGAGGCAGGCTTTGCACAGCGCTGCGTTGAACAGTTTGAAATAGCCTGCCGGACCGTCTGCCCTGGGGGCTTCATCGCGCATTTCGGCCAGATCCAGGGTGTACGGGCCGACCTGGATGGCGCTTTGCTGATTGGCCCCCAGGCCGCTGTCGCCCCGGAACATCGCCGCATCGGCAAAGTACTTGGGCATAAAGCCCAGCGGAATCAGGATCAGCAGGATGTTCAGGTGAAAGCGCCACTTCAGCCAAAATTGCTTCAACGGGCTTGCGGGCAGGGCTTGGGCCTTGCTCATGGCTGGACCTCCACAGGGGTTTCAACGCGTGCTTTACGTGAGGCAGGTGCACGTTCGCTGCGCTTGAGGGCGGCGGCGGTCGCCTGGGCGGTGCGCTTGGTCCAGATCAGCAGGCCGCTGAGGACCATCAAGGTCAGGACCAGGCCGAAGAAGAACCAGACCAGCTTGATGGCCAGGCCGCCAAAGTCGCCGGTGTGCAGCGGGCGCATCGATTCGGTGACGAACTCCAGGGTCGAGCGGTCCTCGAGCAGGAACTTACTGTCGACGGTACGCGTGTAGGGGTTGACCGCCGCGGTCTGGTACATCAGCGGATACCAGCCGCGACCGCCCATGCTGACATGGCTATAGGACGTTGCGGGCATCATGATAAAGCTGATATCCAGGCCTGGGATGGCGGTGGTTGCAATGCGCGCAGCCTCATCCAGGTCAATGCGTGGCGCCGGGCTGCCATCAGCGGTCTGCGGCACATCTTCGCGGGAAATCACTGGCACCACCGGCTCGGTGGAAATGGTGATGTGATTGTCAGACAGGATCGCCTGGATCAGGAACCAGATACCGGTAATCGAAATGACCGCAATAAACCAGATTGACCAGACCCCCGCCAGGCGGTGCACATCACCCCAAAAGATGCGCGAACCGTGGCCGGTGCGCAGCGGCTTGAAAAAGCCTTTCCAGAACTTCTTGTAGACCACCAGCCCCGTTACCAAGGATGCCAGCATCGGCAGCCCGAGCAGCGATACCAGATACCAGCCCCAGCTAAAGCCGTTGGTGAAGGGCACCAGCCACCAGCCATGCAACGCGCGAGTGAACGCCTCGAAGTTGAAGTCGGGCACCTTGCCCTGGATAGCACCGGTATAAGGGTTCACATACAGCGTCGGTGTGGTGCCATCAGGGTTGGTGACATTGGCGGTCAAGGCAAAGTGCGAGCCGTCAGGCTGCACCAGCCTGCGCACGGCCATCTCCGGCTCGGCCTTGTGCATGGCATCGAGAATCTGCTGGAAGCTCAAGCGCTGGGCGTCGTCACTAGGCTTGCTGGCGCGCACGTCCGGGTTGGCCAGCCAGACGATCTCCTGGCTGACCACCGCGAGCATGCCGGTGAAGCACACGATCAGGACAAAGAACCAGATCGGCAGGGCGAGCCAACTGTGCACCAGAAACCACAGCTTGGACTTGGACTTCTTAGTTTTGGTTGATTGGGCCATCGGTCATCTTCTGAAAATGAGGGTCGAGCGCATGCTCAACCTGTAAGGCTGCATTATTAAGGACGAATGAGAATCAAAATCCTGCCTTTTTAAATGCAAGCAAATGTTTCAGAAAGCGCAAGCCGGCATGCGCGTTGAGGCGACATGCCGGCTTGAGGCCCAGCGTCAGGGCGGTTCAGGCACCGGTCAGGGCGGCTAGCGGTTGTGCATTGCCTTGTCGGGCCAGATCCTTGTACAGCGCCTGGCCGATTTCTGCGGCCCTTGCCGGCAACACCGAGAGCAGGGTGTCGCTCAGGCCGTGGGTGGTCTCGCAGAAGCCTTGCAGGTAGACCGACGCTTGCAGGTCCGGGCTTGCCAGCAGGCGGTAGTTGCGGTCGGCGCTGAAGTCATCCAGATAGCCTTCCAGCGGCGCCAGCAACTCGCGGTGCGAGCGACGCTCATAGCCGGTGGCGAGGATGACCGCATCGTAGCGGTGGGTCTGCTGATGGCCGGTAGCCAGGTCACGCAAAGTCAACTCGATGCCATCGCGCGTCGCCACGACCGCTTCGACATTGCGTCGGCATAGCACGTTATGCCGGAACTGGTGGGAAACCTTCTGCCGATAGAGGATGCCGTAGATGCGATCGATCAGATCCAGGTCGACCACCGAGTAGTTGGTGTTGTGGTATTCGCCGATCAGTTTGCTGCGTTGCTCGGCCGGTTCGTTATAGACCAGGTCGGTGTAGTCGGGGGCGAAGATCTCGTTGACGAACGGGCTGTCATCGGCGGGCTTCAAAGCGGTGGCGCGCAGGATCATGTCGACCTTGACCGAGGGGTAGCTGTCATTGAGGTCGATGAAGGCTTCGGCGGCGCTCTGCCCGGAGCCGATCACTGCGATGCGCATTGGCTTGCCCTCGGTGCAAGGCAGTTTGGCCAGGCTGCTGAGGTACTTGGAGTGGTGAAAGACCCGCGGGTCGTCCTTGAACGCGGTGAACTTCTCGGGGATCTTCGGCGTGCCGCCGCTGCCGATTACCACCGAGCGGGTGCGCCGGCTATGCTCGCGGCCATTGGCATCACGCGACACCAGGCGCAGGTGTTCGACTCGCCCACCGGTCACTTCAGGCTCGATACGCAACACCTGTTCGCCGTACACCGCTTGGGCCGCAAAGTGCTCGGCTGCCCAGCGCAGGTAGTCGTTGTACTCGAGGCGGCAGGGGTAGAAAGTGCCCAGGTTGATGAAGTCGGCCAGACGCTGCTTCTGGTGCAGGTAGTTGACGAAGCTGTAGGGGCTGGTGGGGTTGCGCAGCGAGACCAGGTCCTTGAGGAAGGAGATCTGCAGCTCGCTTTGGGTGGCCAGGGTGTCACCGTGCCAGCGGTAATCGTGTTGCTTGTCGATGAACAGCGCATCGAGCGCGTGGCCTTGGCTTTGGGCAAGCTCTTCCAGGGCGATGGCCAGCGCCAGGTTGGAAGGGCCGAAACCCACGCCGATCAGGTCTTTGATTGTTTCTGGGGTCTGGCTCATGGCTGCGATTCCCTAAAGTTCGAATGTGGACGCCTGCCGGGGTCCGGCTCCTGCGCCTGATACACAGTGGGAACGAGCCAGCTTTCAGGGAATTTAACCGGCGACTGTTGCCAGGATGGGCTTGCGCCCTCAAGAACTGCACCGCCCGGCCGATAAGTGAGTCAACGCAAGGACCCCCTCAAGGCAGGTTAAGAACATGGTTGGAATTACTGCAGTTACCATCAACAGTAATGCTTCGCTTGATGCCGCGGCGAAAACCGCTCAGGTAAGCGAGGCCGAGCAGGGTGAGAAAGCGGGCGCAACCGCCCAGGCAGACCTGGGCAAAGTCGCCGGTGGCGGCCAGGCGCCGGCAGCAGGTGCCAGTGAAGAGAGCAGTGAGCCGGCGCACATCAAGCAGTTGCGCGAGATGATCAAGCAGCTGCAAAAGCAGATGGCCGAGGAACAGAAGCAACTGGCTGATCTGATGGCGCAGAACACGGACGATACCGTCAAGTTGGCGGCCGTGACCGCCAAGCAGGCCAGTATCGCCACGCTCAATGGCCAGATCATGGCCGCTACCGCGCAGTTGCTCGAGGCACTGAACAAGACCGGCGGCAGCAGCGCGGGCGGTATGGTCAATACTCAGGCGTGACAGCCGATCGGGCCGCCGCGCGGCCCGTGTGCACAGGGTGCGCGACAGGCTCAGTCCGCCGCCACGCGATTGCGCCGCTCAGCCTTGTACTGCATGGCCACCGCAGGTGCCGGTTTGGCGGCGCCGGTCTCCAGCCACTGGCGCATGCGGCTGGCATCGGCAAAGTGGGTGTACTTGCCGAATGCATCGAGAATCACCATCGCGACCGGCCGGTTGTCCATCTTGGTCAGCAGCACCAGGCAATGCCCGGCTTCATTGGTAAAGCCGGTCTTGGTCAGCTTGATATCCCAATTGCTCTTGTTGACCAGATGGTCGGTGTTACGAAAGCCCAGGGTGTAGTTGGGCTTGCGGAACGCTACGGTTTTTTCGCGGGTGGTCGACAGCTCGCTCAACTGTGGATATTTGCGCGAAGCCATCAGCAACTTGGCCAGGTCCCGTGCAGTGGAGACGTTCAAGGTCGACAGGCCGGTGGGCTCGACATACCGGGTGTGGCTCATCCCCAAGCTGCGGGCCTTAGCGTTCATGGCCTTGATGAACGCGTTGTAGCCGCCTGGGTAATGGTTGGCCAGGCTGTTGGCGGCGCGGTTTTCCGACGACATCAAGGTGATCAGCAAGGTCTCGCGGCGATCGAGCTGGCTGCCCAAGCGAACGCGGGAATAGACGCCCTTCATCTCCGGGTTGTTGGCGATGGTCATGCTGAGCATTTCGTCCATGGGCTGCTTGGCATCGAGCACCACCATCGCGGTCATCAGCTTGGTGACCGAAGCGATGGGGACCACGCGATCAGCGTGGCTCGAATACAACTCCTTATTGGTGTTCAGGTCGATCAGCAGGGCGCTGCCAGAGGCCAGGTGCAGTTTCGAAGGGTCGCGTTGAACCTGGGCCGGGGGTTGTGCAGCAGCGGTCGACGGAAGGGTCGCAGTTCCTGTGAGCAACAGCAGCAGGCTGAGGATGGACAGGGAAGTTTTCACGTTGAGGCTCACTAAAAGTTGGTATGTCGTTGGCTGTGCAAGGGTTTCCCCCAAAAAACCGTTGCATTGTGGAGTATGGTCGAAGTGCTGTCGATTGCTCGCTCAGAGCCGGCCATGAAATGAAAAAAGCTTCATGCTGGATCGGTTCTTCAGACGCCGTTCGTCGTCTGATCTTTTGCTTGGCGGGTGTTGGTTTGCGGCTCATTGTGGGGCAAGCCCGTTCCTGTAAGCCTGCGCTGAGCCTATGTCTGGCCCTGCGATGAACTGAGGCGCGCCGGTGGCGCTGTCTGCTAGGCTGCGTAATCGATTCAGTGACGGTCAAGGAGTAACCCTGGCGATGACCCCTAGCAGAGACACCGTACTGTGCATTTCCCTGGCCGGCCGCCCCGGCACCTTTGGTGTGCGCTTTCACAATCACCTCTACCAGCAGTTGGGGCTGGATTACTACTACAAGGCCATGACCACCCAAGACCTGCCCGCTGCGGTGGCTGGGATCCGCGCTCTGGGGATCCGCGGCTGTGGGGTGTCGATGCCGTACAAGGAAGCGTGCATGGCCTTGGTCGACGAGATCGATCCGTCGGCGCAGGCCATCGAATCGGTCAACACCCTGGTCAACAGCAACGGCCATTTGAAGGCCTACAACACCGACTACCTGGCAGTGCGCCAGCTGCTTGAGCAGCATCAGGTGGACCCGGCGACAGCTTTTGCCTTGCGTGGCAGTGGTGGAATGGCCAAGGCCGTGGCCAGCGCCTTGCGTGATGCCGGTTTTCGCGAGGGGCTCATCGTTGCCCGCAATGAGCAGGCTGGGCGGCAGCTGGCGGATGTCTGCGGTTATCGCTGGCAGGCCGAGCTGGGTGATCTGGCGCCGCCCATGTTGGTCAACGTGACGCCAATCGGCATGGCTGGCGGGGCTGAGGCCAAGCAGCTGGCGTTTGCTGAAACGGCCATTGCCGCAGCCGAGCGAGTGTTCGATGTGGTCGCGATGCCTGCGCTCACGCCGCTGGTGCGCAAGGCGCAAGCGCTAGGTAAGCCGGTGATTACCGGGCTTGAGGTGATTGCCTTGCAGGCGCTGGAGCAGTTCGTGCTGTATACCGGGGTCAGGCCGACAGCTGAGCAGGTCGAATCCGCCATCGAATACGCGCGCGCTACCTGAATACTCGAACCGCCGCGAAGGGCCGCGAAGCGGCCCCAACTAGTGGGCGATATCAGAGCGTTCGTCTATCACCATCGAGCTTCTGATCCACCAGCCACTTGCCGTGGGCCAGAGACGCATGCTGGGCGTTGTTCAGATCAGACAGCAGGGCCATTTTCAGCGGAAGCGCCAAGCGCCTGCTGGTGTGGCCTTCAGGGTCGGTAATCAGGCATCCAGCGGCATAGGGCAGGGGTGACCCAGGGTGGGCCATGACGCTGGCGGTGATGGTGTGGTCGCGGTATTCACAGTGAAGGGTTTGCATCGTCCTTACCTCGCTGTGGTGTGGAAGCGGTTACTTCCATATACCACAGCAAGGGGCCGGTAGTTCCCGGCCCGACGAGCGCGCCCCGGCGGGCGGCGTGCTTACAGCTCGGTTGGCTGGATCACTTCGACCCAGTAGCCATCCGGGTCCTTGATGAACGCCAGGTGGTTCATGCGGCCATCGGCCAGGCGTTTCTGGAACGGCACGTCGAGCGCTTCGAAGCGCGCGCAGGCGGCCACGACGTCTGGCACCGAGATGCAGATATGGCCGAAACCACGTGGATCGCTGTTGCCGTTGTGGTACGCGAACTCAGGATCGTTCTCGGTGCCGTGGTTGTGGGTCAACTCCAGTACGCCTGGGATCGACTTCATCCACTGGTGGCGGGCCGCGTCATCGGCAGGGATCTGCGCCGGGTCGACCAGGGCCAGGAAGTACAGGCTGAACTGTGCTTCGGGGAAGTCGCGCTTGTCTACCAAGCGAAAACCCAGGACGCGGGTGTAGAAGTCCAGCGACTTCTCGATGTCCTTGACCCGCAGCATGGTGTGGTTGAAGACGAATTGAGCGGTGGCGGTGTCCGGCTGAGCGGTAACGCCAGGCAGGGTGTTCAGATCGTTCAGGCTCATGGGGGCTCCAGAGACGGGGCCGGGCCCTAGGCTTTGTATCCTGGGGCGCCAGCGGTAAAGACAGGCCGGCCATGATACGGGACTGAAGCGATTGCGCAAAATGAAAGCGCCCTGCACGAGGGCAGGGCGCTTGAATTAGAGGCCCGCGTGTGCGGGCGCAGATGGGGTCGCTAATCCTTTAGCTGGTTCGATAGTGCGCCAGGCGCTGTGAAAAAAGTGTGAAGTGTATGTGCACGTTTCATGGGCGCAACCAACTTTCTACCGTCTTGGCGCCATACTCCTCTTTCCAGGCTTTAAGGCCCCGGTGATTGCCACCTTTGGTCTCGATGAGTTCTCCGGTGTGCGGGTTCTCGTAGACTTTCACTACCCGGGGTCGACGCTGCTGTTTGGGCGCCGCGCCCGGCGTCTTGGAAGCCACCTTGCTGCCGGCTTTAGGGTCGAGGATGGCAACGATATCGCGCAGGCCCTTGTCATAGCTTTTCATCAGCCCGAGTAGTTTCTGCTCGAATTCGATTTCGCGTTTGAGGCCGGCATCCTTTTTCAGCGCTTCCAGTTGGGCAATCTGTTCCTGGAGGGCTTTTTCGGCAGCACGAAACTCTGCAAGTCTGGACACTGTCATCACTCCTGTAATTCAACTGTGGCAAGGGCGTGACGAACATTGAAGACGCGTTAAACGCCGGCCACGTGGGTGGGTACAGCTGTTCGCTGTGGTCGAGTGTAGTAGTCGCTGGCTAGTGGGTAAACCGTAAACTTTCAATCAATTGATCTGGAACTAATTTAGTTTTTCGAACGGCAATTTATAACGTCTACGGGTGCCAACCGCCAGTTGTTTAGACCATGGTCCAATTGCCCGCGCCAGAGGCTTTGGGTGAACATTCAAGATGCTGGTCGATATGTCTTCGGCTGTGCTGCAGTACCGCGGCCATTGACGGCGGCGGATTTGTTTTCGCCTTTCTTTTTGGATGTTCCCTCGCATGTTTGCCCCCCTCCCACTCGCCCCCGGGCGTCGTGTTGCCGGCCTGTTCTTGCTGTGTGCCGGTGTCAATGCCCAGGCCGCCGGTTTTGTTGAAGACACCACGGCCAAGCTTGAAGCCCGCAATGTCTATTTCAACCGGGATTTTCGTGACGGCCACAGCAGTTCCAGCCAAGGCGCGTCCAAGCGCGAAGAGTGGGCCCAAGGCTTTATTCTCAATGTGCAGTCTGGTTATACCCAAGGGCCGATCGGTTTTGGTGTAGATGCGCTGGGCATGCTCGGCTTCAAGCTCGATTCAAGCCCGGCCGACAGTAACAGTGGTTTGCTTCCCTCCAGCGGGCATGACCCACGCCGCTCTGCCGACCAATACGCAAAGCTCGGTGTGGCCGGCAAGGTGAAAGTTTCCAACACTGTACTCAAGTACGGTTCGATGATGCCGGATGTGCCGTTACTCAAGTACAACGACGGCCGTTTGCTGCCGACCCTGTTCCATGGTGCGTTGCTTACCTCCGAAGAAGTGCATGACCTTAAGTTCACCCTGGCGCGCTTGAACCAGTACACCGCGCGGGACTCCACCGATCGCCAGGACATTCGCGTTCATTGCAAGAACAAGCGCTATGCCTGCGATATCGAAGCCGATCACTTTGACCTGGCGGGCCTGGACTATCGCTTCAACGACCGCCTGAGCGCGCAATACCAGGTGGCCAAGCTTGAAAACATCTACCGCCAGCACTTCCTCGGTGTGGTTGCCAGCCAGCCGCTGGCGATGGGTAGCCTGTCGGCCGACCTGCGCCTGATCAAGAGTGACGACATCGGTAACGCTCGCGCCGGCGAGATCGATCATCGTGCCTTCAGCGGCATGCTCGGCTACAGCCTGGGTGGCCACAAAGTCAGCGCAGGCTGGCAGCGCATGTATGGCGAAAGTGCCATGCCTTACCTCGATGGCAGCAACCCGTACCTGGTCAACTACGCCCAGGTCAACGACTTCGCTGCCGCCCAGGAGCGCTCCTGGCAGCTGCGCTATGACTATGACTTCAAGGCGCTGGGCGTGCCGGGCTTGAGCTTCTTCACCCGCTACATCAACGGCGACCATATCAAGGTCCCGGGCAGCCGCGACGAGGGCAAGGAATGGGAGCGCGACACCGAGCTCAAGTATCAAGTGCAGAGCGGCACTTTCAAGGACGTCAGCGTGCGCCTGCGTAACTCCACCTATCGTAGCAACTATGAGAAGTGGGCACGCGACATGGACGAAACCCGGGTCATTGTCAGCTACAACTTCTCGATCCTGTAAGTCGCTTTGCCAAAGCCCTGTAGCCAGCGCGACAATGGCCGCAGGTTCCCAGACGGGCAGAGCGATGAAGCAGCTGTTACTGATCGGCATCGGGCCTGGCGATCCACGCCAGGTCACCTACGAGGCTGTGGATGCACTCAAGCGTGCCACGGTGTTCTTCGTGCTCGACAAGGGCACCGACAAAGACGACTTGCTGCACCTGCGCAAGGCCATCCTTGAGCGTTACCGGCCGCAGGGCGGCTACCGCCTGGTGCAGGTCGAAGACCCGCTGCGCGATGGCCAGGCGGCCGATTACGTCGGCGCCGTGCGCGACTGGCACCAGCAGCGCGCGGCACTGTATGCGCGTTTGCTCGACGAGCAGTTGCGGCCCGGTGATGTCGGCGCCTTCCTGCTTTGGGGAGAGCCTGGTTTGTATGACAGCACCCTGCGCATCCTTGACCTGGTGCGTGAACAGGGTGTGCTGCTTGAGCTGCAGGTGATCCCAGGCATCAGCAGTGTCCAGGCCCTTGCCGCGCGCCACCAGATCCCCCTCAATCGCATTGGCGAGCCACTGACGGTGTTGCCTGGTCGGCGCCTGGTCGAACAGGGGCGAATCGACAATGTGGTGGTGATGCTCGATGGTCAGTGCGCGTTCGCCGGATTGGACGATCCACAGCTGCACATTTACTGGGGCGCGTATTTAGGGACGGCGGATGAGATGCTGATCGCCGGGCCGCTGCAGGAGGTCAAGGCGAGGATCGTGCAGGTGCGAGCGCAGGCTCGCCGGCGCAAGGGGTGGATCATGGATACCTACTTGTTGCGCCGGATAATCTAGAGGGATTTTGCCTGTTGCGGCCTGATCGCGAGTAACTGCGCGGCTACACAGTCATCACCCAGATCGCACGCTTAGGGTGCGCCGAGAATCCCTACCACCTTGTCGCGTAGCTGATCGATGCTAAAAGGCTTACCGATCATGTGCATGCCCTCAGGCACGTTGAAGCTGTCGGCATAGCCGCTGGCAAACAACACCGGCAGCAACGGGCGGATTTCCCGCGCTTTGCCCGCCAGCTCTTCGCCGCGCATGTCCGGCAAGCCAACGTCGGTCATCAGCAGGTCCAGGGGCTGGTCGGGGTTCTCGAGAATCCGCAGGGCAGCGGTGGCGGTGTCCGCTTCGATGGCCGTATAGCCCAGCTCGTCGAGCACTTCGACCATCAGCATGCGAACGATGTCGTCGTCTTCGACTACCAGAAGGTGCATTGATCGGGATCCTGTACAAAAGAAGTGTCTCTACTCTGTGCCCAGAGCAGTGGCAGAAGTTCCCCAGCATAACGTTGCTGGTAATTCGATGGAACGATTGACGCACGCTGTTCTCAAATACTGGCTAAATGCCCCTGCCAGATGCGGCAAAGCTGGTTAGACTTTGCGCTTGAACCAGTCAGCGCAGCAGCGGGCACCACGCTACCAAGGGTGTTTCCGCCACATGTATTCAACGGACTTTTTTCGCTCGGGCGTTTTCAGATGATTCAAGCAGCCTCGATGGACCAGCAAAGCTTTCGCAAGCTGTTGAGCCGCAACATCGGCTTGCCTTTGGGGGTGGGCCTGTTAGGCGCCGTGGCTTTCGTCGCGGTGATCAACTACCTGCTCTCGGCCATGCAGTGGGTCGAGCACACCGACCGGGTGATCGGCAATGCCAATGAAACGGTCAAGCTGTCGATCGATATGGAAACCGGCATGCGCGGTTTTCTGATCACCGGTGATGAACGCTTCCTCGATCCTTATGAGGTGGCTAAACCGCGGATCTTCAGCAGCCTGGAAAGCCTGCGCGACATGGTCGCGGACAACCCGACCCAGGTTGAGCGGGTCAATCGGCTGATCGCCCTGCAAAGAGCCTGGAATGATTTTGGCCATGAGATGATTGTCCTGCGTCGCACCCAGGGCGACTACCAACTGGCCCTTGGTAATGGTCGCGGCAAGCGTATCACCGACGAAATTCGTAAAGAATTCGACGCCTTGGTTGCAGCTGAACAGCAGCTGCGCCAGGCGCGTAACGAAACGGTCAACACTGTCACCGTGACCGCCATAAGCGCGTTCGTGCTGTTCATCGTTGCCTTGAGCGGCTTGTTGGCCTACCTGGGCCGTCGTGATCTGTTGGCGCTGTCTGATAGCTATACCGAGAACCTGCAAGCCCAGCAGCGCTCGGCTGAGCGCCTGGAACACCAGGCCTGGTTGCGCAACGGCCAGACGCAGCTGGCCGAACAGGTGCTGGGCCAGCTGACCCTGCCCATGCTCGGGGAAAACATCCTGCGCTTCTTCGCCACTTATCTGGGCAGTGTGGTGGGCGCTCTGTATGTGCGTGACGAGCATGGCCAACTGCTGCGGGTGGCCAGTTATGGCCTTAACGCCGAAGAGCAGGCCCGCACCCAGAACCTCGGCTCGCATGACGGCCTGCTGGGTGAAGCTGTACGCCAGGCGCGCATCGTGCGCCTGGAGCAACTGCCCGAAGACTATTTCCATCTCAGTTCAGGGCTTGGCAGCGGCTTGCCGCGCAGCGCGCTGTTGATGCCCAGCCGCGATGATGGGCAGATCAACGGCGTGCTCGAACTGGGCTTCCTGCGTCCGCTCAGCGAGCGCGACCAGGAGATGCTGGAGCGGGTCGCGGAAAACGTCGGCATGTCGATCGAGAGCGCCCGCTATCGCCAGCGCCTGCAAGAAGTGCTGGCCGAGACGCAGCAGCTCAATGAAGAGTTGCAGGTCCAGCAGGAGGAACTCAAGACCGCCAACGAAGAATTGGAAGAACAATCGCGAGTGCTCAAGGAGTCCCAGGCGCATCTGGAAACCCAGCAAGCCGAGCTTGAACAGACCAACGAGCAACTGTCCGAGCGCACCGACGCCCTGGATCGCAAGAACAGCGAGCTCAACCAGGCCCAGCAAGAGCTGCAAGCGCGCGCCGAAGACCTGCAGCGCTCGAGCAAGTACAAGTCCGAGTTCCTCGCCAACATGTCGCATGAGCTGCGCACGCCGCTCAACAGCTCGCTGATCCTGGCCAAGCTGTTGGCTGAGAATGGCGAAGGCAACCTCAGCGAGGAGCAGGTCAAGTTTGCCGATTCGATCTATTCGGCCGGCAACGACCTGCTCAACCTGATCAATGACATCCTCGACATCGCCAAGGTCGAGGCCGGCAAACTCGAAGTGCGCCCCGAGACCACTCAGGTCGAGCGTCTGGTCGAGGGCCTGCGCGGCATGTTCCAGCCGCTGGCAGCCGACAAGGGCCTGGACTTCCAGGTGCAACTCGAGCATCCGTTGCCGGCGACCCTGTTCACCGACCGCCAGCGCCTGGAGCAGATTCTCAAGAACCTGCTGTCCAACGCCATCAAGTTCACCGAGCGCGGCCAAGTCAGCATGACCATCAGCCAGCAGGCCGGACTAGGCATTGTGTTCGCCGTACGCGACAGCGGCATTGGCATTGCTGCCGATCAACAGCAAGCGATCTTCGGCGCCTTCCACCAGGTCGACGGCACCAGCAACCGCCGCTATGGCGGCACGGGCCTGGGCCTGTCGATCTCGCGCGACTTGGCGCACCTGCTCGGTGGCCAGATCAGTGTCGACAGTAGCCCCGGCCAAGGCAGCGTGTTCAGCCTGATCCTGCCCGAGCGCTATGAATCGGCCGCTGAGCAGGTCGAAGTGCAAACCCTGCGTCCGGCCGTGGATCAACTGCCGCCGGTGCCACAGGTGGCGGCGCCGGCGCCGGTGGCTCGGCATAGCTTTACCGACGATCGTGAGCTTGCGCCCTTTAGCAATCGCTGCATCCTGGTGATCGAAGACGAGCCGAATTTTGCCCGCATCCTGTTCGACCTGGCTCATGAGCTGGGCTACAGCTGCCTGGCCGCCCAGGGCGCCGACGAAGGCTTCCAGCTCGCCGCGCAGTACTTGCCGGACGCGATCCTGCTGGACATGCGCCTGCCCGATCACTCCGGGCTTACCGTGCTGCAGCGTCTGAAGGAACAAGCCAGCACCCGCCACATCCCGGTGCACATCATTTCGGTCGAAGACCGCATCGAAGCGGCCATGCACATGGGCGCAGTCGGCTATGCAGTCAAGCCCACCAGCCGCGAGCAGCTCAAGGAAGTCTTCGCCCGCCTGGAAGCCAAGCTGACGCAGAAACTCAAGCACATCCTGCTGGTCGAAGACGACGACCTGCAACGCGAGAGCATTGCCCGCCTGATCGGCGACGACGATATCGAGATCACCGCCGTGGCCATGGCCCAGGACGCCCTTGAGCTGCTGCGCGAGAACATCTATGACTGCATGATCATCGACCTGAAGCTGCCAGACATGCTCGGCAACGAGCTGCTCAAGCGCATGACCGCCGAAGATATCCGCAGCTTCCCGCCAGTGATCGTCTACACCGGGCGCAACCTCACCCGGGAAGAAGAGACCGACCTGCTCAAGTACTCGCGCTCGATCATCATCAAAGGCGCACGCTCACCTGAGCGTCTGCTCGATGAGGTCACGCTGTTCTTGCACAAGGTCGAATCGCAGCTGTCCAACGAGCGCCAGCGCATGCTCAAGACGGCGCGCAGCCGCGACAAGGTGTTCGAGGGGCGCAAGATCCTCCTGGTCGATGACGATGTACGGAATATCTTCGCCCTGACCAGCGCCCTGGAGCACAAGGGCGCCATCGTCGAGATTGGCCGCAACGGGCGCGAAGCGCTCGAGCAATTGGACAAGCACGACGACATCGACCTGGTGCTGATGGATGTGATGATGCCGGAGATGGACGGCTACGAGGCGACCCGGCTGATCCGCCAGCAACCGCGCTGGCGCAAACTGCCGATCATCGCCGTGACCGCCAAGGCGATGAAGGACGACCAGCAGCGCTGCCTGCAAGCAGGCGCCAATGACTACCTGGCCAAACCGATCGATCTGGACCGACTGTTCTCCCTGATCCGCGTCTGGCTGCCGCAACTGGAGCGAATTTGACTAGCGAGCGCAACACCGACATCGAGATCCGGCTGCTGATCGAGGCGATCTACCTCAAGTACAGCTACGATTTTCGCAATTACTCCGGCGCTTCGATCAAGCGTCGGATCCTTCACGCCCTGCGCCAGTTCGACTGTCGCACGGTGTCGGCGCTGCAAGAGCGGGTGCTGCACGACCCCGGCATGTTCATGCAGTTGCTGCAGTTCCTGACCATTCCGGTCAGCGAGATGTTTCGCGATCCCGGCCATTTCCTTGCCTTGCGTGAGGAAGTGGTGCCGCTGCTGCGCACCTGGCCCTCGATCAAGATCTGGATCGCCGGCTGCAGCACGGGCGAGGAGGTCTACTCCATGGCCATCCTGCTGCGCGAGGAAGGGCTGCTGGAGCGCACCATCCTCTATGCCACCGACATCAATCCGCACTCGCTGGAAAAAGCCAAGCAGGGCATCTACTCGATGCAGAGCATGCACGGTTACGAAGAAAACTACCGCAAGGCGGGCGGGCGGCGCGACTTCAATGAGTACTACACCGCCGCCTACGGCAACGCCATCATGGACAGCAGCCTGCGCGACAACGTCACCTTCGCTGACCACAGCCTGGCCACCGACAGCGTGTTTTCCGAAACCCAGCTGGTGTCGTGCCGCAATGTGCTGATCTATTTCAACAAGGACCTGCAGGATCGCGCCTTGGGCCTGTTTCACGAATCGTTGTGTCACCGCGGCTTTTTGCTGCTCGGAAGCAAAGAGTCGGTAGACTTCTCCGCCTACAGCGACCGTTTCGAGGCGTTGGTCAAGCCTGAACGGATCTTTCGCAAATCATGAACGGCGTCGATGCGGTAGTCATCGGCGCCTCGGCCGGCGGTGTCGCTGCGCTGTTCAAAGTGCTCGGCGGGTTGCCACAGGGCTTTGCCATCCCGGTGCTGTGCGTGCTGCACCTGCCCGACGATCGCCACAGCCAGTTGGCCGAAGTGCTGCAGCGCAAGATTGGCCGCCCGGTGCGTGAGGCGCTAGACAAGGCGACGATCGAGCCGGGGCTGATCTACGTCGCCGGCCCCAGTTATCACCTGTCGGTGGAGGGCGATTTCAGCCTGTCGCTGAGCCAGGAGGCGCCGGTGCATTTCTCCCGCCCGGCGATCGATTTTCTGTTCACCTCCGCGGCTGATGCCTACCGCGCGGGGCTACTTGGCGTGCTCCTGACCGGTGCCAACGAAGACGGCGCCCAGGGCCTTGCCTACATCAAACAATGCGGAGGCCGGACGGTGGTCCAGGACCCAGAAGATGCACAGGTCGCGCTGATGCCGGAGGCCGCGCTGGCCCTGCACAGCCCAGACCATATACTTTCTCTGAGCGGTATCGGGCAGTTGCTCGCCACCCTGGAAGCTCGCGCATGCTAAGCCAAATCATCGCCAAACTGCTGATCGTCGACGACCTGCCGGAAAACCTGCTGGCCCTCGACGCCCTGATCCACGGCGAGGATCGTGAGGTGCATCAGGCGCAATCGGCCGAGCAGGCCTTGTCGCTGCTGCTCGAACATGAGTTCGCCCTGGCCATTCTCGATGTGCAGATGCCGGGCATGAATGGCTTCGAGCTGGCCGAACTGATGCGTGGCACGGAAAAGACCAAGAACATCCCTATCGTTTTCGTCAGCGCCGCCGGGCGCGAAATGAACTACGCCTTCAAAGGCTATGAAAGCGGCGCGGTGGACTTTTTGCACAAGCCGCTCGATACCCTGGCGGTGAAGAGCAAGGTCTCGGTGTTCGTCGACCTGTATCGCCAGCGCAAAGTCCTCGATCGCCAATTGCAGGCGTTGGAGCGCAGCCGCCAGGAGCAAGAGCTGCTGCTCAGCCAACTGCAGGTGGCCCGCGGCGAGCTGGAGCACGCGGTGCGTATGCGCGATGACTTCATGTCGATCGTCTCGCACGAAGTGCGCACCCCGCTCAACGGCCTGATCCTTGAAGCCCAGCTGCGCAAGATGCACCTGGCACGGGGTAATCTGGCCGCGTTCAGCGAGGACAAGCTGCAGGCCATGGTCGAGCGCGACGAGCGGCAGATCAACAGCCTGATCCGCCTGGTCGAAGACATGCTCGACGTCTCGCGCATCCGCACCGGCAAGTTGTCGCTGCGGCCCAAACCGTTCGATCTCGCCCAGTTGGTGCGCGGCCTGCTGGAGAATTTCGGCGCCCAGGCTAGCGCGCTGGACACGCGCATCGAGCTGGAGCAGTGCCAGGCCCTGGCCGGCGAGTGGGATGAATTTCGGATTGAACAAGTGCTGGCCAACCTGTTGTCCAATGCCTTGCGCTACGGGCAACGACGACCGGTCAAGGTGCGGGTGTTCGCCCAGGACGGCATGGCCTGGGTGCAAGTCCAGGACCAGGGCATTGGCATCAGCGCCGCCAACCAGCAGCGGATATTCCAGCAGTTCGAGCGGGTGGCGGCCCAGCAGGCCAGCGGTGGCCTGGGCCTGGGGCTGTATATTTCCGAGCAGATCGTCCAGGCCCATGGCGGGCGCATTCAGGTCGACAGTGAGGAGGGCAAGGGCTCGACATTCAGCGTGCTGCTGCCGCTGCCGGCGCTGTCGCAACAAACCGACCAGGCGCAGGCAACCTCTGCGTAAGCCTGGGGTCAGATGGCCAACTTATTGAATTTCAAGGCGTTGTCATGAGCGAAGATGCACAAGACGTGGTACTGGTGGTCGAGGATGAACCGGCGATTCGGATGATCCTGCGTGATTACCTGTCCGGTGAGGGCTACCACGTGCTGGTGGCCGAGGATGGCCAGCAGGCGTTTGACATTCTGGCGAGAAAACCGCACCTGGATCTGATCGTCACCGACTTTCGCTTGCCGGGCGGCATTTCTGGGGTGCAGATCGCCGAGCCTGCCGTGAAGCTGCGACCGGATCTGAAGGTGATCTTCATCAGCGGTTATCCGGCGGAGATCCTCGAATCCGGCAGCCCGATCGCGCGCAAGGCACCGATTCTGGCCAAGCCGTTTGATCTGGATACCCTGCACGAGCAAATCCAGATGCTGCTGCGCTGATCATTCAAGGCCTCATCGCACGGGGCAAGCCGCTGCCGCCTTGCCCGCGATCAAGCCCCTACCGGCGAGCCGTCACTGCTGGTAATCGCGCCCTTCGCGATCGAGCTGACGGATCAGTGCATCCCAATGGCGCTGGATGCCTTCTCCAAGCCCATCGGAAAAGCGTTTGGACTGCTCGTGCACCTTGGCAATCGCCGCCGCTGAGGCGTGCAGCAACTCGGCATTGCCGCCCGCCTGCGCCGCCACCTGGATGTTGCAGGCACGTTCCAGCCCGTGCAGTTCACGGAACGCGTGCTCGACGCTGATGCCGCCGGTCAGCAGGCCATGATTGCGCAGGATGAGAATGTTGCTCTGACCCAGATTGGCCACCAAGCGTTGCTGCTCGTCCAGATCCAGCGCCACGCCTTCGTAGTCGTGATAGACCACGCGGCTGTAATAGGCCAAGCCATGCTGGGAAATCGGCAGCAAGCCGTGGCGCTGTGCCGACACCGCCGCACCATCGCGGGTATGGGTGTGCAGCACGGCTTTCAGATCCGGGCGAGCGCGGTGGATAGCACTGTGAATGACATAGCCGGCCTGGTTGATGCCCAGCCCCAGCGGATCATCGATGATGCTGCCATCGACGTCGACCTTGACCAGGTTGGAGGCGGTGATCTCGTCGAACAGCAGGCCGAAGGCGTTGATCAAGAAGTGCTCGTCCGGGCCTGGCACGCGGGCCGAGAAGTGCGTGTAGATATGGTCGGTCCAGCGAAACAGCGCCGCCAGGCGATAGGCGGCGGCCAGCTTGACCCGCACCTCCCACTCCTGGCTGCTGACTCGCTGGCGCACCGAGCGGGTGGCATCGGTGACGATAGACAATGAACGCATGACAATCTCCGCTAGAGGGGGTTATGCACTGGCCTGCGCCAGCGCTGCACGACCAACCTGGCCGAGGACTACGTCGTCTTGTGGGGTGTGGATGCGGCTGCACAGCACGTCGCGATAATGCCGCTGCAGCGGGTTACGCCGGGACAGCCCGGGATTGCCAGCGGCTTCGATAGCCAGTTCGACCGCGCTGATGGCGTTGCTGCTGACCAGGTGCTTGATCTGCCCGGCCTGCCGCGCATCGACCCGCCCGGCGGCCGCAGAATCGAGCAGGGTGCGGTTGGCGAACAGCAGCGTGTCGATACGCCCGAGCACTTCCTGGAACCGCGCAAGGCTCGCCAGCGGCGCGCCGAGGTTGCTGGGTGTGCGCGATTGCAGGAACTGCACCAGCCAGTCGCGTGCGGCCTGGGCCACGCCGTCGTACAGCGCCGGCAGCAGCACCGACATCCACAGCTGGCCTTCGCCATCGAGCTCCGGGCGTGGCGCGCTGGCCGGGCTGACGTTGACCGCATGATCAAGTGGGATCAGTACATCGTCGAAGCGCACTTCATGGCTGCAGGTGGCGCGCATGCCCAAGTGATCCCAGTCATCGATGATGCGGATGCCGGGGCTGTCCTTGTGCACCAGGAAGCCGCCGATCAGAGGATCGCTGTCGTCACTGCGTGCCCACACCAGGTACCAGGTCAGGCCGTGGCTGCCGGTGGAGTAGATCTTGCGCCCAGACACTCGCCAGCCTTCAGCGGTGCGCCGCGCCACGGTCGCAGGCAGGCCACCGCGCGTCGGCGTGCCCAGGTCTGGCTCGACCCGAAAGGCATTGATCAGCGCGCCGTTGTCCACGGCATCGCGAGCCACCCGCAGGCGCAGGTGCTCGGGCCAGCGGCCTTGCTCTTGCAAGCGCACGTGTTGCAGATACTGCATCGCCAGGATCAGCGCAGTGGACGGGTCGCCCTTGCCGACGGCGGCAATCACCCGCCGCGCGGTAGCCAAGTCCGCACCGCCGCCGCCCAGGGCACTGGGTACGGTCAGCCCGAGCAGGCGGTATTGGTGCAGCAGGGTGAAATTGTCGTGAGGGAACTGACCACTGCGGTCATAGCGCTCGGCGTTGGCAGCCAGGGCTTGAGTGAGCTCGGCCAAGGCGCGATCGGAAGGTGGGTGACTCATGGGTATTCATCCCTGGAACACGGTAGATTTGTTAAGACCGTATTCGTCTGGATCAGGGCTGTAAAAGTCTTTTTGGATCTATGCTAATTATTTGTTTTGAGAATTTAATTTATCCTGCTTTATGCATTTATTTCATTTGCAGTCTGGAGTGACGCCTTGATCCGCAGCCAAGGGTACAGCGAGGCCTAGCTGCGCAACCGCGCCCCGGCAATTTCGCCAAACAGCTCCACCGGCTCCTGCAAATTGCCCAGGTAGCGCGGATGGAACAGCCACAGATCCACCTGCGGCTTGAAATCACTGACGTTGACCTCCTCCAGTTGATCCCTGTGACGACTGGCCAACAGCAGCGGTTCAGGCACCAGCCCCAGGCCCTGGCCACTGGCGACCAGGCCCAACTGCAAGTCCGTACCAAAGGTCTCCAGGTTGATCGACAGCGACAAACCCTGCTCACTGAGCGCCCGTTGCAGACCTGCGCGGAACCCGCAACCATCAGGGTTGAGCACCCAGCCTCGGGTATAGCAGTCCTTGAGCTTGTAGCTGCGCTTGCTGGCACTGCCCTTGGCTGCCACCACGCGCAGCGGCATGCGCCCGATCGACTGGCTGGCGATGCCTTCGGGGAAGATCTTGCCGGGCGGGAACAGTGCGGCTGCAGCATCGAGCTCGCCGTTTTCCATGCGCGTGATCAAGCTGCTGCCCCAGCCGCTGCTGACCTGGGTGCGCAACACCGGATAGGCCTCGCGAATCTTCGCCAGGGCATCGAGCAAGACCACATCGCCCAAGGTTTGCGGCACGCCCAGGCGCAGGGTGCCGGAGGGGGCGCCATCGTTGGCTACCAGCTCGCGCAGGGCATCGATTTCACGCAGGATCGCCTTGCACTGCTCATACACCCGCAAGCCCATCGGCGTGGGTTTGAGAGGTTTGGTATTGCGGTCGAGCAGGGTGGCGCCCAGGTCTTGCTCGAAGTTCTGCAGGCGCCGCGTGATGGCCGGCTGGGTCAGTTGCAGGGCTTCGGCGGCAAGGTTGGTCGACTGGCAACGGATAACCGCCACGAAGGCGTCCATGTCATCGATTTTCATATTCGGCGCTCACATATTGAGACGGGGAAACATACCTCTCAAGAATAATCTGGGTTGGCCCGCTTGTCACAGTTTGGCTTGCAGCGGGCAAACTCAGCGTTGATCGTGTAGGAGCGGGCTTGCCCCGCGCATCGGACCCTGCTAACGCCCTCTACCCGTGGGCGAACGCCGCCAGCCGCTCACCTTCCAACCGATAACGCACCCACTCATCCTGCGCCTGCGCCCCGAGCGACTGGTAAAAACCAATCGCCGGCTCATTCCAGTCCAGCACGCTCCATTCCAGCCGTCCGCACTGGTTGGCCAGCGCTTCCCGAGCAATAAAGCGCAGTAACTGGCGCCCGGCGCCATCGCCGCGTTGCTCTGGGGTGATGTACAGATCCTCCAGGTAGATGCCGTTGCGCCCCAGCCAGGTCGAGTAGCTGTAGAAGTACACGGCAAAACCAATCGCCTGGCCATCGCGTTCACAGATCAAGCTGCTCACCGTGCTGTCTTCGTCGAACAGGCTGCGCTCGATATCAGCCAGGCTGGCCACCACCTCATGGCGGGCCCGTTCGTAGTCGGCAAGCTCGGTGATGAAGGCCAGGATCTGCGCGGCATCGCTGCGCACGGCGGGGCGGATGGTCAGGCTCATGCTAGGGTTTCCTTGGGTTGGAGATGCTCATCTTACGCGGCAAGGGCAGGGCTTGCCGAGATGTAAAGGTAGCTTGACATGGCGTGCGCGATCGCCTTCAATGTCAAGCACACTTTACATCGAGGGTCCGACCATGGCGCAACGACGCTTCCTGGGCAATTTCATCCTGACGCTGCTGGCTTATGCCGGCTGCGTGCTGGTCAGCAGCCATTACCTGCCGAGTCTGCCTGCGGGCGCTGGCAAAACGGCGTTGGCCCTGCTGCCGGTGCCGGCGATGCTGATGATGGCCTGGGTGGTCATTGAGCACCTGCGCAGCCTGGATGAGCTGGCCCGGCGCATCCAGCTCGAAGCCCTTGGCTTGGCGTTCGTGGGCACCGCGCTGCTGACCTTCAGTTACGGCTTCCTGGAGACGGCAGGCTACCCGCGTTTGTCGATGTTCATGGTCTGGAGCCTGATGGGCTCGCTGTGGGCAATCGGCGCGGTGATTGGGGTGAGACGCTACCGATGAACAATCACATCCGCGCCCTGCGCGGCGAGCAGGGCTGGTCGCAGGCCGAGCTGGCCGAGCGCCTGGGTGTCTCGCGCCAGACTGTCAACGCCATCGAAACCGGCCGTTACGATCCCAGCCTGCCGCTGGCTTTTACCATCGCCAGGGTGTTTGGCCGGAGCATCGAAGAAATCTTCCAGCCAGAACAATCGGTACAGTGATGTGTATCTGCAAAATATAAGGTAACTGTACTGGTGGTTGGCAGGCACTACTCCGCTACTGTGGTTGCACGATAACTACTCCACGCTGCGGAACAACGCCATGCTTGCCTCTCTCGACCTGCTGACTGCCTTTGTGCTTTTTGCCTTCGTTTCCTCGATCACCCCGGGGCCGAACAACACCATGTTGCTTGCCTCGGGGGTGAATTTTGGGGTGCGTCGTTCGATTCCGCACGCCATGGGCATCAGCATCGGCTTCATGGTCATGGTGCTGGCGGTAGGCTTTGGCCTGGGCGAAGTGTTCAAGGCCTGGCCGCCGCTGTACACCATCTTGCGCTACGTCGGTGCTGCATACTTGCTGTATCTGGCCTACAAGATCGCCACTTCTGGGCCGATGTCTGCCAGCGGCAATGGTTCGGCCAAGCCGATGAGCTTCTTGGGCGCGGCGGCGTTCCAGTGGGTCAACCCCAAAGCCTGGGTGATGGCCGTTGGGGCGATTACCACCTACACGCCGGCGCAGGGCTATGTAGTCAATGTGATCGTCATCGCGGCGCTGTTCGCCCTGGTCAACCTGCCCAGCGTCGGGATTTGGGTGATGTTCGGTAGCGCCTTGCGCAACCTGCTGCAAAATCCACGTTGGCTGATGCTGTTCAATGTCCTGATGGCCCTGCTGCTGGTGATTTCGCTGTACCCGCTGCTGTTTGTAGAATCGGCGTTTTCCTGATTCCGATGAGCGCAGCCGCCTGATGCAATTGATCCCTTGGTCCCATGATTGCCCTGAAGGCTTCACCCTGCGCGGTTGGCGCTCGCCCGCCAGTGGCCGGCCACTGCTGCACTTTCTTCACGGTAACGGCTTTTGCAGCCTGGCCTACCAGCCGCTGCTGATGCGTTTGGGCGAGCATTACGACCTGTGGTTGAGCGATGTGCAGGGCCATGGCGACAGTGACCATGGCGGCGCATTTCGTGGCTGGAACCGCACGGCTGCGTTGGCCGTGGAGGCCTTCGAGGCGGGTCGAGGCGAGTATGGCGATGTCCCCAGGTATGCCCTTGGGCACAGTTTTGGCGGGGTGCTGACTGGGTTGATCCTGGCCAATGAGCCGCAGCTGTTCGAACGCGCGGTGTTGCTCGACCCGGTGCTGTTCAGCCGGCGCATGCTCGGAGTAATGGGCGCTGCCGCGCTGGTTGGCCTGCACCGCCGACACGCCTTGGCGCGCAAGGCGGCCACGCGGCGCAGCCACTGGCCTGATCGCGCGGCGGCCCACGCCTCGCTGCAGGGGCGGGGCATCTTCAAAGGCTGGAGCGACGAGGCGTTGCAGGCCTATGTCGAGCATGCCATTGGCGACTGCGGTGAAGCGGTGGTGCTCAAATGCCGGCCTAGCCGCGAAGTGGAGATCTTCAGCTCCTTCCCCGAGCGAATGTGGACCCAGCTGGGCCGAATCCGCACGCCCACGCGGATTCTCTACGGGGAGCAGACCTATCCCTTCGTGCCTCACTCGGTGCGTCGCCTGGCGGCGCTCAATGCGAGCGTGACGGCGCAGCAGATGCCGGGCGGGCATTGCTTCATGCAAGAAGCCCCAGCATTGGCCGCTGAGCAGGTAATGGCTTTTCTCACGCCCTGACCTCGTTCATCGCGTTGTTGTGCTGTGCCGTTGCCGCACTGCTGCTACGTAGTCGCTGAGTCGCTGTCTGCCACGGACCGGGCGATCTTGACCTAGAGTTAGCAGCACGCGGCTGGCCCGATGCAATTATCGGGCGGTTGCCACAACTATTTTCACTGGCGGATGTCCTTTTTTGCGGGCCGGTAATTTCTATCGGGCGCCGGCAGACTTTTTCAGGAGAACAAGGCACATGGCAGCACTGCAGAACAGTACGTTGGAGGCAATTGCCAGCAACCAGTCCCGGCTGATCGGCGATTGGATCGCAGCACTGGAAGCCAATGGCGCCGCCCGCAATATCAAAGAGCAGGACTTGCGTCAGGAAACCCGTGATTTTCTCCAACTGGTAGTCGATGGCCTGCGCAGCGAAAGCGGCGGTAACATTGCCGCAGCAGGTTGGGAAGAAACCCGCCGCTTCCTGGAAAAACTCTCCACCAGCCGTGCCCAGGCGGGCCAGGAGTCGCACCAGACCGCCTATTTCATCTTTGCTCTCAAAGGCCCGCTGTTCACCCTATTGCAAAGTCACTACCGCGAGCAGCCGGCGCTGTTGGCCGAGCAACTGTGGGAAGTCTCCGAGCTGCTCGATGCCTTTGGCCTGCACACCATCCGCACCTATCAGAAAACCCGCGAAGGGGTGATCAAGCGCCAGCAGGAAGAGCTGCTAGAACTGTCCACCCCGGTGGTCAAACTGTGGGATGGCGTCCTCGCCTTGCCGCTGATCGGCACCCTCGACTCGCAACGCAGCCAGACCGTCATGGAGTCACTGCTGCAGCGTATCGTCGACACCGGCTCGGAAATCGCCATCATCGACATCACCGGCGTGCCCACGGTCGATACCCTGGTGGCCCAGCACCTGCTCAAGACCGTTACCGCCATCCGCCTGATGGGCGCCGACTGCATCATCAGCGGCGTGCGTCCGCAGATTGCCCAGACCATCGTTCACCTGGGCCTGGACCTGGGCACGCTGACCACCAAGTCCAACCTCGCCGATGCCCTCAAGCTGGCCCTGACCCGTCTAGGCACCCGCCCAGACGAGCGAGTGTGAGGCGATGGAGCGTATCCCTATCTTGCAGATGGGCGAGTTCCTGCTGGTGACCATCCAGGTGGACATGCACGACCAACTGGCCTTGCGCCTGCAGGACGACCTCACCGCGCGCCTCGACCACACCTCGGCGCGGGGCGTGTTGATCGATATCTCGGCGCTGGACATGGTCGACTCGTTCATCGGCCGGATGATCGCCAGCATCTCCAGCTTGTCGCGGATCATGGACGCCGAAACCGTGCTGGTCGGCATGCAGCCCGCGGTAGCCATTACCCTGGTCGAACTCGGCCTGACCTTGCCGGGGGTGAGCACTGCGCTCAACGTTGACCGCGGGATGAATCTGCTGCGTCAGCGGGTAGGGCGACCATGAGCATTCGCGACAGCGGCAGCCAACCGGTGCGACTGGAGCAGGACGTGGTACTGGCCCGACAACTGGCGCGCAGGATTGCCAGCGACTGCGGCATGCGCCTGGTCGACTTGACCAAGCTGGTCACGGCGGTCAGCGAACTGGCCCGTAACACCGTGGTGTATGGCGGTGGCGGCGATATGGACTGGCAGGTCATCGAGGACGCCGGCAGGGTTGGCTTGCGCCTGGTATTTCGCGATGAAGGCCCCGGTATCGCCGACGTCAAGCTGGCGTTGACCGATGGCTGGACTTCTGGCTCAGGCTTGGGCCTGGGGCTGACCGGCGCGCGCCGGCTGGTCGATGAATTCGAACTCGACACCGCTCCCGGGCAAGGCACCCGGGTAACGATCACCCGATGGACATGAACCTTGCCGCCAGCCTGACCCAGGTCTTGCGCCTGGATGATCACAGCCAGGTGGGCCACGCCCGCCGGGTGGTGCAGAAACTGGCCGAACAGCAGGGTTTTGCCCCTGCCGATGCCGGCCGAGCGGCGCTGGTCGCAACCGAGCTTGCCAGCAATGTGCTCAAACATGCCGGGCGCGGCGAGTTGCACTTGCGGGTGCTGCCTCATGATGGCGGGCACGGTCTTGAGCTGCTGGCAGTGGATCGCGCCAAAGGTTTCGATGTACATGCTTGCCTGGCCGATGGCTACTCGACCGGCGGCACCCAGGGCATTGGTCTGGGCGCGGTCAGTCGCCTGGCACAGGTGTTCGATGTGCATGCCGATGAGCGTGGCGCAGTGGTCTTGGCGCGGCTGTACCGCGAGGGCGCCAGTGGGCCGGATGTGCGGGTCGGGGTCAGCCAGCATTCCCTGCATGACGACCCCGCCTGTGGTGATTCGTGGCACGTGACCCTGGGTAAGCAACGACTGAGCGCACTGCTTATAGATGGTCTGGGTCACGGTGAGGAGGCCGAGCGAGCCGCCAAGGCCGGGGCCCAGGAGTTTGCCAGCAACCCGTTCAGTGAGCCGCAAGGCTTGCTTGGCGAGCTGCACCACGCCATGGCTGGTACCCGCGGCGGCGCGGCGGCCATCGCTCAGTACGATGCCAGCGGCGACAGCCTGGCGTTCATTGGTATCGGCAATATCGGCGCCACCTTGGTGGGCGGCGAACGGCCGCGGGGCCTGGCCTCGCACCCCGGCATCGTCGGGGGTCAATACCGCAAGGGCCAGGTGTTCGACTACGCTCACGTGAAGGGAAATCTGTTGATCATGTTCAGCGACGGCCTGCAATCGCGTTGGAACCTTCAAGCCTACCCCGGCCTGGCCTCGCGCCACCCGGCCGTGATCGCCACCGTGCTGCACCGCGACTTCTGCCGCGGGCGGGACGATGTCACGGTGCTGGTTATCGACCTGGAGACAGTGCATGCCTGAGCCGTCGCCCAACACCACCGCCGAGCAGGCCGCCCTGGTGGCGCGCTTGCAGGCGGAAAACCAGGCCTTGCGCGGCGAGTTGGAAGAAACCAACCAGGGCGTGCTGGCGCTGTATGCCGAGTTGGATATCCAGGCTGAGCAACTGCGCCAGGCATCGGACCTGAAAAGCCGCTTCCTTTCCTACATGAGCCACGAATTCCGCACGCCGCTGGGCTCGATCCTGAGCATTACCAGCCTGCTCGCCGACGAAGTGGACGGGCCGCTGAGCAAAGAGCAGCAGTTGCAGGTGGCGTTCGTCAGCAGCGCTACCCGCGAGCTCAGCGACATGGTCGATGACTTGCTGGACCTGGCCAAGATCGAGGCCGGGCGCATCACCATCTCGCCGGCCTGGTTCGACATGCTCGACCTGTTTGCCGCCTTGCGCGGGATGTTCCGGCCGATCGTCGATACCGGGTCTGTCGATCTGATGTTCGAAGAACCACAGGGCCTGCCCCAGCTGTATACCGACGACAAGAAGCTGACCCAGATTCTGCGTAACTTCATTTCCAATGCCCTGAAGTTCACCACCCGAGGCGAAGTGCGGGTCTCGGCCCAGTTGCATGGCAGCGATCAGATTCGCTTCGCCGTTACCGATACCGGCATCGGCATTGCGCCAGAGCTGCTCGAAGGCCTGTTCGAGGACTTCGCCCAGCTCGACTCGCCACTGCAAAAGCGTCTGCGCGGCACTGGCCTGGGGTTGTCGCTGTGCAAGCGTTTCGCCGCCTTGCTGGGGGGCGAAGTGGGGGTGGACAGCGTGCCAGGGGAGGGTTCGGCGTTTTTTGTGATCATTCCATTGGCCATCGCCCAGGAGAGCGTCGATGAACCCTGACATCCGCCTGCTGATCGTCGACGACAACGCCGCCACGCGTTACGCGCTGCGCCGGCGGCTGGCGCTGCACGACTATCAGGTGCTGGAGGCAGGCACCGGTGGCGACGGCCTGGCGATGATCCGCAACGAGCAGATCGATGCCCTGATTCTCGATGTCAACCTGCCGGACATGAGTGGGTTCGACATCGTGCGCCTGCTGCGCGCCGATCCGGCAACCGTGTTGCTGCCGGTGATCCACGTGTCTGCCGCGTCGATCCAGACCGGCGACATCATCACTGGCCTGGAAGCGGGCGCCGACGCCTACCTGGTGCACCCGGTCGATCCGGACGTGCTGCTGGCGACCCTGCGCACCTTGCTGCGAGTGCGCGACACCGAGCGTGCCCTGCGCGAGAGCGAAGCGCGTTTTCGTGAGATCTTCAGCAATGTTTCGGCGCCGATTGCAGTCTTGGACGCCACACTCAAGGTGCATGAGTGCAACCAGGCCTTCGCCCAGCTGATCCAGGACAACCGCCACCCGGAAACCTTGCGTGAGTGCTTTGCCAGCGATCAGCAAGGCGAATTGGCGCTGTTGCGTCAGCACCTTGCCGATGGCCAGCGCTGGCGTGGCACCTTGGCCATGACCGTGCAAGGCCTGCCGCGGGATACCGAGTGGCAGCTGTCGCCTTATCGCTCCCCCGGCTTGTGCCTGGTGTTCGTCGAAGACGTCACCGAGCACCGCCATCGCGAGCGTTCGCACCTGGCCCGCCTGGATGACGCCAACACCCAGCTGGCCCATGAAGTCGCCCAGCGCGCACGCAGCGAAGCGCAGTTGTTGCAACTACAGAAGATGGATGCGCTGGGCAGCCTCACCGGCGGTATCGCCCATGACTTCAACAACTTGCTCACCGGCATCATCACCAGCCTGGAATTGATCCGCAAACGGGTTGCGGAAAACCGCGTGGAGAAAGTCCCAAGCTACGCCGAGGCCGCCTTGAGCTCGGCAATGAGCGCGGCATCGCTGACCCATCGCTTGCTGGCCTTCGCCCGCCAGCAGCCGCTCGATACCCGGCCAGTAGATGTCAACGAACGGGTGCGCTCGCTGGAGGAGTTGATCACCCGCACCATCGGCGAGCGCATCGAGCTGCAACTGCAGCTCTCCAGCCGCCCGGCGATTGCCCTGGTCGATCCGATCCAGCTGGAGAGCGCAGTGCTCAACCTGGTGATCAATGCCCGTGATGCCTTGGCCAAGGGCGGGCATATCTGGGTCAATACTGCCGCGACCTGGTCGCATGGCGACCCCAACTTGCAGGACGGCCCCTATGTAGCGGTGACGGTGCGCGATGATGGCAGCGGCATCGAGCCGCAATTGCTGGAAAAGGTCTTCGATCCATTTTTCACCACCAAACCGGTCGGACAAGGCACCGGGCTTGGTTTGTCGACCATCTATGGGTTCGCTCGCCAGTCTGGGGGGCATGTGGCGATTCGAAGCCTGCCAGGGCAGGGCACCGAAGTGACCCTGCTGCTGCCGGCCAGTACCCAACAAGCGGCCAGTGCTGATCGCGCACCCCAGGTCGACCAGAAGGGTGCCGGCGAGCATGTGCTGATCGTCGAGGACATGGCTTCGGTGCGCCTGTCGGTGGCCGAGGCGCTGGCCGATGCCGGCTATCGTTGCACCTTGGCCGAGACCATTGAGCAGGCGCTGGACCATTTGCGCGAAGACGCCGGGATCGAACTGTTGCTGACCGATGTCGGCTTGCCGGGGATCAGTGGCCGGGAGTTGGCGGACATGGCCCGCACCTACCGACCGGGGCTGCCGGTGCTGTTCATGACCGGCTACGCCGAGACCGCGTTGGATCGCCAGGCGTTTCTTGGCACGGGGATGGATATGCTGATCAAGCCGTTCCAGATTGGTGAGTTGCTGGACAAGGTGCGGCGTAGCTTGGGGCAGCTGGCCGCAGGTTGAAACGTTGTACTTGCTGGCCTCATCGCGGGGCAAGCCCGCTCCCACGTTGCTTGATTGCCACGTCCTCTGGCGCCTAGCCAAGCGTGGCGCCCATGCTTGGCTCCCAGGTTCTTCGCCTCATGAGCCAAGCGTGGGAGCGGGCTTGCCCCGCGAGAGGTCGCCGATCAGTGTGCCCCAGCGGCCTTGCTCAGATCGCTCTCGCCCCACTCGGTATAGATACAGGCATCGGCCACCGCCCAGCGCACCTTGACCGTTTCCCCTGGCTGCATCGGCATCCCCGCCGCCGACAAGGCCTTGACCGTCATCTCAGTGCCGCCGGCAGTGACCACATGGCACGTCTGGCTCTCACCCAGGAACAACACCTCGGCGACCTTGGCACTGACCTCGTTCCAACCCGCTGGGAGTGGCTCGCGCGCAGCTTGCTCGGCACTCAAGGCCAGGGCTTTTTCCGGCCGCACCATGATCAGCGCGTCCTGTTCGGCGACCAGCCCAGGGGTCAGGCGAATTGCCAGTGCATGGCCCTCGAAGCTGCCCGCGCCATTGCTGCTGGCCTTGATGCGCAGGAAGTTGGAGTTGCCCAGGAACGAGGCGACGAAGGCATTCGGCGGATTCTGGTAAAGGTCATAGCCACTGCCCAGTCCGACGATCTTGCCGTGGCTGAAGATGGCGATGCGCTGTGACAGGCGCATGGCTTCTTCCTGGTCGTGGGTGACGTAGACGATGGTGATGCCCAGCCGGCGATGCAGCTGACGCAGTTCGTCCTGCAGGTCTTCGCGCAGTTTCTTGTCCAGCGCGCCGAGCGGTTCGTCCATCAACAGGATCCGTGGCTCGTAGACCAGCGCCCGGGCGATTGCCACCCGCTGCTGCTGGCCACCGGAAAGCTGAGCAGGGCGGCGATGGGCGAACGGCTCCAGTTGCACCAGCTTGAGCATCGCATCGACCCGCTTGGCGATCTCGCCAGCGCTGAGTTTGCGGATCGCCAAGGGGAAGGCGATGTTGTCGCGCACCGACAGGTGCGGGAACAGCGAATAGCGCTGGAACACCATGCCGATGTCGCGCTTGTGCGGCGGGACGTTGACCAGCGACAGCTGATCGACCAGGATCTCGCCGCTGCTGGGCGTCTCGAAGCCGGCCAGCATCGACAGCGTGGTGGACTTGCCCGAGCCGCTGGAGCCGAGGAAGGTGAGGAACTCGCCATCCTGGATGTCCAGGTTGATGTTGTCCACGGCGGTGAATTCGCCGTAGTGCTTGTTCAGGTTGCGCAAGCTGACCAGGGTCTGGTTGTGCGCGTTGTCTTTGCTCACTGCACTCATTGTTATTGTCTCCGGGGCGTTCAGGCGCTGGCTGGGTTGCGCCGGCGCAGGGCGGCGGCGATGAGCATGACCAGGATCGACAAGCCGATCAGCAGGGTCGAGGCCACCGCAATGACGGGGGTCAGGTCCTGGCGCAGGGTGGTCCACATCTTCACTGGCAGGGTCTGCAAGTTGGGGCTGGCCATCATCACGCTCAGCACCACTTCGTCCCACGACACCAAAAAGGCGAACAGGCCGCCGGCGATCATCCCTGGGCGAATGGCCGGGAAGGTCACCTTGAAGATCGCTTGCAGCCGCGAGGCGCCGCAGATGACCGCGGCGTCTTCGATCGACTGGTCGAACAGCTTGAGCGAGTTGATGATCGAGATGATGGTGAACGGCAGGGCGACGATCACATGGCTGACCACGAAGGCGAACAGCGTGCCGGTGTAGCCAAGCTTGAGAAACAGCGCGTACACCGCCACGGCGATGATCACCAGCGGCACGATCATCGGCAGGGTGAACAGCCCGTAGAGCATCTCCCGGCCAGGAAAGCGCCCGCGTACCAGGGCGAAGGCGGTGGGCAGGCCCAGCGCCACTGCACAGATCGTGGTCAGCACGGCGACCTTGAGGCTGGCCAGGGCGGCCTCCATCCACTCAGGGTTGGAGAAGAACTGGCCGTACCACTTGAAGGTCCAGCCCGGCGGCGGGAATACCAGCCACTGCGACGAGCCGAACGACAGCAGGACGATGAACAGGATCGGCAGCAACAGGAAGGCTGCGATCACCCCGGTGGTCAGGTACAGGCCAACCCGCAGCGGGCGGCCCATGGCATTGGGCGTCAGGAGCATGGCGGCTTACCTCGCGTTACCAACCGGCGATTCCGGTTGCAGCTTCAGGTACAGGTAGAAGAGCACCAGGGTGATCAGTACCAACAGGGCAGCAGCGGCGCTAGCCAGGCCCCAGTTGAGGAACGACTGCACCTGCTGGACGATGAACTCAGGCAGCATCATGTTCTGCGCGCCGCCGAGCAGGGCCGGGGTGACGTAGTAACCGAGCGACATGACGAACACCATCAAGGCACCGGAGAACAGCCCCGAGCGGCACAGCGGCAGGAACACTTTCCAGAAGTTGGTCCAAGGGCTGGCGCCACAGATGGAACCGGCCTGCAGCACCATCGGGTCGATCGCGTGCATGGTCGCCTGCAGCGGCAGGACGATGAACGGGATCATGATGTAGCTCATGCCGATCACCACGCCCGTGAGGTTGTGGACCATTTCCAGCGGCGCATCGATGATCCCCATGGCCATCAGCGCCTTGTTGATCACCCCCGAGGCCTGCAGCAGCACCAGCCATGAGTAGGTGCGCGCGAGCAGGCTGGTCCACATCGACAGCAGTACGATGTTCAGCAGCCAGCGGCCCCAGCCCTTGGGCACCAGGGTGATCGCCCAGGCCAGTGGGAAGCCCAGCAGCACGCTGATCAGGGTCACCAGGCCGGCCACCGAGAAGGTGTTGAACAGCACCCGCGCATAGGCCGAGTTGGCAAAAAGCTGCTCGTAGTTGCCCAGCCCCGGCACTGGCTCCAGCACCCCGCGCAGCAGCAGGCCGATCAGCGGGGCGAAGAAGAACAGGCCAAGGAACAACAGGGCCGGCAGCAGGTTGCGGCTGCCACGCCAGCGTTGGCTCAAGCTCGGACGGTGCATGGCCGCTCCTGATGCGCCGCTGCCGCTGGCGGCACCTTGCGCGTTGTGCAGGGCATTGATGGCGACTTTCATTTGACCAGCCACTCATTCCAGCGGGCAGCGATGGCCTGGCCGTTCTTCGCCCAGTAGGCGAAGTCCAGCGTCACCTGGTCTTGAGCGTAGGCGGTCGGCAGGTTGGAGGCGAGCTCGGGTTTGAGCTGGCTGACGCTGTCCAGGTTGACCGGGGCGTAGGCCGTCAAGTTGGCGAACTCGGCCTGGCCCTTGGCGCTGGCGGCGTTGGCCAGGAACTTCATGGCCGCATCCTTGTTCTTGGCGCCTTTGGGAATGACCAGGAAGTCGGCCATGACCAGGTTCTGCTTCCAGCTCACCCCAACCGGCGCGCCATCTTGCTGCAGGGCGTAGACCCGGCCGTTCCAGAACTGCCCCAGCGACGCCTCACCCGAGGCCAGCAGCTGCTGCGACTGCGCGCCGCCGCCCCACCAGACGATGTCTTTCTTGATGGTGTCGAGCTTGTTGAAGGCCCGGTCGAGGTCCAGTGGGTAGAGCTTGTCGGGCGCCACGCCGTCAGCCAGCAGCGCCAGTTCCAGCACGCCTGGGCTTGGCCATTTGTACAGGGCGCGCTTGCCAGGGTAGGTCTTGGTGTCGAACAGCGCTGACCAGTCCACCGGCTTGTTGGCACCGAGCTTGCCTTCGTTGTAGCCCAGGACGAAGGAGAAGAAGAACGAGCCGACGCCGTGGTCGGAAACGAAGCGCGGGTCGATGCGCTCGCGTTGGATGGTATTGAAGTCCAAAGGTTCGAGCAGGCCCTCGGCGGCGGCACGCAGGGCGAAGTCCGCTTCTACATCGACCACGTCCCATTGCACGTTGCCGCTTTCGACCATGGCCTTGAGTTTGCCGTAGTCGGTGGGCCCGTCTTGCACGACCTTGATGTTGCTGGCTTTGGAGAAGGGCTCGGCCCATGCCTGTTTTTGCGCATCCTGGGTCGTTCCACCCCAGCTGACGAAGTTCAGGCTGTCGGCGGCTTGGCTGGCCTGGCAGGCCAGGGTCAGCAGGCTGGCGGACAGCACTGCGGTTACACGTTTGCTCAACAGCATGGTTACGCCCTCGTTACTTTTGTTATTCGAGGCGGGTCTGTCACCCGCCATGTGTTCGGGGAGCAGCTATTTCAACGATGTCGTGGGGCCGATTGTGAGTTTAGGATGCGGCCGATAATTTAAGGTCTACGGGATATCATATTATGGTATTCCAAGATTTTGGCAAGCACTCTGGGCGACCGGCCATCACCCTGTAATCGCGGGCTCGAACGGGATGCTCTGCACCACTTCCAGCTCATACCCTGCCAGCCCCGCGTACTTGAGCGGTGGCCCCAGGTGACGCAGCTTGCCCACGCCCAGGTCCTGCAGAATCTGCGCCCCGGTGCCGACCTCCGAGTACACCTTCGATTGCCCACGCTGATACGCGCGCACCGGCTGGGTCAGCTGCGGCACCCGCTCCAACAGCGCTTGGGAAGACTCGTGATTGGCCAGGATCACCACCACCCCCGCACCCTCGTCGGCGACCTTCTCCAGCGCCGCCCACAGGGTCCAGTTGGCCGGCCCGGCGTACTCGGCGCCGACCAGGTCACGCAGCGGGTCGATCACATGCACGCGCACCAGGGTTGGCTGTTCGCGACGGATCTCGCCCATCACCATGGCCATGTGCACCCCGCCCTCGATGCGGTCCTCGTAGGTCACCAGGCGGAAGGTGCCATGCACCGTCGGCAGTTCACGTTCGCCGATGCGTTTGATGGTCTGCTCGGTGCTCAACCGGTAGTGGATCAAGTCGGCGATGGTGCCGATCTTGATCCCGTGCTGGGCGGCGAACACCTCCAGGTCCGGGCGGCGGGCCATGCTGCCGTCATCGTTGAGCACCTCGACGATCACCGAGGCCGGGCTGAAACCGGCCAGGCGGGCCAGGTCGCAACCCGCTTCGGTATGCCCGGCACGGGTCAGTACGCCGCCTTCACGGGCGCGCAGGGGGAAGATATGCCCTGGCTGGACCAGGTCCTCAGGCCGCGCGTTGGGCGCCATGGCGGCAGCCACGGTGCGGGCGCGATCGGCCGCCGAGATGCCGGTGGTGACGCCGCTGGCAGCCTCGATCGACACGGTAAAGGCGGTGCTGAAGGCGCTGCCGTTGCTTGGCACCATCTGCTCCAGGCCCAGCCGTTGGCAGTGCTCGTCGGTCAAGGTCAGGCAGATCAGCCCACGCGCCTGGCGGGCCATGAAGTTGATGGCGGCGGCGTCGCAGTGTTCGGCGGCGATCAACAGATCGCCTTCGTTCTCACGGTCTTCGTCATCCACCAGCAGGACCATCTTGCCTTGCCGGTAGTCCTCGAGTAGTTCTTCGATGCTGTTGAAAGCCATGCTGCACGCTCGCTGTGGTGGTTTGATTTTTATGGTATACCATAATACACAAATACCTGAAGACAGGAGAGCAGTGGATGAAGGCCTATTGGATTGCCCATGTCGATGTGACCGACCTTGAGCAGTACCAGCAATACACCCAGCGCGCACCGGCGGCGTTCAAGGCGTATGGCGGACGGTTCCTGGCGCGGGGCGGGCGTAGCGAAGCGCTGGAAGGGCGACCAACGCCGCAGCGCAGTGTGGTCATTGAGTTCGAGTCGTATGAACAGGCGCTGGCCTGCTACCGCTCGGCCGAGTATCAACAGGCCTGCAGCCATCGCCAGGGGGTAGCGACGGCTGAGGTGATCATTGTCGAAGGGGTAGATTGACTCGCTACTCGCATGCCGCTCAGGTGGCTTGCCTGGCGTTGGGGCCAGCGCTGCCAGCTGTGCAGGGATTAGGCAGCTGCCTCGCTGGGGAAAAGCCGGTATAAAGCGTTCACTGTCAACTGGATAGCGACAATGAACCCTTACGAAGACATGCGTATTTTTGCCCAGGTCATGGAAGCCGGCAGCTTCACCGCCGCTGCCGAGCGCCTGGGGCTGTCCAAGCAGTTCGTCAGCCGCCGCGTGATGCAACTCGAAGAGCGCCTGGGCGTGCGCCTGCTCAACCGTTCGACGCGGCGTCTGGATGCCACGCCATTGGGCCAGCAGTACTACCAGTCGGCCTTGCGTTTGCTCAGCGAAGTGCAGCAGGTCGAGCAAGACATCAGCGGCCAGACCCAGGCGTTGCGTGGCACCTTGCGCTTGAGTGCGCCGCTGTCATTCGCCATGAGCCATCTGGGCTGTTTATTGACGGAGTTCTTGCAACTGCATCGGCAACTGGACGTCGAAGTCGATCTGAGTGACCGGGCGGTGGACCTGATTGGCGAGGGCTATGACCTGGCACTGCGCATTGGTAGCTTGGAGGATTCCAGTCTGATTGCGCGGCGGATTGCCGATATCGAACGGGTCTACTGCGCAAGCCCCGATTATCTGGCGAGACGCGGCACGCCAGCAGTGCCTGAAGCGCTGCGTGAGCATGATTGCCTGCCTTATGGGCATGCACGGCAGGTGCAGTGGCAGTTCAAGCATCAGGGCAAGGCCCTGGCCATTGCGGTGACGGGGCGAATGCGCGCGAACAATGGCGAGCTGCTCAGGGATGCGGCGATTGCCGGGATGGGCATTACCTATCTGCCAGCGTTCATCGTCGAGCGGGCATTGGCAGAGGGCAGGTTGGTCGCACTGCTGGAGCCGTGGACACCGCCAGCGCTGCAGCTGTCGGCGGTGTACCCACAGCACCGGCAAGTGGCCCGGCCGGTGCAGGCGTTCGTGGCGTTTCTGCGTGAGCGCTTGGGGCGGCTATAGGTTGCCTGTGCCGGCCTCTTCGCGGGCAAGCCCGCTCCCACAGAGGCCCCGTCGTGCATCGCGCTGTGGCGCGTCAGAGCGGGGTTGTGGGAGCGCGCAGGTGCTGTCTCTATCAGGCTGCCGCTGCCAGCTTGGCGCTGGTCTGCCGACGGCGATAGGCACTGTCGCGGCTGGCCAGCCACCAGTACAGCGGCGAGGTGATCGCCAGGCCCACCAGCCACGACAGATCGGCGCCGTTGATGTGCTCGGCTACCGGCCCGACATACAGCGGCGTGTTCATGAATGGGATCTGCACCACGATGCCCACGGCATAGGCGATCAGTGCCTGCGGGTTGTAGCGCCCGTAGATGCCGCCATCGACCTTGAAGATCGAGTCGATGTCGTAGTCGCCCTTGTGGATCACATAGAAGTCGATCAGGTTGATCGCCGTCCACGGCACCAGCACGACCAGCAGCACCAGGACCATATCGACGAAGTGGCCGATGAAGTCCGCCGAGGCGAACACCGCCACCACGCAGCAGGCGGCCAGGACGATCAGCGACAGCACCGCGCGGCTCTTTGCGGTCGGGATCCAGCGGTAAGCGAAGGTCTGGATCAGGGTGATGATCGACAGCACTGCGCCATACAGGTTGAGGGCGTTGTGGCTGATCACGCTGAGCAGGAACAGCACCAGCATCAACGGGCCAATTGCGCCGGTGGCGAGTTTGACGGCGTCCATGGTGTCCATGCCCGCCGGGATCGCCAGCACCGCCACCGCGCCGAACACGAACGACAGGCTCGAACCCAGGGCCGAGCCCAGGTAGGTGGTCCAGAACGTCGACGACACCTTCACGTCTGCCGGCAGGTAGCGCGAGTAATCCGACACATACGGCGCGAAGGCGATCTGCCACAGCGCCGCCAGCGATACGGTGGCCAGCCAGCCGGCGAGGTTGAAGCCGCCACGGGTGAGGAAATCATCGCTCTGGACATGGCTGAAGATGTAGCCAAAACCGACCACGATGCCGACCCCCAGGACCCAGGTGCCAATGCGGTTGAGCACGTGGATGAAGCGGTAGCCGATGATGCCGATGATGCCCGAGCCCAGCGCACCGATCACGATACCGACCGGCACTGGAACCGACTCGGCGACCCCATGCAGCGACTTGCCGGCCAGGACGATGTTGGAGGCGAAGAAGCCGATGTACATCACCCCAGCGATGACCACCACCAGCAACGCGCCGAGCGAGCCGAACTGGGCGCGGCTCTGGATCATCTGGGGAATGCCCATCTGCGGGCCTTGCGCCGAGTGCAGCGCCATCAGCACGCCTCCGAGCAGATGACCGACCAGGATGGCGACCATGCCCCACACCAGGTTCAGGTGAAACAACTGCACGCCCAGGGCGCCAGTGACGATGGGCAGGGGCGCGATGTTGCCGCCGAACCACAGGGTGAACAGATCCCTTACCTTTCCATGGCGGTCTTGCGGGGGCACGTAGCCGATCGTGTGTTTTTCTATTAGAGGTGCCGAGTTGGCTGCACTGGTCATGACTGACTCCAAGGCAAGGTGGGGCACGGGGGAGTGCCCGGGTGCGTGCCGGCAAGGGGCGACGCGTTCTTGTTGGAGGGATGATGCGGGGTGCGCAGGGATCGAGAAATTAGTAAATATGTGCTCATGAACCTTAAAAAACCTAAGGCTGACAAAAGGTTAAGAGGTCGCTGGCAGCAAGGAACGGGCCACCGGGCTGAAGGCCGCGGGGTTGGGGGCTTCAAGGTGGTTGGCGTCAGCACGCAGTGAGCCGTGTTGGTGCGCACTGCACGCTCAGAGGGCGAGTAAAAAGCGGGTTTGGGCGGGCCTTTCGCTGGCAGTCGACACAAACCGTGCAGCTGCCAACTACATTGGCAACAACCGATCCTGAATCACTTCTTTCATCACCAGCGTCGAGCTCAGCCGCTTGACGTTGGGGATGCTGGTCAACTGCTCGTCATAGAGTTTCTGAAACGCCGGGAGATCACGCGCTACCACATGCAGCAGGTAGTCCGGATCGCCAAACAAGCGCTGCGCCTCGACGATCTGCGGAATCTGCGCCAGCGCCGCTTCAAAGTCCGCCACCGGCTGGCGGGTGACTTCGCGCAAGGTCACGAAGACCAGCGCGGCGAAGTTCAAGCCTAGCGCCGCCGGCGCCAAGCGTGCGTGATAGCCAACAATGGCGCCAGATTCCTCCAGTGCTTTCAAGCGTCGATGGCAGGGCGAGAGGCTCAAGCCGACGCGCTCGGCCAGGTCGGTCACCGACAAGCGACCGTCTTGTTGCAGCTCGGCAAGGATCTTGCGATCGGTTCTGTCCATTTGGGAAGAATCTTCCAGTAATTGTTCGCAGGGAGGGAATATACGAAAGAAAATCCCTCGGCGATATCCGTAATCTTTCTTCATCCAAAGCTGATCTGAAGGAAGACTCAAGTGGCTATCAGTGTGTTGGCGGCGTTCTGGGCCGTATCGTTGCTGTTTGTCATTACCCCGGGTGCCGATTGGGCCTACGCCATCTCGGCGGGTATGCGTGGACGCTGGGTGATGCCTGCGGTAGCTGGCATGCTCTCGGGGCACTTTCTCGCGACACTGGTGGTGGCTGCCGGGGTCGGTAGCCTGATCGCCGGGCATCCGCTGGCACTGTCGCTGCTGACCTTGGCTGGCTCCGCTTACCTGCTGTGGTTGGGCGGTAATCTGCTGTTGCGCCCGGCAGCGCCCGAAGCGGCCCAGGCCGATGAAGCAGGATCGGGGGCACGCTGGGCGCTCAAGGGATTTTGCGTCAGCGGTCTGAACCCCAAAGTGTTCTTGCTGTTTCTGGCCTTGCTGCCACAGTTCACCGATCCATCCTCAACTTGGCCGCTACCGCTGCAGATTCTGCTGCTGGGGTTGGTCCACCTGTTCAGCTCGCTGGTGGTCTACCTGCTGGTCGGCTACGGCGCCAAGGCTGTATTGCGCAGCCGCCCGGCGGCGGCGAGGCTGGTCGGCAGAGTGTCGGGTTCGGCGATGATGGTGATCGGGGTGAGTTTGATAGCTGGGCACCTGATCTAACGGTAGGCGCTGGCGCAGCCTGCGATGGGCTGCAAGGCAGCCCCCTGGGGCGACATCTATCGCTGGCGTATTGGCTGTCGACAACTAACTGTTGAGCCCAGCGGAACGTCTGGCGTTCTCTGATTTCTTATCCATCAGGTAGATGGCACTGTGCCTAGGGCAACCGATGGTCAGGATGAAATGAAATCAGTTTCGGACAACGACGCAAACTCCCCGCATGGCGCGATGCCGAGCTTCTTGCTCGGTGGCGGCACGGTCAGCACGTTGTTGCAGTCGTTGGACTGGGACACCTCGCCATTAGGGGCGCCGGCCGATTGGTCCGCCAGCCTGAAAACGCTCATGGCCACTATTCTTCCGGCCAAGGCGCAGATCGTGTTGTTCTGGGGCGCCGACTACGTAGCGCTGTACAACGAGGCGTATGCGCCGACTATCGGAGCCAAGCACCCACGTGCCCTGGGCCGACCGGGGCAGGAGAACTGGAGCGAGCTGTGGGACGATCTTGAACCGCTGCTGCGCGGGGTGCGCGAAACCGGCGAAACCTTTTCGGCCAATGATCGGCCGTTCTATATCGAACGCCGAGGCTTAGGTGAAACGGCCTACTTCGATGTCTCCTACTCAGCCGTGCGCGAGGCCGATGGCAGCGTTGGCGGCGTGCTCTGTATCGTTACCGAAACCACCGAACGGGTGCAGTTCCAGCGCCGCCAGGCCTTTCTGCTGGAGCTGGGGCAAGCGTTGCCAGGCATGGACGAGCCTGAGGCCATCGAAGCCTACGCGCTGCGCCGGCTGGGCGAGGAGCTTGGCGCCTCACGGGTTTTTTTTGGCGAAGATCTCGGCGATGGTCAGCACCTGCGGGTTGCCCGCGACTGGGTCGATGGCGTGACCTCGCTGACCGGTGAGCAGAACTACCAGGCCTTCGCTGCGCAATTGCACGATCAACTGGCCAGCGGCATGAGCGTGCAGAGCGATTTCCCCGCGGGCACTTCGGCCGATCTGTGCGCCAGCTTGCATGTGCCGGTGCTGCAGGCGAGCGGTTTGGAGGCGATGCTGACGGTGCAATTTCATACCCCTCATGTGTTCGTCGAGGACGAGTGCCTGTTGGTCCAGGAAACCGCCAAGCATGTCTGGAAGGCCATTACCCACGCCCGCGCCGAGCGGGCCTTGCGCGCCAGTGCTGCACACCTGGAGGCGACCTTTGCCGAACTTATGGCGCTCAATGAGAGCCTGGAGGAGCGCGTCGCCAGCATGCTCAGCGAGCGCGAAGCGGCGATGCTGCAACTGCACGAAGTGCGCAAGATGGAAATGATCGGCCAGCTGACCGGTGGCATCGCCCATGACTTCAATAACATGCTCACCCCGATCATCGCTTCGCTTGAGCTGATCCGCCGCCGCCCGGACGATATCGGCCGCTCGACCCGACTGATCGATGGGGCGCTGCAAGCGGCGGATCGCGCGCGCAACCTGGTCGGCCGCCTGCTCAGCTTCGCGCGCCGGCAGACCCTCAAGCCCCAGGCAGTGTCACTGGCCATGCTGGTCGGCGACATGCGCGAGTTGATTGCCCGTTCGCTGGGGCCAACCATCGAGGTGGTGGTGCAGATCGATGCGCGACTGCCCAGCGTGCTGGTCGACCCGCACCAGTTGGAGCTGGCAGTGCTCAACCTGGTGGTCAATGCCCGCGATGCGATGAACAGTGGCGGGCGTCTGCTGATCTCTGCCGGTGGCGCCGACACAGGCCCGCCGCGGCCAGAGGGTGTGGCCGGACAACAGCTGTGGCTGCAAGTGGCTGATAACGGCTGTGGCATGGATGAAGAAGTCCTGGCTCGCTGCTTTGAGCCGTTCTACTCGACCAAGGGTGTCGGCAAGGGGACGGGGCTGGGCCTGCCCATGGTGCAGGGCTTGGCAGGGCAATCGGGTGGCGGTTTTGCCATTCATTCGCGCCCGGGTGAGGGCACCCAGGCGACGCTCTGGCTGCCGCAGGGAGAGCCCCATGTGGTCGACGCGGGCAGCCCAGCTCAAGAGCCGCCACGGGCTCGTGAGGCTACGCGGGTGCTGCTGGTGGATGACGAAGAGATCGTGCGCCATGCCACCGCGCTGCAGTTGCGCGATCTGGGCTATGAGGTGAGCGAGGCCGCCAGCCCGGCGCAGGCACGCGCCTTGATCGCTCAGGGGCTGGTCATGGATGTGCTCGTCACCGACCAGATCATGAGTGACGAGACCGGCGCCCAGTTCGCCCATCAACTGCGCCAGCAGCATCAGGACCTGCCCGTGTTGATCATCACCGGCTACGCCAACCTCTCGCCGCGTGAGCTGTACGGTTTCGAGGTGCTGCGCAAACCCTTTCGCCGCGCAGAGCTGGCTGAAAGCCTGGCGCGGCTGCTGCGGATCAGCGCCTGAGACTCAGGCTGTCCCCAGCACTTTTTCCAGCAGTTGGCACACCTGCTCGGCCGAATAGGGCTTGGCCAGGAACGCGAAGCCCTGATGCCCCCCTTCAGCCATGGCCTCGTTGTAGCCAGAGGTGAGGATCACTGGCGTCTGTGGGCGGCTGCGACGCAGCTCCTTGGCCAAGGCCAGGCCGACCATGCCGGGCATCACTACATCAGAGAACACCGCATCGAACTGTCCTTGGGCGCCACTCAATTGCGCCAGGGCATCCTCGGCGCAAAGCGCCAAACTGACCTGATAGCCATGTTCCTTGAGCATCTGGGTGGTGAAACTGCCGACATCGGCGTTGTCCTCGACCACCAGGATGCGCCGTTTGCTGCTGCCGGCCAGGGCCACAGGGGCACTGCTCGGCAGGGCGGTTTGCGGCGAATCTGCCGCGCTTTCCTGGGGCAGGTACAGGGTAAACGTGGTGCCTTGGCCGGCAACACTGTTCACCTGCACATCACCGCCCGATTGCTTGACGAAGCCGAACACCTGGGACAAGCCAAGCCCCGTCCCTTCGCCCGCAGCCTTGGTGGTGAAGAACGGATCGAAAATGCGCTCAAGCAGTTCAGGAGCAATCCCCACGCCACTGTCGCTCACCGAAATCGCTGCAAAGCGCCCGGGCGCGCCGGGCATGCGTTGGTCGGCAACCAGGCGCAAGTGCAGGGTGCCTTCGCCGGCCATGGCATCGCGGCCATTGATCATCAGGTTGATGAGCGCTGTTTCCAACTGGCCAAGGTCGGCGCGGATGTAGCAGGGCGACTCGGGCAGTTCCAGGCTGACCTGGATGCGCGCGCCGGTGGCGGTATCGAGCATTTCCGCCATGCCTTGCAGCCTTGGCCCGGCGTCGAACACCTGCGGGCTGAGCGCTTGGCGGCGGGCGAAGGCGAGCAGATGACCGGTGAGCTTGGCGCCGCGATCGACGGTGTCGGCCATGGTCTTGAGGTAGCGCTGGCGGCGGTTGTCGTCCAGATCCGGGCGCTGCAGAAAGTGCAGGGATGAGCGGATGATGGTCAGCAGGTTGTTGAAGTCATGGGCAACGCCACCGGTCAGCTGGCCGATGGCTTCCAGCTTCTGGGTCTGGCGCAGTATCGCCTCGGTGTGCAGCAACTGCTCGGTACGCTCCTGCACGCGATGCTCCAGGGTGGCGTTCAGCGCCTCCAGCGCAGCCGCCGTCTCGCGCACTTCGGCGTAGGCCTGGACGCGTTGGATATGCGCCCAGCAGCGCTCGGTCACTTCGCTGATCAACGCTTGTTCATAGCCGGTCCACTGGCGCGGGACTCGGTCATGGATGGCCATTAGCGCGGTCAAGCGACCCTCCTTGATCAGCGGCATGCAGATGGTCGCGGTGATGCCGATGGCCTGGAAGGTTGCCGCTTCCTGCGGTTCGAGCTGATTGAGGTTGTCGTTGATCACCAGCGGCAAGCCGGCGCGCAGTTGCTTGACCGCCAGGGTGCCGAAATCGGCCAGGCGGTATTGGCCGACCAGACGTGGTGAGCCTGGTGCCACCGCGTCACCACAGATAGTGAAACCGTCCTGGTCGGCGTCCATTACCGCGTAGGCGCAACTGGACAGGCGCAGGTGCTCGACCAGCATACCGGTGGTGGTGGCCATGATCCGATCAGGGTCATTGGCATCGGCCAGGGCGCGGCTGAGATTGTCGAGAAAGTTCAGTCGCTGGTTGGCAACTACGGTGGCAGTGGTTTCCGTTACCGTGTCGATCATGCCGACGATCTGCCCATGCTGATCGCGGATGGGGCTGTAGCAGAAGGTGAAATAGGCCCGCTCCGGGCCATCACTGCGGTTGATCAGCAGCGGGAAATTCTCGATGAACACCGCTTCGCCCGCCAGCGCGCGGTCGGCCATCGCCTTGATGTCGCTCCAGGCTTCATGCCACACCTCGCTGAATGGCCGCCCTAGGGCTAAGGGTTTTTCGCCGAGAATCGCGCTGAAGGCATCGTTGTGCAGGGTGATCAGCTCATCGCCCCAGAGCACGGCCTGCGGAAAATGTGAGCCCAGGCACAGTGCTACGGTGGTCTTGAGCACGTCTGGCCAGGACTCGAGCGGGCCGAGCGGGGTGGCTGGCCAGTCGTGGTTGCGGATTCGCTCGGCCATGGATCCGCCGCCTTCCAACCATTTCGCCATGGGGTTTGCTGGTCCTTGCATCAGGGAGTGATAAGGGTGCCCTGAGATTGGCTTGCTGGCGAGAGATTTGTGTTGGCAGCGCTAGCCGTGCACAGATCAGCGAATGAAATGCACCTTGCCGGTATCGTCATTGCCCATGTAGATCCCATACACCCCCGCCTGCCGCTCAAGGATATAGCGCTCGAGGATCTGCCGAATCGCCGGGTAGTAGATCTCATCCCAGGGGATCTCATCAGGTTCGAAGAACTTGTAGGCAAGCGTCTCCGGCCCGAACTGGCCGGTCTCCTGCGTGGCGATGGCGCGAAAGATGATGTACACCTCGCTGATCTTTGCCACGCTGAAGATCGAGTAGGGCGAGACGATTTCGGCATGCACGCCGCTTTCTTCCCACACTTCACGCAGCGCCGCCTGTTCGGTGGTTTCACCCGCTTCCATGAAGCCCGCCGGCAAGGTCCAGGTGCCAGGGCGCGGGGGAATGGCGCGCTGGCACAACAGGTACTTGCCATCGCGTTCGATGATGCAGCCGGCGATGATCTTCGGGTTGATGTAGTGGATGTAACCGCAGCCAGTGCAGTGCAGGCGTTCGTGGGTATCGCCAGTGGGAACGCCCCGGGCAAGCTCTGTGGTGCAGTGCGGGCAATAGCGCGGGGCGTTGGGCATGCTTAGCGGCCTATGCGAGGGTCCTTCAGGACCAGGGGCTCGATGATTTCGCGCACCTTGGCGTTGTCATCCTGCTTCTGGCGCAGGTAGTCCAGCGCGACCTTGGCGGCGGCGCGTACGTGGTCGACCGAGGCTTGGTGCGCCGCTTGCGGGTCGCCGCTCTTGATCGCCGCGACGATCTTTTCCATTTCCTGGTTGCTGGCGCCACGACGATTGGCCTGCGACACCGAGGTGGCGCGCAGGTAGCTGATGCGTGCTTGCAGCTGACGCAGCTGGGTGGCGGCGACGCGGTTGCCGGAACCTTCCAGCAGCACGTCATAGAAGCCTTGCACCGATTCGAGCACTTGCTGCAGCTCGCCTTCTTCCAGTGCCTCGCGGTTCACCTCCAGGGCGCGCTCCAGGGCACGGATGTCCTTGGCCTTGGCATTGAGGGTGAACAGCTGGACGATCAGCCCTTCGAGCACGCAGCGCAGCTCGTAGATGTCGCAGGCGTCTTCCAAGGTAATGATTGCCACGCGCGGCCCTTTGGCGTCGGCGAATTCGACCAGGCCCTCGGATTCCAGGTGGCGCAGGGCTTCACGCACCGAGGTGCGGCTGACGCCGAGGCGGTCGCAGAGGTCGCGCTCGACCAGGCGGTCACCGGGCAGCAGGTGGAAGTTCATGATCGCCCCGCGCAGTTTATCGAGCACGATTTCACGCAGGGTGACTGGGTTGCGGTTGACCTTGAAGCTGTCGTCGAGTGGCTGGCGTTTCATCAGGTGCGCTCTTTATGAGGCTGTTGCGCCAACCCGAAGGGCACCCCCGAACCGGGCGCTGCTCCTTGCGGTGGTTCGAACAGCCCGTTGTTAACGGGTTGACTCCGTGTCGGCTTCGGCGAACGCTTCGCGGGCCAGGCGGAAGCTGTCCACCGCCGCGGGCACGCCGCAGTAAATGCCGACCTGGAGCAGGATCTCGCGAATCTGTTCTCGGCTCAGGCCATTGCGCAGTGCGCCGCGGATATGCAGCTTGAGCTCGTGGGGCCGGTTGAGCGCGGAAATCATGGCCAAGTTTATCATGCTGCGCTCTTTGCGCGACAAGCCATCGCGGCCCCAGACGTGGCCCCAGCAGTACTCGGTGACCAGCTCCTGGAGCGGCTGGGTGAACTCGTCGGCGTTTTCGATCGAGCGCTTGACGTAGTCCTCGCCCAGCACCTGGGTGCGGATCTGCAGGCCTTTCTCGTACTTTTCGTTGCTCATTGTCTAGCTCCGAATCAAAACAGGGGCAGCAACCATTGGTGAGAGGGTAGCGCGACCACTAAAAACAGGGTCATCGGCGGTGGCTTTTTCGCGGGCAAGCCCGCTCCCACAGGTACTTCACAGAACTTGGGACCTGTGCGATCCCTGTGGGAGCGGGCTTGCCCGCGAAAAAGCCACTGCCGACTCAAAGGTCTATCAGCCAAGTGGGGGCAGGGCGCCCAGCTTGCCTTTGTGGTAGACCATCGGCGTCACCGGCTCAGCCGGCAGCACCAGGTTCTTCACCGCGCCGACGATGATCGCGTGGTCACCGCCGTCGTACTCGCGCCACAGCTCGCACTCGATGATCGCCGTAGCCTTGCTCAGTAGCGGATTGCCCAGCTCGCTCAGGTGCCATTGAACGCCTTTGGCCTTGTCCTTGCCCTTGCCGGCAAAGGCATAGGCCTCGGCCGTCTGTTCGGCAGACAGCAAGTGGATGGCGAACTGCTTGCTGTCGCGCAGGATCGGGTAGGTGTCCGAGGCGTAGTTGGGGCAGAACAGCACCAGCGCCGGCTCGATCGACAGCGCGCTGAAGGCGCTGGCGGTGATGCCGACGATGCCGCCGTCGGCGTCCAGGGTGGTTACTACCGTGACCCCGGAGGGGAACGAGCCCATCACGTCTTTGTAGATGCCAGGTTCGATCATCTTGGCAGGCCCTCTTAGCGCATCACGAAAGGATCGGGCATCGGCGCGGTGGACAGATTGATCCACACAGTCTTCAGCTCGGTGTAGGCGAGCACCGAATCGATGCCGCTCTCGCGGCCATAGCCGCTGTTCTTGAAGCCGCCAATCGGCGCCATGGCCGAGACTGCGCGGTAGGTGTTGACCCAGATGATCCCCGAACGTACATCGCGGGCAAGGCGGTGGGCGCGGCCCAGGTCGCGAGTCCAGATGCCGGCGGCCAGGCCAAACTGCGAGTCGTTGGCTATCGCCAAGGCCTCTTGCTCAGTCTTGAAGCGAATGACCGCCGCGACCGGGCCGAACACCTCTTCCTGCATGATCTTCATCGAGTTGCTGTCACACTCGAACAGGGTCGGCTCATAGAACCAGCCTTCACCCTCGACCTCGGCACGCTTGCCGCCCATGCGCAGCTTGGCGCCCTCGGCGTTGGCCGCCGCGACCAGGCCTTCGACCACGGCCAGTTGCTGGGCGGTGGCCATCGGGCCCATTTCGCTGAGCTCGTCCTGCGGGTTGCCGATGCGGATGCGCTTGGCGCGTTCGATCAGCCGCTCGACGAACTCATCGAAGATCTCGTCTTGCACCAGCAACCGTGAGCCGGCCACGCAGCTTTGCCCGGAGGCGGCATAGATGCCGGCTACGGCGCCATTGATGGCGCTGTCCAGGTCGGCGTCGGCGAAGATGATGTTCGGCGACTTGCCGCCCAGCTCCAGCGACAGCTTGGCGAAGTTCTCGGCGCTGCTGCGCACCACGTGACGGGCTGTGGCGGCGCCGCCTGTGAAGGCGATCTTGCGGATCAGCGGGTGGCGGGTGAGGGCAGCGCCGGTGCTTGGGCCGTAACCGGTCACCACGTTGACCACACCCGGCGGGAAGCCGGCTTCCAGGGCCAGGCGGGCCAGCTCGAGGATGGTCGCCGAGGCGTGCTCGGACGGCTTGAGGACGATGGTGTTACCGGCTGCCAGGGCCGGTGCCAGCTTGATCGCGGTCAGGTACAGCGGGCTGTTCCAGGGAATGATCCCGGCAACCACGCCCATTGGCTCGTGCACGGTGTAGGCGAACAGGTCGGGTTTATCCAGCGGCAGGGTGCCGCCTTCGAGCTTGTCGGCCAGGCCTGCGGTGTAGTGGAAGAACTCTGGCAGATAACCGACCTGGCCGCGGGTTTCGCGGATCAGCTTGCCGTTATCGCGGCTTTCCAGCTGGGCCAGGTGCTCTTTGTTTTCGGCAATCAAGTCACCCAGGCGGCGCAGCAGCTTGCCCCGTGCCGTGGCGCTAAGGCCACGCCAGGCTTGGCTGTCGAAGGCGCGCTGGGCCGCTTGTACGGCCAGTTCGACGTCGCCTTCATCGGCATCGGGCAGTTGCGCCCAGGCCTGGGCGGTCGCCGGGTCGAGGCTGTCGAAGGTCTTGCCGCTCTGGGCATCGCGCCATTGGCCGTCGATGCACATCTGGAAACGAACGAGGGTCATGCAACAATCCCCTTGGCGGATTCGGTGAGGGTGCGGGCTTGCCTGAGGAAGTCCAGCAGCATCTTGTTGACTTCGCGCGGCGCTTCTACCGGCATCATATGCCGTTGTTCGGCGAGGACCACGCTGTGCGCACCGGGAATGCGCGCGGCGAGCTGGCGGGTCATGGCCGGGGTCGAACCTTGGTCGAGCTCGCCGGTAGCGATCAGGGTCGGTACCTGGATCGTGCCCAGGTCGTCTGCGCGATACATGTCCTGGGTGGCGAACAGCGAGTATGTGGTGTGGTAACCCTGGGGGTCGTTGCTGGCCAGGACCTGGCGAATCGCCGCGACCTGGGCCGGGTTGGCGGCCTTGTATTCGCGGCTGAACCAGCGGTCCAGGGCGGCATCGACGTTGGCGTCCGGCCCTTGTTCAGCCGCCTGGGCGGCGCGGGCGATAACCCCTGCGCTCTGCTCTGGGGTGCGGTTGAACACGCTATTGAGCACTACCAGCGCGGACAATCGCTGCGGGTAGTTCAGGGCAAAGGCGCGGGCGACCAGGCCACCCATGGAAAAACCGATCACGGTGGCTTGAGTAATCTGCAAATGATCGAGCAATTCGGCCAATTGCGCGGCGTAGCCTTCCAGCGGTGTGTCAGCGGCAGGCAGGTGGCTCTGGCCGTGGCCGAGCATGTCGTAGGCGATGACTCGGTAGTCGTTGGCCAGGCCGACGAACTGCCCACCCCACATTTCCTTGTTCAGGCCCACGCCGTGGATCAGCACCACAGGCTGGCCCTGGCCTTGGCTCAGGTAACTGGTCCCGGCCGGTGTACGTTCAGCTACAGGCTGAATCATGGTGGGGCGCTCCTTGAAGGCCGGGGCTTGCAGGCAATGCCCCAGCGCTTCTGGTTGTTGTTATTGAGCGTTGGCCTTCTCGGCGGCCAGTTCTTCCAGGTCGATATAGCGGTTGCCGATGCGCGGGTGCAGGCGGCCGCCGTCAGCGGCGCCCAGGACCACGACGATTTCGTCGGCGCGCGGTGCGTCTTCGATCTGCATTTCCAGGGTGATGTAGTGCGAGCGCAGGCCTTCGTCGTCCTTTTGCATCATCGGGATCTGGATCGAGGTGCCAGGGCCACCGCGCTTGTTGGTGAAGCTCAGGTAGCTCTTGGCCTGGACCGCTTCGCGGTAGTGGTTGCCAAAGCGCAGGGTGTGGATCACCGCCGAGGCGTGTTCGATTTCGCCGTCGGCGCCGACCACCGCCGCCTTGCCGTAGGCCTCGATCTTGTCGGCACCTCCGATGGCAGCGGTCAGGCGCTCGACCATCAGTGCACCCAGCTCGGAGCAGTTGGCGCGGATTTCCGGCTTCAGATCTTCAACGAACCCGCGGCCAGCCCACGGGTTCTTGATCACCACGGCCAGGCCGACCATGGTCACCGGTTTGTCGGTGGCCTTGCCGCCTTCGATGCGGGTCTCTTCGGAGTAGGTGACGATCTTGCGGATTTCGAAACTCATGGGCAGCTCCTGTGGAGGGTTATCAGGTCTTGTTGTCTGATGGTATACCATAATATTTGTAGTGCAAGAGGTGGTCGGAAATTTCTCTGTCCAGAGGATGAAAGGTCCTTTGTCAGCTTGAGCCTTTT